>JAIPJL010000001.1 GCA_021734165.1 bacterium | reverse complement strand
GTGCACCCTCAGCGGTTTGCATTAGATTAACGTCATAATTGGCGTTTCTTTCTGCTTCCGTCATTGAGACAATCTGTGCGCGAAATCGTTCTGAAACTGCCAAGCCGGCTGGATCTTCCCAAGCGTTGTTAATCCTTAACCCCGATGAGAGACGATTTACTGCCGTATCAAGGCTGTTTTGCGCCTGACCTAAGTTCCTCTGTGCCGTGAGGGACAGAATGTTGTGGTTTATCCGCGTGCTCATAGGCTACGATACCTCCTGTTTCGTAGAAACCCCTTGCAACTTTAATATCGTCGCCTATAATGAAAAACTTTAGCTGAAGTTTGAATGAAAGATAAAAACATCCATCATTTCGACTATAGTTTTGTTAAATAACGGTTTTTATTAACCTGCCATATCAAAGAGCCTGTTGTCAGTTTTTCTACCTGATCGGTAACCTGTCAACAGATTTTTACCTCTACGAAACTCAGAAAGAAGTTCCGCAAGTTGGTTTTTTTTTGTATTTAGTTTTGCTAAAGCAGAATTGTGAAGAAATTTCATTTCTGAAACCATTTGCTCAACTGTCTGCTTATCACCGTCGTAGGATACATCCTTACAACGGTAATTATTTATAATCTCAGCCAATGCTTTTACGGATCGCTTTAATTGATCTGCCGTAGTCTTAGCAGTAATCAGATCACCTTTGTTAATTGCATCAGCATTCCTGCGAAACAAGTCAAGTTGTAAATTCAGAAAGTCTATATAACTATTTGAGTGACGCACTCATTCACCTCTTTCCACGTTTCCAGTAACTGCTGTCTTTCTTCAAAATGAGGAATAAGCTCATATTCAATTAAATCAGCGAGAAGAACCATATCATTTTGTTGTTGAGCTGATAGCATGTCTGATATAATAGGTTCAAGGGAAGTAAAACTCTTCATGGAGTCATTACTGCCAACTTTATTGCTGTCGGAATCCATCCCAAGATTTCTCTCGATCAGGGCTAAGGTATGATTTACGAGTTGAACGCCATCAAGAGCAGAACCATAGGCGGCCATAGCCTTGCTTTCATCACCTAATCTGAAAATTTCTGCTGCAATTTTCAATTGCTCCGAAAGTTTACCGATAAACTCACTCAAGGTATCGATGGTTTCCACAGCAATTTTCCTCACATCACCGGTTTCTATTTCAAGGGTACTTATTTCTCCTACAGCCAGATCGGAAAAACCTTCCCAATCCTTTCCGGTAATATCTTCCCCATTTAGGTTCACCTTGAGGATTGAGTTGTCTTTGTTCGGAACAGCTTCTTTAACCGTATCCATGACTTGATCGAAATGATCTCCATCATTGAAGGGTAATTCCTTCAATTGACCGTCAATTCTAACTTGCAAAGCCTGTTCGCTCATATCCTAAAACCTCCTATATTACTGTTAATTTGTAACTTAAGAAATTGCTGGTTGACACACACAACTTATTTGTGAATCGGCAAACAACATTCGAGCTCGATTAATTATCTCTTCGAGTCGATGTTTATAAGTATGCGCAATAGAAATCCTTGCGCGAGCATTCCTGATCATTTTACTACGGAGCGAATCTCGTGCCAGATACCAGGATGCCATTTTAGTCAACTCATCTACATCCGAATAAGTGGCAACGTCTTCCGAATCAAATAACATCCTCAAGTCATCCTGATCATCGGTCAACAAAAAACCTCCGGCAAGCGGCACATCAAATACACGCTGGTTAACAGCAGTAGGCATCTGAAAACTTGTACAGTTCAAATTAACTGCCGTTTGACCATATATCTGTGGTAATTCCGTGTAGTAATCAACACTGTCGTGCAGTTGCACATGACTTGGTACATATTGTCTCCAACCCTCAATATCTCCGAAAATGTGTAATTCCGTACTATCTAACTTGTTTACTAATTTCATACGATAAAGTTGTGTAGCTTCAAGAACAATCGCTGAAGAAATCGTTAGTTGATTTTCTCTGTCTAAAGAGGAAAGAATATCTTCAAAATGATCATGTTTTTCAACATCTCTAACTTTCGCGGAATTCTGTTTATTTTTACTGACAAGAATATTTGCGGCATCATTGATAATCTGATCTGCTTCCGGGATACTACTGCACAATCCCCGCCATTTATTGACAGCGTACACCATCGAATCACCAACAAATGCTATAGGGTATTTATGTTTAACGGGTCGCTTAGGCTTGTAAAATACTTCCATATCTCCAGCTAATGGCAGATGAAATGAATGCTTGAAACCAAATCCCTTTAAAAAGGAAAGGTAATTCCGCTCCCAGATAGGAGTCATTACGTAGGGTGAAGCATTTCTAATATGATCAAGCAAAATGTAAGCAGGACTGTCAACAAACCAGGAAACAACCGGCATCTCTATGGATTCAATCAGTTCAGTCAGCCTTCCCTCACAATCAAAACCAAGATGATTGACGGTAAAAAGCAAATCGGGACGAAGCGTAATTACTGCTAAAAGCAGTTTCTCAATAAAATCATTTTGTGGATACAAAGGAATTTTCACAATCTGCCATCCGCATTGCCGGAACGCTCGTTCACATTCCTGTTGAATGAAGTAACCGGCGTCGATCATTAAGACGACACCTTTGGAACGTGTCAAACGCGGATATATACATCGTTTTCTTAATTGCGGTGAAAGATCAAAGCTGTTATGGGATTGTTTGTTTGTATTCTTTTGCATTTTTTCAGTAGTTAGAGTTATTATTACTTCATACGGAAACACACTTGGTCATTTTTTCAACCTGTTCTCTAACTCTCTCCTCTTTCAAAGCGCCTTCATAAATTGCGTTGATCCATTTTATTAACGCCCTCGCCCAATTAAATAACTTTTCATGAAGTTTTGCCGTTTGAGAAGCAAGCGAGGAAAGCTCCCAACCTGTGAGGTTCTCCTTAGTATAGATATATTGTGAAACAAGTGGTTTCACCTCCGGAGAACCATAAGCTAATCTGATCAAATCCAGATCAATATTCTTTAACCCTTCACCCAATCTGCTGATTTTCACTATATCGGTATTATTAACTTCAGAAGACGCCAGTTCAGTTGCCTCTTCTAAGCCTCGAGACGCTAACGTGCAAAGCGAACGCAATGATGTTAAATCAACCAGATTATGAAGATCGTTATTTGGCAGTATATAATCTTTTCGCAATTCACTGGAAATCTCCCTTGCGACTATTTCATAGTAGTTATTCCATTCCGGCTGTCCATTAAGCGACATCTTCCACATTTCACGTAAGGCTTGATTGTAGATATCCACTGCCGTCAACGGCCTTTTAATCAGCGGTTTCAGTTCCCACGAGCCATTCTTATCAAACGATGTTACTAGAATATTGACGTCTTTGAAGGTTTGATTATCACTCAAGCTATCAGGCAACCTTTCCTCCAACATCATCGTTGCAAGTTCTGATACCATAAATGGTGATATCCTCTGATGACATGAGCGATGTGTACAGCGTTGTTTTGGATGACAGGGATAACATTCGATGCGAGGCTCAATAACAACATGATTTCTACCATAAGGCGCAGTTTCATGAGATAAAGCGCTGCCGAGTGAAACATCCAATACAGGTGTACCAACTGTTGCAGCAATATGCATGGGCCCTGTATCGTTAGTTATCATCAGATCACATTCATCAATCAGCGCCGTTAAAAGTTGAAAGCTCGTTTTTCCGCACAAGTTAATTGATTGCGGAATTACAGCATTCAGTTTTTGTCCTAATTCGTTCTCGCTTCTTGCTCCGAAGATCAAAAATGTTACAGCATTTGATTTTTCAATCTCTGCCATTGTCTGAGCAAATAATTCCACCTGCCAGGCTTTTTCAGGCGTTGAGGCTCCTGGTATAATCGCAATTAATCTGCGTTCTGATTTCTTGTATTTATTAATTATCCGTCCGGCGTCAATACGCGCTTCGTCTTTTATAACAAGTCCTAATTCTCCTGGAAGATTGACATCTCCGATGCGACAATTAATATCCACCTGATTAAATCTATTAAAGGATCGATTCATACATGAATTAAGGTAGTAATTAGCCCAGTTTCCATGTACAATTTTGTAACCTTCAAAATCAAGATTCATTCCCACAATTGTCTTGCAATGAACCAATGAGGTTATTACTGCACTGAAATGTGTATGGGTTATATTAATTACCTGATCAAAATTTCTATTATGCAAATCATCAGTTATGCTTTTAAGTAATTTATAAGCCTTGGAAATTCCTCCTCCATTAGTGAGAAGCGGAGATATAACATCATGCATCGATAACGAAATGATATGATCAACACCGGGTATTGCAGCGACAACATCACCAAAGTGTGCGGAGTGCATTAGTGAGATCTCGCAATCGGGATATTTTTCTTTAAGCCCCGCAACTAACGGTGAAGACAGAATCAAGTCACCCATACGGGCGATGTTAATGATTAGAATTCTCTTCAATCCGTTTCCATATTTACGATCATAATGGGGTTAAACCAGTTCCTTTTCTTTTGCCCAATTCCTGAACTCATACATTAGAAGGAAAATTGCTTCGGGATCTGTTAACTCACCTTCACGTTTGCGAATATCATCAGCTATATCTTCAACCGTAACAACGCCTTTACCTTTATAATGACTAAGGAGTCCTGTCAGTTCAGGATCATCTTCCGCTTCTTCAAGCAGATTATCAATATGGTCAGGGTGTCTTCTACTTGCCGGAGTGGTTTCGTAACTATAGATAAATTCCAGAACCTCCGCCATGCGAATTTCATAAGTATGCTCTGCCAATACGCGTCGTCTTGCAGCCGTAGCGATTCTTCTTCTTTCGTCAGGATTAGCCCGATAATGATTTATTAACTCCCTCACCTCGCTCTCATGCTTAAACGTGGTAATTTCGCTTCCAATCTTAAACATTTCAGGCAACAGACTTCTTTCATCGACAAGTTGAAAACCTTCGCAGGCAGCAATTTCGAATGTACGCGGATTGACATAATCACCTTCCGGATTGACGCCATTATGAAAAGGTGATGAATGGAGATTGATGTTTATATCCGTTGCATTAAAGACCTTAACGCTTTCTTCGGTGGTAAGACGCGCTCCCTCTCGCTGCAATATCTGTCCGAGTGATTTCAGCTCGTCCCAATCATTACCCCAAAGTTTAAAATCGAGATCCGTTAAACCGGAAAAAACTTCCTGACGATTATGGTATCCTGCGCCAAGATGCGAGATGGTACTCCCAAATTCCGCTTTTTCATTCTCAGTTAAAGTCAAGGGTTTATGAACTTGAGTATCCGCAGCCAAAGGTAGATAGTGAGATTTTTTTACTCCGATTCTTGCAAGCGCATCGTTGAATCCATCTTTTTGAATGGTGAAAAAATAGTCATAAAGCGGTGCCCAATCCCGCCAATAGGTAAAATACTGCCAGTCTTCAACAAACCAGAATGCGGCCGGAATACCCTGCCCTCGAAGCTCTCGAATTACATTGGGACTCATGGGAGATTGAGCGGTCAAAAAAACAAGATCGACGGCTCGATCAAGCGCTTTTGCAGTTATTGATTCCGCCATCAAGGTTGTCAACAAACCGGTTAACTGATTGCGATGATTACGATTAGACGAAATACTTTCAATCTGCAGACGAGCATTATTATATATCTCATTATCAAGCAATTCTACACGATGTCCAAGTCTTTCAAAGGCAGAAGCGCAATAATGTGCAACCGGTAATGATCCACCATAAATAGGAGTAACAACAAGAATTCCCAAACCTTCCACACACTGATTACGGCGTCCGTTGATTATTCTGTTTAGTTCATCGTAAAATCCGGCATTGAGTTTAATGGACGGCTGATGTTTAATCAGTCTAACTCGCTTCCAGTCATTACTGTTTTCAAGCGCGCTCTGAATTACCTTCGTTGTATCTTCCGGCGACAAACCAAAAGCCGCTGTTGCTTGTGGAATAAAACTCAGGCTGCGGGTTGATAAAGCTTTGTGAATCATCCCCAAATCAGGCTCTACCACAACAAGTTTACCATGAAAACGCTGTCTAATAACTTCTGCTAAATAGCCAAGTCCCAATCCACAAATTACAAGTACATCATTCTCGTTTATACCGCTTAACGCTTTTTCAGCAATACTCTCGGCTTCTCGCAACGGATCATACGAGCTGTGAACTTGTATTCCGTCAGCTTTTAAGGTAGGGTGACCGCTACGCGTAGGATTTACTTCCAGCGTCAGATTAGGAGTAATATCCCTAATCTTCATAAACAGGTCAGGAAATGATCTACTAAGCCAGGGATTTTGTACGTTTATTCGATTCATCAATCTTTGTTAAGTTATAAAATCAACTTATTATGACCTATCCAGCTTGCCTAAGCAAGCATCAGCTTACCATTAGATGAGGAAAGCTCTGACGGTACTTTAAAACACATACATTCACACCAATTTATTCCATTTTCGCTAATGCATGATTCATAAATATTTGCATTATAAAGGTGTGATTGAGGATAATCGTACAGTATGTTATCAATTACTAATGCAACACTATCCCTATCAACATCAAAGGAATGCAAATTCGGCGATAACTCCATTTCACGCTCCTGGCATGGATATGACGGATCATAAGGCGTTACTACAATATTACCGTCTCCATAAGGTCCTGTTTCACGAAAGTTCATCGAGCCAAAGTAAAGACCTAAGCACCTCTTGCCGATCATAGCTGACAAATGGAGCGATCCGGTATCAACACCGACGGTTAACCTACATATCTTCAGTATTCCCGCTAATGTTAATAAGTCTGTTTTTCCACATAACGAAATCAAACGACTGCTCTCAACTCCTGATTTTGAAAGGATTATATCTGCCGTTTCAACATCCTTAGCCGTACCAATTAGGATTACAGGTGTTTCACGGGTAATTAAACTAACTAATCCTGAAAGAAACTCTGCTGATAATGACCTTTCTTTCATGCCGGAACCCACTATAACCGCAACAGGAGCTTTTGTCGAATCCAATGGACTGTTTTTTAAGAGATTGCGACTCCGATCAACAATATTATCAGGTATGTTAAGAGATTTGAAATCTGTTTCATTCGTAGAATCCCCAGCATATTCCAACCAAATATCAGACAAGTGTTTATTGCCTTTTCGCAAGCCTGTTGCTGCTGAAAAAATGCTTCTTAATTGAGGATCGGACGGTTTATTCTCCTTTACATCATTCCATCTGGCTCCACGGTGTATTTCAGCGGGAATAACCTCAGCAATTGCAGCAACAGATGGATGAAAGTTGAGATTTATCACCTGATCGAATTTGTGATCTCTCATCATTTTCAGAAGCAACTTAGACCTGACCCACCAATCCGGCAGCTTATCATTTGTATATGATTTCAATATCTCTTCAGTAGGTACAGGAATAACATACTGTTCTCCGACCATCAAAGCTGCCAGTGGAGCGAGTTTATCATCAACAACCAAAGCTGTTGAACCTTTCCCATCGCATTCTTGCAGTTTTGAAATCAAGGGCCAGCTTTGAATCAGGTCACCAAAACGAGCAAGTTGAACGACTATTGAAGTTCGCCGAGGAGTCTCAGACATTAAGCAATAACAGCTTCTGCAATTTCTGGTGCAGGCGCCATTACAGCATTTAACTCTTTTTCCAGATCGGACACACCAGGATATTCCGGATGACTTATAATTACTCTATCCAGTAGTTCGCGGCTTAGATTATATGATTTCATCGCAAAGTTAATACCTGAGCGCGCTAATAACATTGGATAGTCATCAGGATATATTTCAAGATAGATTTTAATAATCTGGTCGGCTTCTTTCAATCTTTTTTGCTCTGAAAGAAGAGGCAGTACGGTTGCGATTGCCCAGCCATTATCCGGTTCGATCATCAGGGACTCAAGGATAAGATCAGCAGCTTCTTTACGACGGGATAGATTTATGAAGGAAAGACCTTTACCAAGCACTGCTCTTCCATGATGAGGATTAGCCTTTAATGCACGTTCAAAGTAATTCAGGGCAGTTTGATAATCCTGCTGCATCAGCGCAACCGTACCTCTACCGGTAAGCGCTCGAACATGCTTCGGCTCAGAATCCAGAATCAGATCATAAATTTTACCAGCGCCGTCAACATCACCCATTTTAAAAGCAGCATCTCCAAGAATTGCACGCGCATCTGAAGATTCATCATCAAATGATGAAAAAGAGTTAACAGCTTCACGAGCGTATTTCTGAGCCTGTTCGTACTGTTGACGTTTCAGTGCATTTTGCGATAGACGCTTAAAAACTCCCGGTGATGTTTCGATACGCGATAGTTTTAAAAGCGTAGCCGCAGCTTTCTCCAAATCGCCTCGCCTATCGTGAATGTCAGCAATGTAGCTTAAGATGATCGGATTCTGAGGATCTTCTATGTGAAGCTGCTGATAAATTTTTAATGCCTCTTCATTATCACCTTCTTTAAAGGCATTACGTGCCTTATCAAAACGTTCAGTCATTTTTTCTCCTCGAGGAACTAATCTTGTAATTCCCCATATCTGTTTAACTTTGTAATTATCTTCAATTAAATACTTGTTGATGTCTGAGGTGAGCTTATGCCGCCAGAGCTTAGTCAGCAAAATGGCATTTTGATCTTCGTGCTGGTGCCTTCCTGCCATCTTTTCTGTATGATGCAGTACCGTCGCATCTGGTTCATAAACTACTCGATACCCTGATTCTCCCACTCTAAGACAGAAATCCACATCCTCAAAACCATTAACAAATCCCTCATTCAGACCACCTGTTTCGCAATAAACATCTTTTCTTATCAACATGCAGGCGGCAGTAACAATCTTAAAATCACGTCGCTTACTAACAGCAGGATGATCCTCCGGAAAATTTTCGTAAATATGCATCAGTTTAAGATTTTCCGTAAACACTACTCCTGCATGTTGAACCAACCTGTCAACAGGATAGAGCAGTTTGGCTCCAACAATTCCAATTTTTCCATCAGAATTCGCAGTTGTAACCATTGCATCAAGCCAACCTTGCTCAGGAATCGTGTCATTATTCAAAAGTATTAGATATCTACCGGACGCATTTTGCGCTGCAAGGTTATTAGCCTTCGAAAAACCAAGGTTGCTACCTGGTGATATGGTTTTTATTTTATCATCGTAGGATGCCAGATAGATAGGTGTATCATCGGTTGATCCATTATCGACAACAATGATCTCAAAATCTGTTTTACTCACGCCCTTAAGCAAAGTATCAATGCATTTTTCGGTATAATCAAGCCCGTTATAAACGGGGATAATTATGCTGCATTCTACCGGTTTACCTGCGTTGAGTTCTTCAGGTGTTATTAATGACATTCTTGTTGCTGTCCTGTTTTGCTGTCAAATTAAACTTCTGTTTAAATCTTATTATTAAGCTTAAATCACTTTGATTGATTAAAGACTAATAAAGTTTACCAACGACGGCTGGATCACTTGTGCTGCCACTTTCAATGCCAATTCATAGCTGTATTCTTCCTCGTTCATACGAGTTATAGCATCAACAATATCAACATCTGCAAGATCTGACAGTCTTTCAGTAAGGTTAATTTCACGAGAATCATACTGAATCATGAGGTTTTCTGCAGACTTAACACGAGTTCCGACTAAAGCAGTTACAGCGTTTAACTGATCAAGCGCCAAATCAAGTTTTGGAAGCGCTTCACCGATTTGATTACTCTGAGTATTTTCAAGGCTGCTTTTTAGGTTAAATAGAATATCAAACAGGTTAGCGCCATCTCCGAGATCGAATGTATCCTGTGCAGTAACGGAAGTCGCTATTCGCTCATTATCACCAAATTGCAATTCAATATCGTTTTGTTCGCCTGCTAACTGGGTTGTAACACCGATCAATTCGCCGTTTTCATTGGTTGTGCTTTTATATGGCATTTTATTACTTTCTGTTCCTGCAAATAAATACTTGCCTCCTGACTTCTGATTTGCGATACGCAGCAGCTCACCTATTAATTGATCTATTTCATCAGCGAGCGCAGCACGATCTTCAGGTTTCAATGTATCATTAGAGCCCTGCAATGCTTTGGCGCGTGATTGTATTATAATATCCTTAATTTCGCTAAGCGCTGTTTCCGTCATTTTAAGTGTAGATATTCCACTCTGTACATTGCGGTAATACTGGTTAATACGACTGATTTCACTATTTAAATTGGAGATTTCCGATGCTGCAGTCGGGTCGTCTGAGGGTTTACTTACCCTTAAACCTGATGAAACCCGCTCCTGGCTTTCAGCAACCCCATTCAAACGATTACTCAAATTATTAATGACTTGTTCTACTAATCCATGTTGTGTAATACGCATATTTCCAAATCCTTAATTTATTTTGCCATAGCGATAACTGTATCGAGCATTGATTCCACCGTAGTGACCAATTTAGCTGAAGCATTAAACGAGTTCTGGTAACGCACCAACTCAGCCATCTCCTCATCAAGTGATACTCCACTGACAGATTCTCGCCAAACCTCAGCTTGTTGCAATGTCAACTGTGCGCCTTCCGCAACAGTTTCAGCATATACAACTCTGGAACCAATTTCACTTAGTATATTGGAAAAAGCCTGTGTAAAAGTATTTGCTCCATTATTCAGAACAACTTTATTGTCGAGACCAGCAATTAGTAATGCTATTTGATTATCACCTGCATTACCATCACCGGAAGCTGCGATATTATTCACATCAGCAAGTATCTCATCTGATAATGAGATGTTATGAATTCCGGTCGTTTCCGGATCGAAAAAGCAGATGCCTGTTGCACCGTCAACATTGTAACCGCTAATATGGATATCATTAACTTCTTTAACGAGAGTAGCAGCAAACTCATCAAGTGAAACTCTTAAATCGCTAAGATCATTATCGCGGACGTCAAACAAGGCTCCGATTTTCCCGGCATTAATGTTTAATTCAAGATTGTCAGCAGCAGGAATAATAACTGAAACATTACCGTCGGCGTCTTTCTCAGCTTTTAACACATGTATATCTGCTCCTATAAGTAAAGATATACCGTTAAGATATACATTGGTTGTTTCATTGTCATTAATTTTATATTCAGCTCCCGTCAACTCAGAAAGCTCATCAAGTAAAACCGTTCTGCGATCAATGGCGCTTGGGGAATCGCCATTTGCGCGTGAAAGTTCCTTGTTAATATTTGATAGTTCTTTAATAATAGTATTTACACGTTCTGTTCTGTTCTCAATTTCGCCATTAATATTTGCGGTACGATTATTCAACTGCTCATCAATATTATGAAATCTATTAGTCAGATAATTGGTCGATTCCGACAGGGCATTACGTGCGGACATTGATGTAGGATCATTTGCCAGATCATGCCAACTATTCCAGAATCTATCCATGGCGCTTTCCAGTCCCGTCTCTCCCATATCTCCGACAATGTCCTCAATCATTTTAAGTTGCTGATAGCAGGTTTCGTGCTGCCCTGATTCACCCATTGCATACCGAACCTGCCGTTCTATAAAGACGTCTCTTTCACCCGAAATACCAAGAAGACTAACTCCACCGCCAAAAACGCCCAACTCTGTTTCCAGACCCGGAATAGAAGCCATCAATGCTCGTTTACGTGCATAACCGGGTGTATTTACGTTAGAAACATTGTCACTGGCTACACTTATGGCGCCCTGATTAGCCATGAGCGCTCTTTTAGCCATTGAAAGCGTGGAGTTAATCGTAGGCATGGTTAAAAGACCTTATTAACCAGCAGATTGCCGGGAGTTTTTAACTGCTGGCTGCCATCTTGCTGATACGTAACATTAAGATTTGAGTCATCAATGAACCAATCGATATTTTTCTGTATAAAACTGAGAGAGCGTTTTATCAAATATTGATTTATTCGATTAGCTTTTTTTATTCGCTCAACAAGTTCTGCAAGGGTTCGTTTCAGTATTTTTAATTCATCGGAAGATTCCTCAAGGTTCATTTCAATTAGACGCGTTAGATTTAATTCATCTTCTATAGAGCCTGCCCTACTGGCTATCTGACGCACTAATTCAATCCTGCCCTTTTCTAAGTCCCTAATTTTAGAAATCAGCAGTTCTTCCTCTTTAACCGTTGAATCGAACTCATCAATTTTATTCTGAGTGATGAATTCCTTCTGACGATTAAGACACTCAAGGAAGTTCTTGAGAATAGTTTCCTCGTTTTTAATCAGTAAAATTAACCGATCAATAGTTTGTTCCATTATTACCCCGGTTTAACAAAATATCATTTTGAGATAGAGACTCTTCCTGGCTTTCTTTATAATTTGAAAGCACTCGATTTACATAATTCTGTGTCTCTTTGTAAGGTGGTACTCCATTATATTTCACAACCGCTTCAGGTCCGGCATTATATGCTGCAAGCGCATGTTCTACATTATTATCAAATCGATCCAGTAATTGTTTAAGATAAGCTGTGCCTGCATGAACATTTTGAACTTTATCAAATGGATCGGTAACACCGAGTTCACTTCCTGTTGAATCGAGCAACTGCATCAATCCCTTGGCTCCTCTTGAGGAGACCGCATAGGGATTTCCACCAGACTCACAGTGAATAACAGCGCTTACCAATGAGGAATCCACACCATACTTTGCAGCAGCTTCATCTATTATTTCTTTCAGTTCACCTTTATCTGGATTAAGCCTTATCCCTGAATTTAAACCAAGAACATCCTGCTTTGAATCATCAACACCGAACTGTTTCATTAAAGCATCTGCGATGCCCATTGAGCCTTCACCACCCATAATCTTCGACAATTCCCAATCGAAAAGTCCCTGAAAAGGGTTATTACTTTTAAATAGACCATCATCTTCCGATATGTTTTCCGTCTTTCTCATCTCTTTCAGCAGTCTATTTATAAACAGCGCTTCAAAATCGCAGCATGCTTGTTTTAACCTGTCGCTGTCTTGTGAATGCTGTGTCGAACTGAATAAACTATTGTTAGTTATTTGCATATTTTCATCAGATGATTACAAGCTCTGCATTCAGAGCGCCGGCTTGTTTTAACGCCTGAAATATCGCAATTATATCACGCGGGTTTACGCCCAGTTTATTTAAAGCGCTTGCAACATCTCCAACAGTTCCTGCGCCCGGCATAGCTACCATTCCTGTATCACGTTGTTCAACAGACACTTCGGACATTTCCTCAGAAAGAGTCTCTCCGCCCGGTGCAAAAGGCTGCGCCTGGCTAATAACAGGTGTACTTTTAACCGTGATTGAAAGCGCGCCATGAGAAATTGCCACCGGACTTAAACTCACGTTACTACCTATTATAACAGTGCCCGTGCGCTCGTTAATAACTACACGTCCTGTTACATCAGGCGCAAAGTGTACATTTTCAATCTGAGCAATAAAATTAACTATCTTTGTAGGATCGGCATAATTTTCCGGTACTTTGATTATAACAGATTTTCCATCAACTGCAGAAGCAATCTCTTCTTCAAAATTACTGTTTATAGCAAGCGACATATTATATGCAGAAGTAAAATCAGTAGCATTTAACATAATTGTCAGGCTGGTAAAATCATCAACACCAATCTCAAGATTTCTTTTAAGTACTCCACCATCGGGAATTCGACCAACAACAGGATGATTCTCTCTTAAGGAAATTTGTTCTGTTTCAACGCTAAAACCACCTATAGCAATAGGTCCCGAAGCTATTCCCCAGACATCTCCATTGAGATCGGTTAAAGTTGTCTGTAATAAAACGCCACCTTGTAAAGACTTAGCATCACCAAGTGATGAGACGGTAATGTCAAACCTGCTTCCCGTTCGGCAATAGGGAGGTACTTCTGCCGTTACTATCACAGCCGCAACATTCTTAGAGCGCACCTTATCACCTTCGACAGCAATGCCGAACCTCTCTAACATATTAGTCAACGCTTGATTTGTAAACAGGCTCTTAGGGCTGTCTCCACTTCTGTTCAGTCCAACAACCAATCCATAACCTATAAGGCTCATCCCTTCAACACCAAGCAACCTGCCGGCTTCTTTGACTCTGACTTGAGCCTGTAAAGAAGCAGCTACAATCAGTAGCAAAACAATCAACTGGGTATTAAGGATTTTTACTTTTTGGCACATAGTCCTGTATCTTTGAATTTGAGAAATACTCAACTAAAATATCCAGGCAAAAAACCTAGAAATTATACCTGGTTTTGCAGCTTGATCAACCTCGCCCTTCCCGCAAAACGTGATCTCCGCATCAGCTATCAAGTATGAATAGATAGTATTATCAGCATTAACATCATTAGCACGAACCATTCCTTTAAGCATTACAATTTGCTTTTCACCATTTACATCAATAGCGCGACGACCCTCAAGCCAAAGGTTGCCGTTTCCGACCACTTTAACAACACGCGCTGCAATTTTACCTTTCAGTGCGCCACTTCTTGATGTCAATCCGGACGATTTATTATCACCATCGATGTCGCTCTGAACACCCATGCTTGGAACAAAATCAAGCGAACCGCTACCTGCGGCGTCCAGATTGAACTTATTCTGGAATTCAGCCTGCGAACTTGCTTCATTAGTGCCTGTTGTGTATTCTTCAAGCAGTACGGTTATAACATCACCAGATCTATAAGCGCGCCGATCTGAAAACAGAGAAGAAGGTGATGAGTAAGTGACTTCCTGTGCTGATGTTACTGCTGCAAGCGCAATAATTGTAATAATGGTGAATAGCAACGCTCTTTCATTTTGATCTTCCATAATTACTCCACTCTCACAATGCCATTTTGCTCGACAATACCTTTAAGACGTTTACCATTGACAGTATTTATAACCGTTATGCTTTCACCCACACCGGCGTCTTCAAGCGCTTTTGCTTTTGTTTTAATCTCAACAACGCCAATCCTCGTTACCAATGGCAGCTCCTGACCGACTTTAATGATAGGAACCGGCTCTAAACGAGGCATAGTAATTACACATCCTAACGGTATGCTTACTTTTGTCCAATACTGATATAAATTCTCAGGATCAGGCAGTTCTGTTGCTCCAATTTGTTCTGTTAAAACTGATTTCCACACAATGAGACTATCAATCAATTCCGTGCGTGATGGAATATCATACATGGCAATCGGTACCATCTCACGCGTTTTTACATTTAACGTAACTGGAAGAGATTTTTCCTTTCCATCAATAACAGCATCAAGCCAGCAGAGCCTCGCGCCTCTTGGAATTGAATATCCATCCTCACCACGTAAACCAACAATTTCGAAATCTGCTGCTGATATTTCCGGACATCGCTTAAATTCTATCTCCCAACTACAAACTTTACCATTTAAAAATGATGCGTAATACTCCCCAACTGCCAACTGTATTTCACCGGCTCTGTCCGACTCAGCAATGGCAGTAATTGATGTAAGCAATATCAGTAAATATTGAATCATAATAAATTATCGCTTCAGATTAACAGCAATCTGACCCATATCCTGTGATGTTTTAATTGCCTTTGAAGACACTTCGTATGCTCGCTGTGCCACAATCATTGAGACCATCTCCTCAACGATCTGCACATTTGAGCCTTCAAGGTAACCTTGTGAAACACGTCCAACACCATCACTTCCCGGATTAGCAAGTATCGGCGGACCTGAAGCGGCGGTTTCAGAGTAAAGATTTTGTCCTGAATTTGAGAGTCCGGCAGGATTAATAAAACGTACAAGCTCAATTTGTCCGAGCGTCTCAGGCTCAACCTCACCTATTAATGTCACAGAAACAGTCCCATCAATAGCGACAGTAACTGAAGAGCTTTCAGAGGGAATTGTAATATCCGGCTCTAAAGCATATCCATCAGCAGTTACAATTTGACCATCAGGTGAAACTTTGAATGATCCATCTCGCGTGTACATCACCGTACCATCCGGTTTCATAATCTGAAAAAAACCTTCGCCTTCGATAGCAAGGTCGAGTGGATTGCCGGTTGGATTGACATTACCCTGAATAAAACATTTTTGAGTTGATACCGGTTTAACGCCATGTCCTACCTGTAACTCACCCGGTAGAACCTGTCCGAGATTTTGTGTTTTACCGGATTGACGAAGTGTGTTGTAAATCAAATCCTGGAACTCTATCCTCGATGACTTAAATCCTGTAGTATTAACATTTGCCAGGTTATTGGCAATGTTATCAATGAATAACTGTTGAGCGTACATTCCTGTAGCGGCAGTATTCAAAGCTCTATCCATATTAATCTCCTATTAGTTGCTTATCTGACACTTGCGATCTCATTTACAGCCATTCTCAGTGTGTCATCATTTGCGGATATGGCTTTCTGTAATGCTTCGTAAACATGATTTAATTCTATCATAAGTACCATTTCGCTTATAACATTAACATTCGATTTTTCAATGTATCCCTGCATTATATTAAAATTCCCGGCTTGTTGAGGCTGCTCTTTCGTTTCAGGAACAAAAAGCCCATATCCATTACGTCTGAGTTTGTAAGGATTCTGAAAATCAACCATTTTCAATTTGTCAACCGTATTCCCATCAACTTCAATTTCACCCTGATTGTTGACAACGACATCGTGTCCCTCTATAGTGATTATTCCTTTTTCACCCAAAACACGGAAACCTTCACTAGTTATAAGCTCGTTATTATCATTCAACCTGAAATTGCCATTTCGAGTATATCCCTCACCATCATCTGTTTCAATCGCGAAAAAACCCTTTCCGGAAATCGAGACATCCAATGGGTTTCCGGTTTTTTCTAATGAACCCTCCGACTGGTCTGTTCCTATATAATACATCTCTTCAGGCAGTTTCACAGGACCGCCATTCTCGCCACCATGGAGGAGCCGACTGTTGAGCACAGTTCTGAAATAGCGTCTATCTGCCTTGAAACCAGTTGTATTAGCATTTGCGAGATTATTAGAAACTACTTCAAGTTGGGATTCGCGGGGTATCATTCCCGCAGCAGCATTGTAGAGACCTTTTATCATATCCGTTTTTTCTGATAATGTTCAGCGGGAATCAAAGCAACGAGTGTGCCAGTTTGTTTGATAAGCTGTTAATCGTTATTATTTAAGAAGAAAGAGAAAAAGCAGAAAAGACTATCTTTAAAAAAACGAGATTTTATAGATTGGAAAGGCAATAATTGCCGTATAGAATTAATAGGACTATCGGTCGATCTGGTTGTAAGGGATATCGAAGTCAATAGACGAAATCTTAATTATGCTGTTTCAAATGGTCTCTTGCCTTGACAAAACACTGAAAGATGTTTATTATTAAGCTGATTAGTGGTTTGCAAAAAAGTTTTAAACATAAATGTAAGGAGAGTATCATGAAAATGCGGTATTCGTTACTAACGCTTTTCGTAATTTCAGTTTGTGGATTCATGCTAACCGCATGTGAGGGACCACCTGATCAGCTTATCATGGATGCAGAGGATGCTATAAAAGAGGCGGCTGCTGTCGGCGCTGATGTTGACTCCCCTAAACTGCTTGACAAAGCGCGAACCAGCCTGCAGGAAGCTAAGATGTATAATGAACAGGGAAATTACAAGGAGGCTCGTAAAAAGGCAGAATTGACTATTATCAGAGCGAACAAAGCCCAAAAAAATGCCGAACGACTTTCTGGAGTAACTCAGGAAGGTGAGTCTTCTTCCACAGAAGACATTGTAGATGATGATGAATAGTCTGTGGTAAAATGTAAAAAATATAAAAAAAGGTGAGATCTAATCTCACCTTTTTTGTCTAAACCGTGAATATGTTTACTTAATAAACGTGTATTACTTAGGATTAGAAGTTTGCGTTAATTATAGTTTGTATTAGTTTAAAGCTAACAATAATAAGAATTGAAAGATGAAGATCGCAGCAAAAAAGAATAAACCAGGAAAACGTTTAACCTCAGATCAAGGTTTCACACTCGTCGAGGTTATCATTGTAATTGTGATCATTAGCATAATAGCGGTCATCGTGATTCCAAAGTATGTTGATATGTCAGAGAAAGCAGAAGAATCACAATGCGCTGCAAACCGTCATGCTATCTCATCAGCAATGTACATGACTTATGCTGCAATCCTTGGTAATGATCCAACTCAAAACCAATGGCTTGAAGAAGCCACAATGGATGATGTGTCAGATACAATGCTTACAATGGGAGATGCTCTAACCTGTCCAAGTGGCGGTGATTATACTTTGAACAACGGAGTTGTCACCTGTTCAGTTCACGGAGGCCCATAGCAAAGCATATATGGTTTTTAGATCATTTTACCGGTCTGATAAGATCAAATACGTTAAATGTGCTTTCAAGTATTTCTGTTATTTCATCTGCTGAAAATGCTCTAAACGTTTGTGTCCTTACATTGCCGGTAGAAGCGAGACTAAGTGAATGCACCATCGCTGCTTTCTCTGTTTCAGTCTCAATTACATGTAAAACATCATAAGGACCGTTTAGCCAGAATGTCTCCTTAATGATGATCCCATTCTCCTCAGCAAGTTTTTTAAATGCCGTATGACGTTTGACACTTTTTCCAACCTGCCTCACACCCTCTTCAGTAAAGGAAAGTAGCACTATGTAGGTTCTCATGTTAACAACCTCCGTTTGTTGTATGTAATGAACATTTTTATTTAGCTATTTACACCAAAGATTCAACAATGACAGGAAGCTAATGCGTAAGTTATGTGTAAGCAAGTATAATTTAACGGATTTGCGTTAAGCTGAATATCGAATTTGTTTTCACTCATAATGTATCAAGAAAATCTCACTTTGTAGTAAATAATACGATAGTTTCTCATACTTTTTAATTAGATAATTCTTATTTTTAATTACATAAATAAAATTGAAAACAGGAATGATCATGCCATCAGTGGATTTGAATAATAAAGTCGCAATTGTAACCGGCGCAGCACAGGGAATGGGGAGAGCCATTGCTGAAATGCTCTCTGCCAAGGGTGCACAGGTTGCTGTTGTTGATACCGATGAAAATAAAGCAATCTCTGTTGCTGAGAGAATAAAAGGAGTTGCAATTACAGCGGATGTTTCCAAATCTGAAGACGTTAATAACATGATTAAAATTGTCATGGAGCGATTTGGGAATGTAGATATACTTGTCAACAACGCGGGTATTGTAAGAACAAGCCGGATTGAAAACATCGACTACGATGAATGGAAGCTTGTCCTTGATGTAAACCTTAACGGTGTATTTCTCTGCACTAAGGCTGTGCTGGGCATTATGAATGCTCAACAATTCGGCAGAATTGTCAACATTTCATCCTCTGCCGGAAGAAGTGTCAGCACACTGGGCGGCGCTCATTATACAACATCCAAAGCGGGAGTACTCGGTTTCACCAGGGCTGTTGCCAAGGAAGTCGCACCGTTTGGTATAACGGTCAATGCTATATGTCCGGGATTGATAGACACAGAAATGGTTCATCAACACTGCTCTCCTGAGCAAACTCAGGCTTATTTAAATAGTTTTCCTATTCCTCGTCTTGGAACGCCTGAAGAAGTCGCACAACTTGTTTGTTTTCTGGTCTCTGAAGCAGCTTATATTACAGGCGCTTCAATTGACATTAATGGTGGTGATTTGATGATTTAGCAAATTATCGAGCAGGCCTTCTCGGGCTGTTTCATCCGATCTTGGGATGACAAAGTAGTTATGTAACCTGATAGTAATCTATAAAAATCTGACCTGAATGACTTAACCATCCTTAACTCCTCTTCATTTCTTGACATCAACGAGTGATTGTGATATATTTAATGGGTTATGGCAGAAT
This sequence comes from bacterium, assembly GCA_021734165.1. Lineage (GTDB taxonomy): Bacteria > Electryoneota > AABM5-125-24 > Hatepunaeales > Hatepunaeaceae > JAIPJL01. The sequence continues at coordinate 71,370 of JAIPJL010000001.1, read as the reverse complement.
TGAAAACAAATAAGCTTAAAAGCCAGGGTGAGGTCAGGGTTAGATTCGCTCCCAGCCCAACCGGAGATCTTCATGTGGGAGGCGTCAGAACCGCTCTGTTTAATTACTTTTTTGCTAAGCATTACGGTGGTAACTACCTGCTTAGAATTGAAGATACAGATGAAAAACGTTCGACGCCAGAGGCAATCAAGGTCATTTTAAATGGGCTCGAATGGCTTGGAATAAGTCCTGACGAAGAGCCTGTTTTCCAGAGTAAAAGAATAAATAATCATATTGCTGCTGCGAACAAACTCCTTGAGAACGGCAGCGCTTATCGTTGTTTCTGTACTCCAGAGGAGATCGCTAAACGCCGGGAAGCTGCGCCTGTTGATAATAAAATGTACATGTATGATCGACATTGTCTGAAGCTTTCACCAGAAGAAATTGAAGCAAAACTATCAAACAATGAGAGCTTTGCAATAAGACTCAAGATACCGGACGGTGAAGTCGCTTTCACGGATGGCGTACACGGTGAAATTAAAGTGTCTTGTCAGGAGATCGATGACCTCGTGCTGCTGAGACGCAACGGTACGCCAACTTACATGCTTGCAGTAGTGGTTGACGACGCTGACATGAAAATTTCTCACATTATCCGCGGCGATGATCATATTTCTAATACACCAAAGCAGATACTGCTTTATAAAGCGCTTGGTTTTAAGCATCCTGAATTTGCGCACTTACCATTAATACTTGGTCCTGATAAAAAACGGCTGTCTAAGCGTCACGGCGCTGTTTCGATTACATCATACAATGAAGAAGGTTATCTTGTCGAAACGATGATTAATTATATAGGGTTGCTTGGCTGGTCACCCGGCGATGATCGCGATTTTATCTGTCGTCAGGAATTAATAGATTTATTTAATATATCAGGAATTCAATCTAAGGGCGCTGTATTTGATGAAAAGAAACTGCGTTGGCTGAATGGTCAATACATCGGTAACGCTTCTTATGCCGATCATGCAGAACAACTCAAACTTTATGCCGAATCGGCTTTTGAAAACGGAATTATTGATTATATTCCTGATAGTATAAAGATAGAAGACGCCTGGAATTTACTCCATAATAGGATTTATTTTCTAAAAGACCTGTTTAACGATGGCAATTATATGTTTAAAGATCCGGTTAGCTATGATGTGAAAGGCACCAGAAAACACTTTTTTAATGATGATGATGTAATTAAAAGACTAAATGTCTTGATAGATGATTTTAACCTGCTTGAGAATTTCGATATTGAGTCCATTGAAAATGTAATCAGGACTCGCTCTGATGAATGGGAAGTATCGGCAGGCAAGTTGATACATCCCTTAAGACTGGCATGTTCCGGTCTAACCGGAGGTCCGGGATTATTTGAAATGCTGGAAGTGCTGAGAAAAGAAACGGTAATCAGGCGACTTGAAAACGCTGTAAAATGGATAGAAACTAACAAAAAGCAGTAGAACAAGTATTCCTGCTTGTGATTATAATTCACCGTGAAAGTGAAGTTCATTGACAAACAGGAATGTTATCCTAATGAAACAAAAGTAGATAAAAAATAAAATAGAAAGTAACACATGAAACGAACATTTCAACCATCAAACCGTAAAAGACGTAATAAACACGGTTTCAGAGAAAAAATGAGTACTCGTAATGGAAGAAAATTGCTCTCTCGCAGACGCGCGAAAGGCAGAAAACGTCTGACAGTATCTGATGAGATGCAGCGTCACGGATAACAGCTTACCGAAAAGCTGCCGCTTGAAGGGTCGAAAAATTTTCAATGACCTGTACAGACACGGCTTGAGAATTAACGGCAAATACCTCAAAGTTTTTTTTTACCTGATGGTAAACCCTTTAGAATCGGCATTAATACACCGCGAAGCGCAGGAAAAGCAGTCCAGCGAAATCGGATCAAGCGTATTATCCGCGAGGAATTTCGCTTGAACAAGGAACTTTTTCCCCAACGAGGTGCGCTTATGTATTTGGTTAAAAGCTGCATAGATGAAAAATCACTTAAAAAAGAAGTGATTCAGTTAGTGAATGACGTTATTAAAAGAACTGGTAGTACCGAAAATGCTGAATAGTTACACAACAAAACTGCTAATTCTTCTCATTAATGGCTATCAGCGTTTTATAAGTCCGCTATTTACCGCGCGCTGCAGATTTTATCCAACCTGCTCACAGTACTCAATTGAGGCGCTTGATCGATATGGATTGCTTAAGGGTATCTACTTGTCAGTTAGAAGAATAATAAGGTGTGGTCCATGGACCAACGGTGGAATAGATCCTGTACCGGATAAATGTGAACATAACACTCAAATAATAAATGGATAAAAGAACCGTAATAGCGCTAATTGTTATAGCAGTAATCTTCATATTTTATGATGATTACCTGCTTTGGTTGAATCCTCCCCAGGAAAACCTTCAGGACTCAACTTCAATTGATACAACAGAACAGATTTACACACGCAGACCGGTCAAAGAGAGAAAAGATACTTACCTTGTTGCGGAGAACGAATCTTTAAACGATGCAGAATTAGGTAATGAGTTAACTCCCATAATAGCGATTGATACAATTCCGGAAGAATATGTAAACGTTGAGACAAATCTATATAAGATGCGCTTCACCAATAAAGGCGCTAAGCTAATATCTTGTAAATTAAAGAGTAATGGTCGTTATTTAAAAGAAACAGAACTCGAACTCCTCAAAGCTGATGGCAAACCACGTCCGGGCTTTCGCTTCTGGTCAGTTGAAGGTCCTGTAGAAACCGATCAATTATCATTTACTATAGAAAATGAATTCAAAACCGCAGAACACCTATTATTCTTAAAACCTGGACAGCAAAAAAATCTGGTTTTCACATCAGCGCTTGGTAATGACAGAAGTATTTCAGTGGTTTATCGATTTAACGGTGATACTTACACATTCGAAGCTTCCATTGAAGGCAGTGGTCTTGAAGGTTTGTGGGGAAGAGATTATGGTGAAGTTTATTGGAGAGGTGGATTAAGATATACCGAATCAAAACCTGAAGATAAAGCGCCATCCAAATCTATGGGAGCCGGCGGTGAAGACTATTATTCCGAAGCTCATACTTATTTCAGTGGCAATGAACTCGAAGATCTTGAAATTAACAAGAAGAAAGATGAGATTATAGGTCCACTCAGTGGTCAGACTTTGTGGGGATCGGTGAGAACTAAATACTTTATGGCAGCCTTAATTCCTGAAGGAGCTCCTGCTATTGGCTGCTGGATGGAAAGTATCTTCGATTCTACTGCTGATAAAATTAGACCCAACAACCTCGGTGTAGGTTTGAGATTACCGCTTGATAATACAGGAGTTCCTTTATCCAAAATAAAAGTTTATGTTGGGCCAATAGACTATGACATACTTAACGAAGTTGAGCCTACATTAAAATTAACTATGAATTGGGGCTGGGCGATTATAGCGCCATTCTCCAAAGCAGTACTATGGTCATTGAAAAAGATGCATGTTTTCATTCCAAACTATGGTATTTGTATAATATTATTCTCTATCCTGATAAAGATAGTCGTATGGCCCCTTACACGGAAAAGTTACCGGTCAATGGCTGCAATGCAACAATTGCAGCCGAAAATGAAAGAGCTACGAGAGAAGTATAAGTCTGATCCACAACGGATGCAGAAAGAAACTATGAAACTTTATAAGGAAGAGAAAGTAAATCCTATGGGAGGGTGTCTGCCAATGCTTATACAGATGCCACTGCTGTATTCATTATTCATTATCTTCAGAGCTACAATACAGTTTCGTAATGCGCCATTTGTATTCTGGATTACCGATCTCTCCAAGCCGGATATAATTTTCCACCTGCCATTTACGGTTCCTATGTATGGAGCGCATGTTGCTTTGCTGCCAATATTGATGGGAATATCGACATTTTTTCAGTCAAAGAGCACAATGACTGATCCTAATCAGAAAATGATGCTTTACATAATGCCAGTATTTATGACATTGATATTTAATCAGTTTCCATCCGGTTTGACGCTATATTACACATTGTTTAACGTATTAACGTTAGTTCAGCAAAGGATCACGCCACCGCCGAAACTATCACAGGCAAAAGCCGAATAATATTAATACGAGACTGTGGATGAACCTTAGCGCTCAATATCGTACGGAAGACACAATCGCAGCCGAAGCCACGCCACCGGGAAGAGGTGGTATTTCAGTTATTCGAATATCCGGAACAGGTGCTGTCAAAATCGCTTCTGAAATATTTGATCGTAAACTACCCGGACCAGGTGAATTCAAATATGGTCATATAATAAAACAAATTAAACCTGGCATTACTAAGAATATAATCGATGAAGTTGTTTTATCTTTTTTCAAAGCTCCCGAATCATATACCGGTGACGATGTTATTGAAATTACAACACATGGAAGCCCAATAATAGTTTCTGAGGTGTTGGATTTACTCTTCAAGTCAGGCATCAGACCAGCTTCCCCTGGTGAATTTACATACAGAGCCTATCTTAATGATAAAATCGATCTTACACAAGCTGAAGCTGTAGCTGATTTAATCGATTCAACCAGTAATGAGGGAGCAGAACTTGCATTAACACAATTAGTTGGAGGCATTTCAAAATCTGCTTCAGCGCTTACCGAAAAAGTCTCTAAGATATTGATAAATAGTGAATTAGAACTTGATTTTACAGAAGATAATATTAGCATCCTTATTGATAGTGAAAAAATAAAACAGATCGATTCTGCTCTTGAAGAGATAAATCGAATGATAGATGGCTACAAAGAGGCAAAAGTATTAAGGGAAGGCATCAGAGTAGCAATTACCGGATCACCTAATACCGGAAAAAGCTCATTATTCAACGCACTTCTTTGCGAAAACAGGTCTATCGTACATGCGCAACCAGGCACAACACGCGACGTAATCACAGGTTCTTTGTTTATTAACGGCATATTATTTAAACTGTACGATACCGCGGGAATAAGAAAGACAAAATCCGGTGTTGAGGATGAAGGTATAAATAGAGCTTTGGATGCTGCTAAAAAAGCTGAAATCTTAATACTTGTCTATTCTGTTGATCAAAAGAATGAGCTTAAAAGCGGTATTAACAAAACTGTTGAAAATGAAATAAAAGTAATGAATAAAATAGATATTGCAAGTAATGTTAAATACAACAGTTTCGTTGAAGTATCAGCCCTAACCGGCGTCGGACTTAATAACCTCAAAACAAAGCTTCGCGAATATGTTTCATCATCTCTACCAATGAATGAAACTACAATAAGCAGAGAAAGACATTACGAAGCTGTGCTTAAAGTTAATAAAGCTTTATGCAATGCAAAACAAAACATTATTGACAAATATCCGGCGGATATTATCGCAGAGGATTTTCGGGAAGCGCTCGCAGGCTTGGATGAACTTACCGGAAAACGATCACTTGACAACATGCTGGATAGCATATTCTCAAAGTTTTGCATTGGAAAATAAATATACATCGCAATTCTAACGTAAAATAGCAATTGTTCCACGTGGAACAATTAGAATTGCATTGATTGACCTCATAAATACATGGAGGATTAAATGGACCTAAAGTTAAACAAGGAACTTATCGAGTTAATGAAAGATATTCCGATGTTCCAAGAGTTAAACGAAGAAGAACTCAGCGGTATCGCCCTTAAACTCGATGAGGAAAAATACGATCCCGGCGCCGAGCTGTTCCGTGAAGGCGATCCCGGTGGAAAATTATTTATCATTGCAGATGGTTCTGTTGAAATCGAGAAATCCCGCTCTCATGGATCAGGACGAATTGTAATCGCTCGCTTCGAAAGAGGCGGCGTCATTGGTGAGATGTCACTTGTAGATGGAATGACCAGATCCGCGAGTGTTATTTCAGTACAAAAAACCAGGGTTTATGTGTTAACTCATAAAAGCTTTGATGAAATTACAGAAAATACTCCTCGTCTTGCTGTTAAAATGCTACGCGGAATGACTTCATTACTTTCACTTAGACTTAGAAACACCTCCGGTTGGTTTGCGGATGTTTTTTAAGCTACTGCTTTGCAAATTTTACTTCTTTGATGAAAAACAACCAGAAACAACAAAATCCTGACTTTGATGTTATCGTGGCAGGTGGAGGTCATGCAGGCTGTGAAGCTGCGGCTGCGGCTGCTCGCATCGGCGCCAGGACTCTCCTTATCTCAAGTAGTCTTAACAAACTCGGAGAGATGTCCTGCAACCCGGCTATCGGTGGAATCGCTAAAGGGCATTTAGTACGTGAGATTGATGCGCTTGGAGGTGTTATACCGCTTATAGCCGACAAGACTGCTATTCAGTTCAGAGTTCTAAATCTTTCCAAAGGTTTCGCTGTCTGGTCTCCCCGCTCTCAAAACGATAGAACATTATATACCATTGAAATGGTAAAATATTTAAAGAATTATCCCGGACTCGATCTATTTGAAGGAACTGTAAACAGTCTAATAACTGATAAACACAATAATTGCACTGGCGTTATTCTAAGCAATGGAAATCAAATCTCCGGACATACAATCGTATTAACCTGTGGTACTTTCTTAAATGGTCTTATACACTGTGGAGACCATCAGGAAGCAGGCGGACGAGTTGGTGAGCCACCCGTTACCGGTTTATCTAAATCAATAAATAATCTTGGAATCCAGATTGGTAGATTAAAAACCGGAACACCACCGCGTCTTGATGGGAGTACTATTGACTTCTCAAAGACTGAGCGTCAGGATGGCGATGAGGATCCCATTTATTTTTCAAAGCAAACCGTTTCACAAACTCTTCCTCATAAACCCTGCTGGATTACTCATACCAACGAATTAGTACATGAAGAGATCAAGTTAGGTCTTGATCGTTCACCTCTTTATTGCGGTAGAATTAAGGGAGTAGGTCCTAGATACTGCCCATCCATAGAAGATAAAATCGTTCGGTTTCCTGACCACGAACGTCATATTGTGTTTCTGGAACCTGAAGGGTTAAATACAAACGAATACTATCCTAATGGACTTGCCACAAGTCTGCCTGTTGACATTCAAATAAAAGCTCTTCACAAGATACCTGGACTTGAGAATGTTGAGATGACACGACCTGGTTATGCTATTGAGTACGACTATTTTCCTCCTCATCAACTGAAAGCAAGTCTGGAATCAAAGATAATCAATAATCTTTACTTCGCTGGTCAGATTAACGGTACTTCAGGCTATGAAGAAGCTGCTGCCCAAGGTCTTGTTGCAGGAGTTAACGCAGCCGTCAGATCTCTTGGTGAAACAAAAACTCTAACCTTTTCCAGAGATGAAGCTTATATTGGCGTTCTGATTGATGATCTTATCACCAAAGGCGCTGATGAACCATATAGAATGTTTACATCAAGGGCTGAATTTCGACTGAAACTTAGACTGGACAATGCAGAAGCCCGTCTTTCTGAAAAAGCATTTCAGTTTGGTTTAATATCAGAAACTCAAAGAGATAAAGTCCTGTCTGACGAAAAATATGTATCTGATATTATTGAACTTCTTAAGAATGGAAAAATCAATAATAATGGACAATCCCAAAGTTTGTATGATTTAATAAAACGTCCGGATATTGAGTTATCTTCTGTTTTGACTATTTTAGATAATTCTACAATAACAGATGAACTCCTTTCCGGTAGAGGAGAATTATATCGTCGAATCAGCGCTGAAATTAAATATTCCGGCTATCTGGTTCGTCAGGAGCAGCGAGTGGCTGATTTGCACCGTAATATGGTTAAAATTATTCCTGATGGTTTTAATTTTCTACAGGTTAAAGGATTATCTTCAGAAGGTCGTGAAAAACTGCACAAAATTAAACCTTCAAATCTGAGCCAAGCCTCAAACATACCTGGAATCACTCCGGCAGATCTTGCTGTTCTTCTTGTTAACCTTAAACGTATAAATCGATAGCTTAATTTACAATCACGATGTGAATATAATGTTAATAACTTAATTGGAATCATCGCATGTCTCATATTTTCAAATACTTAAAAGAATTCACTAATAAACAAACAAATGTTCATAACTTGCTTGAGAATTATCGTAAATCCATTATTATTGGTAATAAAAGTGTTAATCTTGTGTCAGGTAAAAATGTTGAAAACCTCACAAAATTGCTTTTATCCGATTCACTTCTTGTGCTTTCCTGGTCTGTTTGTCAGATCCGCTCACCCTTGATAGATATTGGAACGGGAGCCGGCATTCCGGGCATTCCAATTTTAATCGCTAAACCTGATGTTAATGGTGTTCTTCTTGATTCAAATCGTCGTAAAACACTATTTCTAAAAAAAACAATCGATAATTTAAATCTTACTTCAATCGATGTTATCTGTGACAGGGCTGAAAATATCGTCAATGAAACTGATATGCATAATTGTTTCAATACAATTGTCAGTCGCGCTGCAGCGCCACTTTGCGATTTATTATCCTGGGGTGAATCATTGCTTAAATCAGGTGGTGAATTGATAGCCTGGAAGGGTTCATCCTATGAGAATGAGTTGATAGGGTTTAATTCTATTAATTGGTCTGATCCCAATATACTTAATACAGAAAGCGGTCTGACACTTTTACATTTTGTAAAATCTTAACATAAGCAGTGAGAGCTTTGCATAAATATTGATATTTTGTGAAGTTTTTTTTGATTTTATGGTAAATGCTATAATAATTTATTATACTTATAAGTTAGAAGTTTTTATTTCTTTCTGTTTTACCTGCCGGGTAAATAGCTTGGCAGTTATCAACATTACCGTAAACTCAAAACGGAGATGCTGCGATGAGATGCCAACATTGTAAAGGCTCAATCTCCACCTACAATTTCTTCCGCGAGAAACATTGCCCTGCATGTGGCGGGGAGCTTAAGAGAATGCCGACAAAAGAGCAGCTTAAAGAGATGGCTATCTCTTTTGCTGAAGATAAAGGGTATATTTTCTGGGCTTTAGTTTATATCGTTGTGGTTTATGTAGTTTCGTTTTTTGAACAGATATTCTGGAAAGGGATTCTCTTTGACTATGTTACCGACCACTGGATTCGCTTCTATTTGTTAGCAGGTTTTTCCGGTAACATAATCGATTACTTTGCAAAAGCTAATGTCGAAGTTACTTCTGTTCGCAACAAATTCATCTTCCGACCACCATTATACCTGAGACGTTTTAGAAATTACACAAACATTGCCGCTGTCCTCGGACTCGGACTCTCAATTTACACGCTCTACCGCTGGCCTAACTACATCAGTATATTACCTACTCTTTCCATCCTGACCAGTTTTGTCATCTGTCTTGCCTGGGCAATAATGGGACTGGCGCTCGGTGAAGATGACATGAAGGATAAGCGTATTGTGTACTTCATGACAGAAATGCGTGTTGAGCGACCTAAAAAGCTAAATAAAGCTTCGGCGATATACATTGGCGGTATTTTTGTTTCAGGTGTGGTTTTTTACTGGTTGGTAAACATATCAGGACTCTGGTTCTACATTTCAAATTCTCGTGTTGTATATAACTTTACCAAGTTCTTCAAAGACTATTTCGGTTGGGTAGATAAGTTCGTGAATTAGGCTACAAAACAGAAATAATTAATATATCTTGAATCAAACACGCCGACAAAATATCGGCGTTTTCGATTCAATAATCCATTCCTCTAATCCTGCACCAACTCCAACGTATCTCTCGCAATTACAAGCTCTTCATTTGTCGGTATGACCATTATTCTGACACGACTATCCTTATCAATAAATCGCTCATCAGACGATTTTGCATTATTATTTACCTCGTCAAGTTCAGCGCCGAGGAATTCCAGCCCTGCTATCGAACGTTTGCGTATTCCGGCGGAGTTTTCACCTATACCGCCTGTGAATACTATCCCATCAATACCTCCCATGGCAGCAGCGTAAGCGCCGATATACTTCTTAACTCTGTAAGCAAACATGTTTACCGCGAGTTCAGCGCGTTTATTTCCTGTGGTTATGGCTTCTTCCAGCTCTCTCATATCATTGGAAACACCTGATATACCATTTAATCCGGAATGTTTGTTTATCAGGGAGTTTGCCTCTCCAATGCCGATTTCCTCGCGACTCATCACATAGAGCAAAGCTGCCGGATCAATGTCACCTGTTCTTGTGCCCATTAATAGCCCTTCCGTCGGAGTAAAACCCATCGTCGTGTCAACCGACACACCACCATTCACTGCTGCTGAACTACAGCCGTTGCCAAGGTGACAAGTTACCAGTTTAAGTTTTTCGATTGTTTTTTGCATCATTACCGCTGCCCGATCAGCTACATAGCGGTGAGATGAACCATGAAACCCATAACGACGCACTCCATAACGTTTATATAGTATGTATGGCAGCCCATACATATATGAATAGTCCGGCATTTTATGATGAAATGCTGTATCAAATATCGCCGTCTGAGGGACATCCTTCATCAGGTTCCTGCAAGCAGTTATTCCTTTGATATTATGAGGGTTATGAAGCGGAGCTAATTCGATGCATTCCTGTATCATATTCATCACTTCAGCATCAATCAATACAGACTTTGTAAACTTTTCTCCCCCATGCACAACCCGATGACCAACCGCGTTAATCTCGTTGCGATCTTTAATTACACCATGGTTAGGAGAAAGCAATATTGCCAGAATATATTCTATCGCTTTAGTGTGATCTACTATATCACCGGCGAGTTTCATGTTGTGACCGTCGTAGCGGTTATGTTTTAAGATTGCGCCTCTGGCTCCAATTCGCTCGACAAGACCCCAGGCGAGGCATTTTTCGTCTTCCATCTCGAACAAACGGTACTTTACCGAGCTTGAGCCGCTGTTTAGAACGAGAATAATCATTTTATCTCCAGTTGTTTTGTTTGAAGTTGCAGTAGGACAAACATCTTATTTGTCAATAACTGCATTTTTAAAAGGAACTTTTAATGACAAGCAAGAATACTTGTCCTACTGCATTTATCGTTACCTGAAACAAGTCTTTCAGTCAAATCCTCCCAATCAACCTGATTCTCCGCCATGTTCATTACCAATTCACCATCTTCGAAAGACCAGAGTCTATCGACAATTCCTGCAAGTTGACTGATATTATGAGTAATCCAAAGAATTCCGCAGCCGTCATTTTTAAGCGATTTAATTAAATCAATAAAGCTTTCCAAACCATCATCATCCAGTCCGGCTGTTGGTTCATCGAATATATAATAATCGGTTTGCATGGCAATTATTCCAGCCAATGCAATTCTTCTCTTCTCGCCACCTGACAGCCTGAACGGATCACGGTTCAAGAATTCTTCCGGATCAAGACCAACCTTCTCTAATGCCCAATTAATCCGTTGATCTAAATCTCTACCTTTAACACCAAGATTTACAGGACCAAATCCAACTTCTTCCTGTACAGTGGCTGCAAACAACTGCAATTCGGGATGCGCTCCTGTCCAACCAATCATCTTCATACGTTTCTCAGCAGGGAGTTTGTTGCGTTCTCCATCAGAATTGACAGAGTTGCAGCAACCTCTGTCAGGCTCAATTAATCCCTTTATTATGCGCCCGAATGTCGATTTCCCTGATGCGGACAGACCAACGAGAGCGGTAATCTCACTCCTGTTAAGCGAACATGTGATTTCACTCAACACATTCCTGTTGCCACCCGGATAACGATAGCCGATCTTATCAAAATCCAGACACTCCGATTTTTCCATATCTATCAGAAGAACGTCAACCAGACTTTAATCTTTGTATCACCGCCACCTGACGCCATGTGCATACCATCTGGACTGAAAGCAACACCGTAAACCGCAGGTTCATGCGCATCAATAGTGGCTACATTTTCAAATGAATTCGTATCCCAGACTTTAATAGTATTGTCATTCGAGCAGGTGGCAAAATACAAACCATTATAGCTGAAATCTATGCCGTAAACCGAGCCCTGATGTCCGCCATCATCCTCCCCAATTATCAGCACATGCTCAATTGAGATAGAACCTCCCTGATCTTTAATCTCCCATATAATAATTGATGACTTGGCTCCTATTATATATTTACCATCAGGACTTACTGCAAGATACGAGGGTTCCAGCGCAGTGCTGATAGGCAAATCAAACGAACAGGTCGGTTCATTATTGTCACCAATTTCCCAGATTTGAATCTTATAATTCCCTGCAATAACAATATATCTACCTTCTGGATGCCAGGCATAACAATCTACTTCCATAGAATCATCAATTGATAGCCTATCATACAATTCACCTGTTTCAAGCTCCCATATATTAACATATTCAGATCCCGCAGCAAGATACCGACTGTTTGAACTGAATTCGAGTTTATCTGCTTTGCCTCCTCCGGCGCTGTTGGTTGTAAAAACATACTCTACTCTACCCAGCGCCACATTCCAAACCCTGATTATTCCATCATTATCACCTGAAGCAAAACGCAGACTATCGGGACTGTAGGCAACCGATTTTATTAATGACCGATGCATCTCAAGCGTTTGGGCTACTTCAAGCCCGGTAGAATAATACCTTTTAACTTTGTAGTCTCCACATCCAACAAGTATATATCTACCTGATGGATCATAATCTATACAAGTCACCGGGCTTTCCCCAACATCTACTTCACCAGCCAGCGCGCTCCCGCTGACAAGCGCTTCATTAGTGAAGGCGGAATTGCCAAATTTATTGTATGATCTCAATTTATAGTAATAATCAAGCGAATCAACCCTTTTCCCATCCAATTTGTGAGTTATTTTGTCAGCGCCAACTATCGCAATCTGCTGGTAGCTGCTGTCGTTATTAATACTCTCAAAAATATGGAATCCCTCTTCATTATCTGACCGATCCTTCCATGTCAGTTGGATCTCGCTGCGAGATAATGGCAGCGCGGACAGGTCCTCCGGTGGAAGTGGTGGACTTTCGTAATTATTTCCGTTACCTGGAGGCGCAGTCGAGTTATCGCCGCATCCGTTTAAGTTGAACAACGCTATCGCAATGATAGCGACAATTGTAAAAATATGCATTAACTTCATTTCGTACTCCATGTTAATCTGTTTAGTTTTAAATACTTAACTGCATAACCTAACTAAGGTTTTACGCTTCCTGTCTTATTATCAATCCATTTTGCAATGACAGGATTTCATCCTGCCAAATTACTTGTCTCGTTGATGAGGTTATCCAGAGAACACCAATCTGTTTTGACAATTCCTTTACGATCTCTTTTATTCTCTCCGTCCAGTAAGGATCAAGAAAAGCCGTCACTTCATCAAGAATTAAAAACATCGGTTTCATCGCAATAACAGCCGCTATTGCGGTTATCTGTTTCCAGCCGTCACTAAGTGAATCAGGTGAGTGTTGCGAGAATTTTTTAAGGTTAAATATATCAAGCGTTTCATTAACTCTTGCTTTCATCTCGTCAATCGGCATATTCAGATTTTCCAATCCATAGGCAATCTCGCTTTCTACATCAGCGTTTAACAATTGCTCATCTGGATTCTGAAAAACAAGACCTGCTTGAATACCTTCATATTCTGCTGGAATGTCCTTAATTTCAATACTTCCCGCGGTCGGTTTCAACAATCCGGCAGCAATGTGAGATAAAGTGCTCTTTCCACTTCCATTCTTACCGGTTAAAGTAACAATCCGACCTGTTTCAAGTTTCATTGATACATTTTTCAGAATTAAGTTCGATGAATTCGGATAACTAAAAGATATATTCTTTAATTCAAAAACTGTCACATTTTATCCGATGTATGGAGACAGCATTTCAGCAATATGCTTTGTTACTCCTTCTCTCGACTTCACAACTTCTGATGCAGCATTGCTCGCCCTGTCATAACCTTCAGTGTTTTTAAGCCATTCTCTCCAGAGATTTTCGATATCTTCGCGTTTTCGGATAACAAATCCCCCACCGTTATTGATCAACAATCCAGCTTCATACGAAACATAGTGGTTTGGTCCAAAAACTACTGGAATCCCATGCGCCGCTGGTTCAATAACGCTGTGCACCCCTACACCAAACCCTCCTCCGACATAAGCTGCCCAGCCAACTGTGTACAAGTCAGCCAAGACTCCCATTTCATTAACAAGTAATGTCTGACTTTCAATTTCACCACCATCCCAATCAGAAAACAATGAGATCGACAGCCCTCGCTCTTCTGCAGCCATTTTATTTCTTCGAAGAGCTTCTTCAGTGGGTTCATGCGGGACAATCACTAATTTGACGTCAGAAAAATCTTTGACTATCGACTTGTAAGCATCCCAACAAATCTTCTCGTCAGGCTGCCAGACGCTGCCCGCGATTAAAACATGTTCTGATTGAAGCGCTTTCTTCAATTCTGAAAACCGTTTTTTACCCTGTTCAGCCCGCTGCCTGACTCTGTCAAAGCGTGTATCTCCCAAAGCTCGCAGCTCCGTAACGCCGGAAAGTATTCTTTCCACACGAACTGAGTCTGCTTCGGAAACAGTCCAGACAGCCTTGATATACTTCATAAAAGAACGATGAAATGACCTGATAACAGGTAAAAGACGCTTTGTACGAATATGGAAATTCCCGTTAATAATTATTACCGGAATATCCAAAGCCTTTGCTGCTCTAATCAGATTGGGCCAAAAATCATGTTTTGATACCAGTACAACCGACGGATTCAGGCGTTCAAGCAACCTCAATTGTTCATAAAGTAAATCATGCGGAAGATAACCTCTCGCAATGATTCCTTTTGTACTGCTGACAGTTTTTTCTGCTGAAGGTGATGAGAACGAAACCGCAACCTGGCATTTACCTGAATCACTCAGGAGCTCAATTAAAGGAATAACGCCCTCAAATTCACCGTATGATGCGGCATGTATCAGAATAGTCGGACGGTCATCGGTTTTGCCGATAATCCAATTATCCACACCACCCTTGCGACCTTGCAATGACTTCTTTAATTTATTATTGAAAAAAGAAGTCAAAATTGCCAGAAATAGCCCAATTCTATACACGACATCATAGAGGTTAAACCATAAGCCGCCGCGTATTACAGATTGGTTAATAGAATTTTGTTTCAAATTTAACTCGTATTAGGATAGTTTAATAAAATCTATAGTTATCTTAGCTTCGTAAGATGCTTTCTGATTAAATCAGTTTTTTCAGTTTTGAAAACACTACACCTGCATCAATATCATACATACAATTGAAATGTCCTCTTGGGCATTTCTTCTTGCCATGTGGATGGCATGGTCTGCAAACTAAATCATCTTTGACTTGTACAATCTCACTCTTACAGCGAAACGGTGTAAAACCAAACTCCGGCACAGTTGATCCATATATTGCAACTATAGGCGTTCCGACTGCGGATGCTATGTGCATGGGTGCGCTGTCGTTTGTTATTAAAGCGTTTCCCATGGAAATTATAGCAGCCATTTCACCAATTCCGGTTTTACCGGCTGTGTTTAAAACCGGAAACTCAAGCTGATCAGTAATTGATTGTAACAAGCTCCTTTCGGATGCACTACCTATTAATACCTGCTGCTTAAAACCATCATTATACGCCAAATTCATCAGTTCGACCCAGCGCTCTTTCGGCCACATCTTCGTATTATGACGCGCGCCAGGAGCAAATATCAACGTTGAGATTTTGTCCTGAAAACCCGTTTCACCAATAAAGTCATTCAGTAGTTCTTCCGCACCTTTTAGGAAGTCATTCGTAATATTAAGCTCAAGCCCTCTGCCGTCATCAATTACACCTATTCTGCTGACCGTATTAAAATAACCGATTGCTACATGATTAGGTATGGTCAATTTCTTACGATACGATGGAATACGAATCCTGATCCACCGGTTGATTCTTGAACGTCGATAACGAAAAACTCGCTGTGGTTTTATTGTTTTTGTCAATTGACGGCTGACGTAGTTATTCTGCAAATCGATTACTGTATCGTAATTTCTGGTCCCAAGTTCTTTCTTCAAAGAACGTATTTTAATGAAATCCTTGGAATATACCCATTTATCATCTATATAATCCATCACTTCAAGCAGTGGAAAATACTGCTCTTTAGTGATCATATCAATAATTGCATCTGGCAGTTTTTTTCGCAAGCAGCGGATCAGCAAAGTAGTAAGAACAATATCGCCAAGTGAGCCTAAACGAATAATAAGAACTTTTTCAGGTTTAACCAGAAACTTCCTCATGGCAGATACATCGAGACCCATGGTGACATGCGATTGTCACTTTCCGCAACTGCGCCTTCAAGATCATCATGAATAATAAACACCGAAACCGAATCGTGCTCATTAGCCCATTTCAGCATCTCAAGCCTGCTCATCACATTCGCTGCTTCAGCATAAATACAGGCTGAAATGGCGTCTGATCCCCAGGCTGAAAGGCTTGTAAGTTCATTCACGGCAGGATAACCAGTTTGTGGATTGTATTCGTTCAGATTCAAAATATCCTTGTAGTCTATAGAAGTATCATAATTTATAATCCTACATAAACCGCCTGCATCAGGTATAAGTTCATAAATCGATGTATCAGGAAATGCGATTATTCTGAAAGTCCAAAGGCTGTCCATCGCTGGCTGCCCCCAAAACCGGTAAACTTCACCGGCTTTAATAAACGCCGCCGGAACACCACCAACCTTTAAAACCTCCGCAGCGCCATCAACTGACCAGCCGACCAGAGCATAATCCAAAGAAAGCAAACCCTCACCATGCAAGATTGCTTTATTACCCATAGGCAGTCTTATTCCTGTGCTTTGTGCCTGAACACAGGCTATGGAAAGGTCTTCTGGCAAAGGTTCTAAAGCGTCGCTGTCTAAGGAGTTCCATGATTCATGAATTTTACCGGTTGCCGGATACCATGCTTTATTTGTTCTTTGCCTAAGTTGGTCAATACGCTCGAAGAATTCAATCATTTCGTCCGGTATGTCACTGACTTCTCTTTCAGTATTAAGTTTTTCAATAACATTATTCTTTCCAAATCCAAGCTTTATACGCTGATCAAATACATCGGCAGCTTTTTTCATAAGCTTCGAGCATTCTCCACGTCCCAATTCACCCGCTACCGTTTCAATCTCAACCGTAACACCGGCGCTCTCTTTTGTTATTTTCAACGGTTTATCACTGCCGCATCCATAACATATTACTAAAGCTGAAATTAAAACAAAGATAATTATTTTTCTTTGCATGTTATTTTCCTCGCTTAACCACAAATTCACCAAGTTCTTCAAGCTTTGTCCGGATCGGAGTTTCCGGCAACGCTTCCAAAGCCCGGACAGCTTCTGAGGCATGTTTATTCATTACTTCCGTTGCGTAAACATCACCGCCGTTATCCTGAATGAAATTGGTGATCATCTTTATTTCCGGGCGTTTCACGCCTCTTTTGATGCGAGCCTTTATGCGTCTTGCTTCACGTTTATTGACTTTCGACAACGCCGACAACAACGGTAAAGTCAACTTGCGTTCTTTCAGATCACCACCTGTTGGCTTACCAAGTCGGGCTCCATTCCCGAACAGATCAAGCATATCATCCTTGATCTGGAAGGCGATCCCCAGATTCTCACCGTAAATTCCAAGCGCTGCTATCTGCGGATCGGCAAGTCCTCCGGTGAGTCCACCCAACCGGCAGGAAGCGTTGAACAGGGCTGCCGTTTTATCACCTATCATAGTCAAATAATCCGTCTCGTCCATATCAAGCTTGCGAGCTCTTGCAGCCTGAACCAGCTCGCCTTTTGCCAGCCTCCGTGAAGTCTCTGCCAGTATATCCAGCCATTTCAAGTCTCTCGCTTCAAGAGTTTCGCTCAACACACTTGCCAGCATGTAATCACCGAACAGCACCGAAACTTTATTCTTGAAACGCGACGACAACGACGGAAATCCGCGTCTTTGTGCTGATTCATCCACCACATCATCATGCACCAAAGTCGCTTCATGAAGAAGTTCAACAATCACCGCAGCTTTGATCGCCGAATCGCTGACGCCATTATCACCCAGTCTTGCGCAGAGCAGAGCGAGAACAGGTCTGAGTCCCTTGCCATGCGAACGACAGAGATATGACACCACCCGGTCGATGACAAACAGTCCGCTGGTCAGCGTTTGCTTATATTGCTCCCGAAACCGGTCAAACTCGGCGGACACGGGCTCAATGAAAGGCGTTAGTACGTCGTTGTTGTTTATTTTCTACAAACCTCTTGTATTTACCATTTATGGTTGCATTTTGACTCATATTATCGTATATTGCCGCCAAGTGTATATAAAATTATCGTCACATCGTCACATATTCACCGTTAAGTCCCGCCGGATAGGGGTTAGATGGCGTGACGGAAATGTGACGAAAGGTGACGGTATTTTTATAGCCCTTCCTTTGCAGGAGCATCTCCGATAATGGTAAATCAGTGGTGTCGTGTACTCGCCGATTGTTTTAGCACTCTAACAAATCAGGCTTGTCTGGATCCCCTTCTACAAGGGGATGACAACGTTGGACTTACTAATTGTTCGGGTTGTAAGTAACAAATAAGGTTCGCCGGTAAGAATCCGCCAGAGGCGGACAAGTATCGCGCTCCCCAAAGTTAGATGACAAACAGGAATGTTTGTCCTACTTTATCTCCCATCTATCGTCTAACGGCGCGGTGATTATCTTCTGCTTTTCAACTGCATTTATCATCACACTACGCTGATTTGCGTCCGGCGGATAAAATAAGGGTCTTTCACCGCGCTCGATACCGAAATACTCCTCAAAATGCTGCCAGATATAACCAGTCGATACAACCGAATACTCGTCCATAGGTGATACTTTCTGCTGACCGACGTAAAACTCCTCAATCTTGTTTCCTGAAACTTTAAACCGAAGTCCACTCCAGGTCAGGAATTCACCCTTGGATTTAATCTGCCTTTTTACGATATTCAGCAGTTCCTCGCCGGACAACTGAAAGATCATGATCGGATAATCGTAAGGACATATCTCCCAAATGTCCCTCTCAAGCAATATCCCCCGCTGCTGCCCCCGCTGGAGACTTCCGTTGTTCACAACCGAAAGATGCACCCTTGACGTTACAGCATCCATGATGTAAGTACGCATAGCGTCGGCTGTCCACTGCGCAAGATTACACGGTTTATTAACCTCGTGATTCCAATCGGTCTGCAGCCTGCCGATCTCGCGCTCTAATATTTTAGTGTGTTTTTTCTCTAATTTCCGAGCCAACTTGTCAACCTTTTCGTCCGGCGGTACAGTTGCAGTATCTAATAAAATTATATCATTCCTGTACATATTCACGCCGTTGCCGAGAGTATCCACATCAAGAGCAAGCCTGCCTAACCATCGTCCCAGCGAGCCGGCGCAGGCAATTATCACATTATTAATCTTACGGGGTGGATCATAAGGATAGTCGCTTCCGCTGCCGATGATAACATCAATGCCGTTCACATTCGCTGCAAGAAGGCTATCATTACTCCAGCCAAGACTTGATAAAACAATCATCAGATCACATTCAGCCTGCCTTCTTTTGATAAATGCCCTCGCTTCTGTTATTGCATCAGAAGCCTCAATCCCCAGCACACCCTCAAGATTCTGTGAGTTTTTAAAATCCGGATCGATTAATCCGCACATTCCTACCATTATCCCCGGTAAGTAGATAATCGTATCAGGAACAAACATCGGCTGAAAATTATCCCGCACAATCACATTCGCAAGATAAACGGGAAAATCCGCCTCTTTCATTACTGTTCGCAGCGATTCCCAGCCGTAATCAAACTCGTGTATGCCAGGCACGAAACCATTAATTCCAATGGCATTCAATATTTCAACCTGGGAAGCACCATTTGTAAGGGGTGATATAGGCGCTCCGGAAAACTCCCCTCCAGCAACCAGCGTCAGACAGCTTAGGTTATCTTTCTTTATTGTTTTGACCATTGCGGAAAGTGTCCCTGCGCCGCCAAACTTATAAGTGTTATTATCAATTGTTCCCTGATAAGGCAGATTACGGGAAAACCTGTCGCCCCAGTAGAGGATGGTCAACTCTTTTGCATACAATGAGTTGCATAAAAGCAAGATAATCGACGCCAGCAGGGTTGCTATTGCGTGGTTTCGTTTTATTGTGAGACTCATAAATACCGTTCTTAATACTGAACCATTTTCGGATTCGTCAAAGCAAAGGAGAGCGCTTCGATCTCAATAGCCATGTTCTCGTTCCTGACGAACACATTTTTAGGAACTTTAATATTAATAGGCGCAAAGTTTAAAATACCTCTGACGCCACCCGCAACCAATCTATCTACAATCGATTGAGCCGATGAAACCGGTACAGACACCACTCCGATCTCGACCTTCTCGTCCCTGACGTCACGCTCCAGATTGGCTTCATTTCGAATCACAACGCCATGAATGACCTTCCCGATCTTCCCCGGATCGGAATCAAACGCAACCGTAATCTGAAAGCCCTGTACTCTAAACTGGTCATAATCAATAAGCGCTCGTCCGATGTTTCCAACTCCGCAGAGCGCAACCTTCCAGGTGCGATCGAGTCCCATTATCCGAGCAATATTCCGCTTCAGATCAACTATATCATAGCCCAGACCTCTCCTGCCAAATGCTCCAAAACAAGAAAGGTCCTTACGAACCTGAGCAGCGGTGACGTCATTCTGCTGAGCAAGAATGTTTGAGGAGATTGTCTGAGAACCTTTATCATGCATATATTTAAGCGTTCTGTAGTACCTTGACAATCTGTGTATGGTAGAATCTGAAATACGAGGCATGTCTCGCTCTCTTTAGTTAATCATTGTTATTTTCGAAGAATTCCTGTTGATTTTCATCAATTTCATCAGTGATCTGATCATTCTCATCATCATCTTCATCACGAACGACCTTAGCAATATCTGAGATTAGATCTGCTTCGTGAAGCCGAATTAATCTCACGCCCTGAGTAACCCTGCCAATGGTCCGAATCGCTGAGACCTGTTGACGAATTACCTTGCCGGAAGACGTCATAATAAGCAGATCATCCGAATCCACTACTTCCATAATAGCAACCATAGCTCCCGTACGCTCAGAAGTTCTCATCGCAATTACACCCTGCGCGCCGCGTCGGGTCAGTCTGTATTCGTTGATAGATGACCGTTTACCATATCCGTTCTCTGTCGCAACAAGAAGCGTACCCTCTCGTCTCATCACCACCATACCGACAAGTTTCTGATTTTTTTCCATTTTGATGCCGATGACGCCGGCAGCATTTCTACCCATCGGGCGGATGTCTTTTTCGTTACATCTGACCGCTTTACCACCGGAAGAACCGATGACGATATCACAGGTTCCATCAGTCAGATCTGCAGAGCAAAGCTCATCATCATCTCCTATATTGATCGCTATAATACCGCGTTTACTGGGATGACTGAAAGCCGAGAGCGGTGTCTTCTTAATGATGCCTTTACGTGTGGCGAAAAACACATAATTATCATCATCGAATTCTGAAACCTTCACCATTGCAGCGATCTTCTCCCCTTCAGCAATCTGCAAAAGGTTAATCACGGGTTTACCTCGCGCTGCACGACCCAAAGCAGGAATCTCGTGTACTTTAAGCCAGTAGCACTGACCTCGGTTGGAAAAGAAAAGCAGATAATCATGTGTTGACGCTACAAACAGGTGCTTGATAATATCTTCCTGTTTGGGAATATGGCCGGACATTCCTGTACCGCCGCGTTTTTGACGTCGATAACCAGATACCGGGAAACGTTTGATATAACCGGCGCGAGTTACCGATATAACCATATCCTCCTCAGCGATCATATCCTCGATGGTAAATTCTCCGGCGTCCGCAACCAACTCCGTACGTCTTTCATCACCATAAAGCTCTTTAATCTGGATCAATTCGTCTTTTACGATTTCCATCCTTTTTTCTTTGCTGGCAAGTATTTCATTCAACTCAAAGATCAGCTCTTTAAGCATTTTAAGTTCATCGATGATTTTCTGTCGTTCCAGACCGGTCAGCCTGGCAAGGCGCATGTCAAGGATCTCTTTGGCTTGTATCTCGGAAAGTCCAAATCGTTCTATCAACCTGTCGCGCGCATGGGATGTGTCTTCTGAGGAGCGAATGATTGCGATCACTTCATCAATGTTATCGACTGCAATTTTCAGTCCTTCAAAGATATGCTCCCGCTCTTTTGCTCTGGCAAGATCGTAGTTAGTTCGGCGAGTAACTACCTCGTGACGATGTTCAAGATAGTGATATAAAGCATCTTTAATATTCAGCAGCTTCGGCACACCACCCACCAGCGCCAGCATATTCACACCGAATGTGGTTTGAAGGGCGGTATGAGCATACAGGTTATTCAGTACCACTTCCGGTACAGCTTCACGTTTTAATTCTATTACGAGCCGCATACCATCACGGTCAGACTCATCGCGAATATCGGCAATACCAACGATTTTCTTCTCATTTACAAGCTCTGCGATACGTTCGATAAGCCGCGATTTGTTTACCTGATAAGGAAGCTCGATAACAACAATTCGATCTCGCCCTTGCTTGGGAGTTTCAACAACTGCGCGAGCCCTGACAATCACTCTGCCGCGTCCTGTTTTCAATCCCTCTCTTACTCCCGATATTCCGTAAATAATCCCACCTGTCGGAAAATCGGGACCCTGAATGTAGTGCATCAGTTCATCAATCGTAATTTCCGGATTGCCGATGATAGCAGTTAATGCATCAACGATCTCGCACAGGTTGTGAGGCGGGATATTGGTCGCCATACCGACAGCAATACCGCTGGAACCGTTGACCAGCAGGTTAGGAATACGTGAAGGCAGAACAGAGGGTTCACGAAGCGAATCGTCATAATTTGGGATATAATCAACGGTCTCTTTATCAATATCAGTAAGCAGTTCCTCGGAAATCTTCTGCATCCGCGCTTCAGTATATCGCATTGCCGCTGCGCCGTCACCGTCGATTGAGCCAAAGTTGCCTTGACCATTAACCAAAGGATACCTGAGCGAGAACGGCTGCACCATCCTGACCAGAGCGTCATAAATTGCTGAATCACCGTGAGGATGATACTTACCCATCACATCACCGACGATACGTGCAGATTTTTTGTACGGTTTACCCGCATTAAGACCCAGTTCATTCATTCCGAAGAGTATTCTCCGGTGAACCGGCTTTAGACCATCTCTCACATCCGGCAGCGCACGTTGAACGATAACCGACATCGAATAGTCAAGATAACTGTCGCGCATCTCATCTTCAATAGAGCGCGGTTTTACGTTTTCACCCTGAATTGTGTTCATTACTAAAGCGTGTTTCCTATTTAGCTGTTATTACTTATGGATAATAGAGATTCTAAAGACAAAATCCCTTGTTACAAATATAACAAGGATGGGTATAGAATGCAACCAAACGGCTTGTGAATAGCATTCTGATAAAAGCAATTATGAACATGATTAGTTAATTTTTCTTTTGTTTTCTCCCTATAATTATTTAACCATCTGAACAGTAATGTTGCTAATACGTTAATGTTGTTATATATTGAAATTATAACGTTTGTTTACTCAATGACATAGAAACTACATTTACTTTGACGCTAACCACAATCACCTTCTATCTGCTTCTATTCTGCGGATCTGTCTGGGTTGTTGCTGTGTTTCTTCTGGCAATTGGACTCGGCAGGTTACGACGTGTATCGAGCGCCTCTCTGCCGAGTGTAAGCGTACTTGTGGCTGCACGTAATGAAGAACAAAACATTCTGAAATGCCTTAAAGCGCTGTCTGAGCAGAATTACCCCTCCGATCTGCGAGAATATATAATCATTAATGATAATTCAACTGACCGCACTGCCGAAATCATTGAAGAGTTTATTAATACAACGCCCGGATTCAGATTATTACAGGCTGAGCCGGCACCAGCGGGAGTTGCACCAAAAAAACATACACTTCTTACGGGAATTAATGCTTCGACCGGAGATATAATCCTGACCACCGACGCCGACTGCCAGCCTCCTCATGGATGGCTGAGGAGTATGACAGGATGTTTTAAGCCGGACACAGATGCTGTGGTTGGTCATTCACCACTCCATGAGATTGGATTAATCAGCTCTCTGGTTCATTTCGACGGTTTTATAAACGCTGTAATCTCCGCCGGCACTCTCGGACTTGGGAAAGCCAGCAGTTCTGTCGGGCGTAATTTCGCTTATCTTAGGACTGCTTTTAACAAAGTCGGAGGATTTGGGTCAGGATTAACAACTGCTTCAGGAGATGATGACTTGTTATTACAGCGCATCGTGAAAAACGGCGGCAATGCTGTATTCAACATCGATCCGCGATCGTTCGTGCCTGCCCTGGGACAACAGACGCTGAGGGGCTGGTGGCAAATGAAACGCCGTCATTATTCGGCAGGCAAACGATACAATCCCGCTCTTATTGCTATCGGGATTTTTCTATACGCTTTCAATCCTCTGCTGATAATTACGGCAATAATGGCAGCGTACGGCAGTTATGATCCGGGTACCATTGCAGCGGTCTGGGGAGCGAAAGCATGCATCGACGGGCTGGCATTATCACGCGGCGCCAGGTTATTACGTGAACATGATTGGTTATTATCCTGGTTTTTAGCGGAAATTGTATCCCCGTTGATTTTTACTATTTTATTGCCTTTGTCAATGGTTGGGAAAGTGAAATGGAAAGATAGAACGTTATAGTGAAATAAATTATTCAGAGTTCAGCCCTCAGTCTGTTGGAACACGCTGAAGCGTGAACTCTAAACTTTCAACAGACAGGAGAATATCATGCATCACAATATAAAGAAATCAGCAACTTTCATATTCATCCTATTCACATTTACAACAGTCTTCGCCCAGAACGATTTTCGACGCTGGCAGCCGGAAAATGGCGTTCCTGTTAGACTGAGTTTGCATACAGAATGGAACCCGAATGGAGTTCGTCGTAATGAAGGAGAACTTGTCGGTGAAGTAGGCTATGTCTGGACTGATGCACGATCCGGTTATAGAGGGATAGTGTTGCAGGTTATAGATCCTGAGGGTGAGATGAAATTCCCTGATGAGGGGCTGCAAGTTTTGGATCTAACATCCAGCGTAGATGTTCCGATGATTGGAGCTTCCTCTGATGGTGGATGGTACTTATTTTGGAGCGATCGCAGAAATAACTGGGAAGGTGATCTATATTGTACTAAGGTTACAGAGGACAGTGAAGCTGTTTGGGGAGCGGATGAGGGTGGGTTATTGATTCTTGAAGATGAACGTGAATACCTTTGTGAGAAGATAATAGATGATGGCGAGGGTGGTTGCTTCATTTTCATAAAGCGAACATTCACTCATATTATAGATCGGTTCGTACATCACATCACAGCAGATGGACGTCCCGATCCCGATTGGTCAGAAGAAGGGATGCCTCTACAATGGGACGATGCGATTAGCGATGGTGATGGAGGTATAATATACAGTTGGACGGGTGGTTCAAGGCAGGCATCCTACGATATCCAGTTACAGAGAGTATCTGCGGCGGGGGAGTTGCTTTGGGGTGATGATCAGGGAATTATTGCGTGTGATAATAATTCTCATCAACGCTGGTCAAAACTTTGCACAGATGGAGCCGGGGGTGTTATTGTTGTTTGGGTTGATTCGAGAAACACTGAGGAAACAGGTAATGATATCTATGCCCAGCGAATAAACCCCGATGGTGAACTTATCTGGGGTGAAGAAGGCGCGCCTGTCTGCATAGCTGACGGTGATCAACGCAAATTAAATATCATCACAATGGGTCAGGGGCAGTCAGTGTTATGCTGGAGCGAGTTTGCTGAGAATAGTGTCATTCTCGGCATCTATGCGATGCGCATATCGGGTGAAGATGAACTCTCCCTCGATTGGGATTCAGAAGGTGGAGTTCCGGCTATGACGACAGATTACGAAATACAGGATTTGCTATGTGAACCCAAGCTTTGCCCTGATAACGAAGGCGGTGTATATATCGTATGGTCGTATAGAAGGGATTATGATGAAAATCGTGACGATGTTTTCGCGCAGCGAATCAACAATGATGGTGAAACGGTGTGGGAGGAGAACGGCATCTTAATTCAGGGCGGGGAGTATTTTCAGGGCTTCCCGGTAGTTAATCAGCTTGGTGGAAATAGGTGTTCTGTTGTATGGAGCGACGAGTCAGATCAAATCGAAAAAGTCAGAATGCAATATATTGATCTTGATGGTGAATTTGAGTGGGACGGTGAAGGTATGGAGTTTATCACTGGCTTTGACGAGGGTATCAGCGAGCAAATCATAGTGGGTTTCGGTGAGGGAAATTTCGCTGCTGCATGGATTGAACAGATAAAAGGTGTGCATAGTGCGCGTCCTTATGTGCAGTTTGGACATGATGCTGGCGATTCAGTTTTTTTCGAATTTGAAGATGACGGTATAGCGGCAGTAGAAGGGGATGTTATGGGTTCCGAACACCTGAGTGGGATACAGGATGGTGACGGTGGTGTTATTATCGTGTGGGGAGACAATCCTGATGGCTATACCTGGAGTAATATCTTGGCACAACGCATTTCGTGCGAGGGAGAATTATTGTGGGCTCCCGAGGGGATTATGGTGTCTGACTACGAGTACGATCAGGATGATCCTGTTATCTGCACTGATGGGAATGAAGGTGTAATAGTTGCGTGGGTTGTTTCTGCAGATGATATTTATGCACAGCGAATCAACGCTGAGGGCGAGAGGCTCTGGGGAGAAATCGGCGAGAGAATTACGTCCTCCGAGCCTGAGGAGAAAGATGTGCAGATCGCTGGCGATGGGGAGGGGGGTGCTGTCATCGTCTGGAGACTTCAGACAGAGGATCGCAACATGCAGTTGCGTGCCCAAAGATTGGATGCTGAGGGGAATCCGCTCTGGGGAGACGAACCAATAATCCTTTGCAGTTCTCAGGAAAGGCAACGCGATCCTCAGGTTGTGTGGCATCCTGAAGGCTTCTTTTTCGTATGGGATGACAGGCGAGTTCAAGATCAGGACGGTATTTACGGTCAATTTATTGAAGCGGATGGCGAGCTCCGGTGGGATGATAATGGAACCATGATCTGTGGATCTATCGAATTCCAGCATTCCCCAAAAACTGTAGTTGATAGTGATGGTTTCATTTGGGTACTGTGGGAATGCACGAATGATATAATTATGCAGAAAATAGATCCAAGTGGCGGAGCGCCAGAATTGCTGTTCGGCGAGGATGGCAGACCAGTCATAGATTTTGAAAGTCTCCAGGAAGATTTTGATGTTAAGACCGATCATAATGGAGGTTTGTGGGTAGTTTGGAAAGACTATCGTTCCATGCGAGGCTATGATATTTATGGAATTCATTTCAATCCGGATGGTGAATTTTACGAATCCTGGTCCGAAGGTGGAAATCCCATCTGTGAAACCGGGTTGAATAAAATTACAGCCATGGCAGCGATTCTTACCGAAGGAGGAGAATCGGGAATCGTGGTTTCCTGGCTAGATGCTCGCGGTTCAGGGAAAAACGGTTATTACGATTTGTATTGCCAGCGCGTTGATGACGAACACCTGAGCGTACCGGGATCAAGGGAAAGTAAAACTACTCAGCCGTCTGATTACACAATAGACAGCATATACCCCAATCCGTTCAACTCACAGACGATGATAAGCTACACTGCCAAATCAGACGGAAAAGTCAAAATCGCGCTTTATGATGTAACGGGACGATTGGTCAGGCAATTGGCTAACAAAAAGGTCGTCGCAGGCAGCCATCAACTGACTTTACATGCCGAGACCCTCGCTGCCGGGCAGTATATTGTGAGATTGGATGCGGGGGACACAAAGCTGGAGAGGAAGATAGTTCTTTTGAAATAAATAATGAGTTCTTTGAAATATTGCGATAGTGTGTCGTTCCGACGAAAGCCGGAATCCATATCTGCTTAATTATTAAGTACATAACCCTTTTAGATTCCTGCCTGCGCAGGAATGACAGTTCTGGCGATTTTACATATTCCCGCACAAACTGAGTAGTAGGGGGGGCGGGATAATGAAGGAGCTTCTTCGCTTTGCTCAGATTAACAGTGCTGACTGTGCCACGCTTTTATTTTAGATTTTGAAGTTCTTTAGTATTTAAAAATACATACGGAGGTTTAAGATGAAACAAACATTTTTACTGATTATACTTGCATTGCTGCTTACTATCACAAATTCATTTGCCGATCCTGTTGAACTGATCTACGACAACGGTAACGCACACGGTTCTTTTCAGGATTTGGACGAAGAAAACATGGAAGGCGTCAGTTTCTCACCCGTTCACCCATGCAGTCTGCTGTCAGTCAGGTTGTATTTAACAGATTCAGGAACAATCAACCTGCACGTCTGGGGCGATAACGGCGCTCACGAACCGGACCAGAACAACGACCTGGTCGATCCAATGGAAATCGAAGTCGAATCTGGTAATACATGGATTGAGGTTGACTTAACTGAAGCCGGACTAACATTTAATCCTCCGCAGGACTTCCATGTTGGGATTGTCTGTAGTGAAGGCGGTCCAACCATATTGGTCGATAACTCCGAAAATGACTTCGAGCAGCGCTCCCATCTCTGGACATATAACGCAAGTCTCGGAAGAGATCTCTGGCACACTATCAATGGGAATTTCATGGTCAGGGCAACTGTCGAGTACTTCGATGAAATAGAAGAATTTCCCTTTGTCAATGTCTCCGCAGACATCGGAATCCATAGATTGGGAAACCATGCCTGGGGTGATTACAACAACGACGGTTGGGAAGACTTACTCGTCAGCGGGAAAACACTTTACAGAAACAACGGTGACGGGACGTTTGAATACATATCCGAAGAAGCAGGCATTCTCGAAGACAATCCGGGTGGAACAGGCACTTGGGGAGACTTTGACAATGATGGCTGGCTCGATTTCTACGCCGGTAACAGCAGAGATGACGCGGAGGATAGGCTTTACCGCAACAACGGTGACGGCACTTTTGACATGGTTAATGACGAATACTGGTTCAACTACGGCTACAATCCAACTGCGGGTTGTGGCTGGGGTGATGCGAATGGAGATGGATGTCTTGAAATTTACATAGCCAACTCAGAGTATGAGATCAATAATAATTTCGTACATTATTGCGATTACTTCTTCGCTTTCGATCCGCGCGACAGAATCTTTTACGAGATAACGCCGGATGAACTCCAGCGACTCCGTTACTACGGCAGGAGCGTTGCCTGGTGCGATTTCGATATGGATCACGACATGGACGTCTATATCTCTAACTACCGGCTGCAGCCGAATTACCTCTGGGTCAACCAGGGCGATCTGGAGTTTGAAAACGAAGCTAACGAACGCGGCGGGTTGCAGGGCTATAACCAGCGGGGTTCTTACGGTCATACAATCGGCTCCGCCTGGGCGGACTATGATAACGACCTTGACTTTGATCTGCTGGTCGGTAACTTTGCGCATCCCTGGGGGCTTGACTACCAGGATAAAGTCATGCTATGCAAAAACAGTGGTCATCCTGATTACACATTTGAAGACATCCGCGAAGGTTCCGGTATCGCCTACTGTGAAACGGTCTTCTGCCCTGCCTGGGGTGATTACGACAACAACGGTTTGCAGGATTTGTTTATCTCTGCAACTTATCCAGGACGACAGCCTTTCATGTATCGCAATAACGGCGATGATACGTTCAGCAATGTCAACTACGAACTCGGTTTCCAAACCAAATGCTATAACTCAGATGCTGCAACCTGGTGCGATTACGACCATGACGGTGACCTCGATCTTGCGATTGGCGGTACGGACGGTTTATTCCAGAATAACTGCGAAGTGGGGCATTGGCTTCAGATCGAAGCGCGCGGCGTTACTGCCAACAAAGCGGCATTCGGCACGCAAGCCACAGTTCACTGCGGTGATGATCACTATTTAAGACAGGTTGAGGGCGGAACCGGTTCCCAGGGCAGCCAGAACATGATCTGTATGCACTTCGGACTGGGTGATAACGAAAACTGTGATTCACTGGTCGTAACCTGGGTTGGAGGAGACGTTGACCGTTATTACGATGTGGAAATAGACAAACGCTGGTACGCAGTGCAGGGTGAAGGATTATTTGAAGAGATTTACTCCCATGTACCGATTCAGGATCAGACTCCGACCGATTTCAGTGTTGTCAACCCATATCCTAATCCTTTTAACAGCAACGTAAATATAGGCTTCTCCATGGAACGCAGCGGTAAGGTATCCGTCGAAGTCTTCGATCTATCTGGCAGGCTTATCGATACCATCGCTGACAATGAATTCACAGCCGGACAGCACAGTTTATCTTGGTCTGCTCTTGATAATCCATCAGGCAATTACCTGGTTCAGATCAGGCACTCGAATGGTATAATAAGCAGAGCGGTGACGCTTATTAAGTGAGAAAGGAAACAAGTAAGAAAGTTAGAAAGAAGGGTTTGTTAACAGTAGGACAAGCAAGAATGCTTGTCAAAACCATAAACGTAGCGTAGGCGTCTCTGCCTGTGATTTAAAGAGCAAAGTTCGTCATGTGACATAGTGACAATATACAACATTTTTCTATAAAAGTCAAATCTCGACGCAATTTTCGACAAAGATTCCGGGTAGGCAAAATTATCGTCACATCGTCACAGAATCGCCGGAAAGACATACTGGGTATGGGTTAGATGGTGTGACGGAAATGTGACGGAACGTGACGGAATGCTTAACAAGGATAGACAGGATTATCAGGATTTAATTATTTATAACTATGGATTTTGTATTATAGTTATAAATTAGAAAGATTTTTTCTAATCAGATACAACAGATGAAGCAGATTAGTACTACATAGTAATTATTTATTGAATAAGTGTCTTGCTAAAGCTGATTTTCAGGTTTAGATTAACCATAGTACATGGAATAGATGTTGTTTTTAAGAAGTGAACCTTTTTCAAGGATTTATTATGTGCTTTGTGTTGAATTTAGGTACACCATGATTATTCTTGCAATATTTCTTGCCTTTTTCCCCTTAAAAACCTTCGCCCAAACAGAGGTCTCAAGTGAAGTGTCGGGTGAATGGACGGTTGAAGGCAGCCCGTATATCGTCATTGACTCGACATGGATACCTGAGAATGAAGAACTGAGGATTGGTCCAGGAGTGGAGGTGCTGTTTGCGGACAGCCTTGGTCTAACTGCATCCGGCGGATTAACTGTAAATGGAACTGAAGAAGACTCGGTCAGGTTTTTATCCCAGGAAGAAGATCTGCTTTGGCGAGGAATTACTATTAGTAATCAAGACTTTGATTATACATTCAATTATTGCGCAATAAGAAATAATATAAATGCTATTCTTTCGAGTAATGAGGTTACTATCTTTCTGAATAACTGCACCATTCAAAGTGATAATAGACCAATTAGAAGTCTA
Source organism: bacterium (assembly GCA_021734165.1). Classification (GTDB taxonomy): domain Bacteria; phylum Electryoneota; class AABM5-125-24; order Hatepunaeales; family Hatepunaeaceae; genus JAIPJL01. Next base: position 39,972 of record JAIPJL010000001.1, on the reverse strand, counting down.
AATGTAAATGAAAGGGATCACTATGAGATCAACAAATGCCACATTACCGGAAATAGTAGGATAGCTTTTAGGTGTGCAGGATTTTTCGCAATAAACAGCTATATTAGGACAGGATCAGGCGAAGAATGGGGAATTTTTAATGGATCTTTTGGTGCAACTATCCTCGATAGTTGCACAATTATAGGTTCCGTTGATGCTTGGTTGGGTTCTTCATTCCGTAATTGCCGCTTTTTATCTCCCAATGATTCCGTAACGGTTTATATTAATCCAAGTGTTATGCTTGATTGTTATATTCAGGGAAATGTTATTCTTGGTACATCCGGTGGAAGGTTAAGAATTTATAACAATATAATAAGTGGAGGCTTATCAGGAACAATAGTAAATGGCGCTGATATTACTAATAATTACATAGGCGGATCTGTGGACTTCCGATACTACGACTCAACAAGATTTGAAAACAATCATGTGATTGGGAGTGTCAGAATACAGAATGATGAGAGTGAAACATTATATTTCAGAGAATGTGATATTTTTAATTCCTATGATGATGAGTATGCATTTTTCTTCAGGATACCTTGGGAAGATGCGATAACAACTACAATAATTGAAAGAAACACGATTTACGGCTCACCATATATATTTACAAGAGGTTCTGGAGATGTGATTTTTACTAATAATACTATTATTACTGATAGCGCAGATGAGCAAGCTATACGTTTTTCAGCCAGAGAGTGTGATTACAAGATTGTGAATAACATATTTTTCAGTCCGGAAAGCTGTAACGCAGTTTTCTGGTTCTCCCTCAATCAGCAGGAAAACATTCCAGATATTAGCTATAATTGCATTTGGGGTTATGATAATTTATTATCCGACTTTAATAGGCGTAATGATTTTCAATTTGAATTGGAGGAATCCAACATAACAGAAGATCCTCTATTGGCTTTTGCGTTCCCTGATTTATTATTACTACAACGTGGATCGCCCTGTATCGATGCCGGTGATCCTGAAAGTCCACTTGATCCGGACAGTACGAGAGCGGATATAGGTAGATTTTACTTTCACCATGAAAACGCTATTTCGTTCAGACAATATGCAGTACTTGATGATTTTGAGATGTTTTCATCATATCCAAATCCTTTCAATTCTAAACTGAACATAGATTTTTTCAATCCGCTCAGTCAACCGATAACAATTGTACTTTACGATATCAACGGACGTGAACTAATAAAGGAGGACTCAAAATGGTTTAATACAGGTAAACATTCAGTTATGCTTGATGGCGGGTTTTTGCCGTCCGGCAGTTATTTCGTTTCATTGAAGAGCGATAAATTTGTAAGGTATCAGAAGGTGGAATTAATCCGGTGAGGAGGTAACTATGTACATCATACCCATTATCATGCTGCTTGTCAGCGCGGCGGTGTTCTGGCTGGCTTATGTTTTTGTAACCCAGGATCACAGTCAAAGCTGGAAGAAGATGATACTTTGGGTAATTGTTGCCAATCTCCTGTCATTACCGGCAGCACTGCTTTTAGAGATGTCAAAAACAACAACCTATGAAGTAATTTCTGAAATTTTAACTATTGCTATTACATATACCGTCCTTTATCTTGTACTGACTTATAAGTACTCAATTCACACCGTTGCAAAGAAGATTAAAATCCTGGCGATACATCTGGTTGCCATGCAGTTGTTTGGATTGGTTGGCAGGTGGATGTAACGAACGCAACTGAACAGGTGGAAATATGCATAATTTGATAGCAGAATTAGAATCTCTGCTAACCTTGAAAGAAACAGAACACCTCGAGTTCAAAGAAGCAAAATCTAGCTTTAATATCGAGAAAACAGTAATGTACTGTGCGGCTATCGCAAACGAAAGAGGCGGCAAGTTGGTACTTGGCGTCACTGACAAATTACCAAGATTGGTTGTCGGAACGAGTGCATTCCAAAATCTTGATAAGATAAAAAAGAAAGTCTTTGATGAACTAAACATTCGTGTTAATATTCGGGAAGTTCAGCATCCTGATGTGCGCGTTTTAATCTTTGATATACCGTCAAGAACAATCGGTCAACCAATACGTTACAAAGGCAGATATTTGATGAGGATTGGCGATAGTATTAGCGATATGCCGCCAAACACACTCAAAGAAATCCTTGACGAGGAGCATCAGGATTTTTCTTCTGAAATCTGTAAAGGGGCATCACTAACCGATCTTGATGATGAGGCTATTCATCAACTGAGGAATATATGGAGTATCAAATCAGGAAATAAAGACATTCGAAATAGTACCGATTCACAATTGCTAAATGACATTGAACTCATCGTTAACAATAGAGTAACCTATGCAGCATTGATTCTGCTCGGGAAAAGGAAAGCTATAAGAGATTATATTCCCCGCTCTGAACTTGTCTTTGAATATCGAGCAAATGAAGCAAAGATTGAATATGACGCAAGAGAAGAATTTAATGTTGGTTTCTTTAAGTACTTTGACGATTTATGGAAAATTATAGATAACCGAAACACAAGACAATATATTCAGGATGGCTTCTTCAAATGGGATATCAAGAGTCTGAATGAAGAAGTTGTCAGAGAAGCCATACTTAATGCTATCAGTCATCGTGATTATCGTCATCCCGGTTCAGTTTTCATCAGGCAGTACCCGGAGAAAATTTCAGTTAGCAGTCCAGGCGGTTTCCCGGAAGGCGTCAATCCTGAAAACATCCTCACCAAACAAGTTCCACGCAACCGTCGAATAGCTGACGTCCTCGCAAAGTGCGGTTTAGTTGAGAGATCAAATCAAGGGACAAGATTGATGTTCCGACAGTGTATTATGGAGAGTAAAGCTCTGCCGGATTACTCACAATCAGATAGAACTGAGGTTGTGGTAGATTTATCGGGTAAAATCGAAGATCCTGGTTTTATAAGTTTCCTTGAAAAGATCGGCAAAGAAACTCAGACTAATTTTTCTTCAGAAGATTATCTTATCCTTGATTCCATCCGAAAGAAAGGTCGATACCCAAAAACCCTTGAGCGAGATATTGTTAATAAAAGAATCCAGCATCTACTAAAGCATAACGTAGTTGAGCGACCCGAAAAAGGCAAACATCATCTGATACTATCCAGAAAGTACTATTCGCACTTGGGAGAAAAAGGGACTTATACACGTAAGAAGGGATTGGACAAAGAAACGAACAAAGCACTTTTATTGGAACATATAAAAACATACAATAAGGAGGGAAGCACAATGAGCGAATTCATGCAAGTACTTCCAGATTTGTCAAGAAGACAAATAAGTAGTTTGTTAAACAACTTAAAAAATGAGGGTAAAATCAAAATAGTTGGTGCTACAAAAGCCGCCCATTGGTTCACTATGTAGAATTGTTACATAAATCTATTAACAATGTAAATTTTTTACACCAAAAATACAATATTCACACATAAGAAATTTTTAAGTACTTGTATTTAATATATATACGACCTATACTTTACACAATAAAAGTACAATAAAAGTACAATAAAAGTACAATAAAAGTATCACTACTGTCCCGTTAAGGATTTAGAAAAAACGTATAACTAACGAATATTACAAGATAAATGTCTCTCAAAAACTGTTTTCGATTTGAAATTGATTAACGTAGTCTTAATGAAATATCACAAATTTTAAGCATTTCACTATTTAAGAAAGTTTAGTTTTCTCAAGTAGTTACAGATTATTATAATGTTACTTTAACCTTACAAATCATAAACAATTTTTGTTATTTAACTTTTAACGGGACAGTAGTGACTTTATTTGACGACAAAGGAACTTATACTCGAAGGAAAGGATTAAATGAAGAAACTAATAAAGCATTGTTAATACAGCACATCACCACATTTAATGAAAAAGGAAGTCGTATGAGGGATTTATTGCATGTATTACCTGATTTAACAAAAGATCAAATTTATCGGCTGCTTAAAATACTCAGAAATGAGCGGAAAATATATAAAACAGGAAATAGAAGAGATTCACTCTGGTTTATAGAAAGTTTACACAAAAATAAACCATAAAAACGCAAAGTTATTCCTTATGTGCTTAATATACAAGATGTTCATACATGACACAAACGCAACACAAACGCAATTCATATGCAACTCAAATGCAACAAAGATTTATACTCATCGATGAAGAAAAGACCTGATAATTGGTAAAAAGTAACAACATAAAAAACATATTATTAATCCTATTCGTTCTGCACTTTGGATTTGGCAACAAAGCAACCTGCTCTGAAACCAAAGATATTAACAGAACCAGTAAACTAAGCGAAACCATCATCGATCTTGGTACACGCGAACAATACGACCAAGCTTTAACGCTGATCGACAGTATTCGGTCTGTTCAACCGGATAATCCATATATTCCTCTGCTTAAAGCGACCATTCTGTCCGCCCGTGCTATGGACTATGAAGACGAAATTGATTTCCCTGATATTCTGAATGCCTGCGATAGAACGGATCAGTTAGTTGAAGCTAAGCTCAAGGACGCCGATCAAACGTCGGAACTCTGGTTTTATCGCGGTATGACAGAGCTGTACCGTTCGGTTATATACCAGCGTCAGGGTAGATTATTCAAGTCAATAAAACATGTAATTAACGGTGGTAATTATCTCGAAAAAGCTATTGAACTTGATTCGACAAACTGGGATGTGTATTACGGCTTGGGCATGTATAAGTATTATCGCAGCAAATATGCAGGGATACTTAGAAGCATCGGCATTATTCCTGATCAACGTGATGAAGGTCTCAGATATTTAGAGATAGCCGCAGAGTATGGCAGCCTGACCAGAATATCCGCTCGCAACAGCCTTGCCTGGATCGCCTATGAGAAGGGTAATTACGAAGAGGCAATCCGTATTGAGCAAGATCTGTTAAAAGAATACAATAATGTCAGAGCGTTTAACTGGCTGCTGATAAGAGCATTGATTAAATCCGAGAGATGGGAAGAGGCGATAACTTTGCTGGAACCGATGTATCTATTAGTTGCTAATGATGAACGCAACAATTATTATAACGAAATTGATTGTCTGCACAAGTTAGGCGTTGCTTATTTTGAGTTAGGGAAATGGGAAGAAGTTGTAAAAACAGAGGAGACTGCATCGAAACTGAAATTCTCTAAAAGTGTGGCTGATAGAAAGAAAAACGACATAAAGCATTTACAGGAGCTTGGAAAGCTGGCAAAGGATAAATTAAGCGGAAAAACAGAATAAGCGTGTTTCGTTTTCCGACTCCCATAATGCTCTGGATGGAGCCATCCGCAGCCTGCAATCTTGACTGTCCTGACTGCCCGACCGCCTCCGGTAGAGGCGGAGGCGTGATGCGCATCGCGTATTTCGTCCATGTCATCAAACAATTACCCTGGCTGAGATTCCTCAATCTCTGGCACCGAGGCGATCCCCTCGTTGCTCCCGATTTTACTGCAATGGTTGCTGAAGCGACACGGCGTAAAATCTGGACTCAGACTCATACCAACGGCATCCTGCTGTCTAAAAGTGGATTAGCTGAAAATATTGTAAAATCCGGATTGAATAGAATTAGCATCGGTATAGACGGAGCTGATGAAGAAACATATTCTCGCATCAGAAAAGGTGGTTCACTGACGGACGTTGAGAAAGGCGTTCGCGCGCTCGTTGAAGCTCGCAAGAGCCTCGGCAGCCGAAAACCAAAGGTCATCGTCGAGTGTTTAATTTCACGCCAATCAAAATCACAATTCAAAGCTATTTATGATTTAACCTTGTCATTGGGAGTTGACGAGGTTAAATTTAAGACCTACAGGGTTTCGCATCCGGAAAATTTGGAAGAATCTTTGACTCATTTGCCGGATGACCCAAGGCTATGGCGGTATAAACTTGTTAACGATCATCTTGAGATGAACAGAACACGCTCCAATTGCCGCAGACTTGCTCACTCCGCCGTAGTTGCATGGAACGGGGATGTACTGCCCTGCTGTTTTAGTACCAACGACTTTCACTCAATGGGCAATGCTTTCAAACAGCCCTGGCGCGAAATCTGGAAAGGAAAAACGATCAGAGAATTCCAACACGTCGTCAATCACGGAGGCAGGGATAAAATACCGATGTGTCGTAACTGCACAGAGGGCTTGAGAAATTTGTATCTGCCTCGTAAATCAGTCTATTAATGAAGAAACGAACGCTATTCTGGATTAAAGTCGCCGTTGCTGTTGTTCTGCTTGGCTTAATGTATCGCACCATCCGCATGGAAGCTATCATTTCTGCTTTCCGCTCCGCGGAATATAGCCTTGTAATTGCCGCATTTCTGCTCATGCCCTTGAATATCTGGCTGACCGAGTATAAATGGCGCTATCTCGTCAGGCTTATTTATCCCGGCATCACCTTCAATGAGTCACTCGGTTCATTACTTGGCGGTTATGCACTCGGTATTGTGACTCCGGGACGTATCGGTGAATACGGACGCGGTTTCTTTATCAAACACAATACGCTGAACCTCGTCGGTTTAACGATAATTGATAAATTTTACAACATCGGCTGTACTGTAGCATTCGGACTTCCTGCCCTGATAACATTACCCTGGATATTTAAGCTCGGAACTTTCGATATTATCGAGATGGATGTCTTTATATCCAAAACACACCTATTTATCTCGATTATTATCCTCGTATTAATACTTGGATTGCTGCTGCTTTATTTGGCGCTTGATCCTCGACCCATTAGAAGCCTTATCTATTCACTTCAAATTACCTTTCCGCGACGAAACAGAATCGCTCAACTGGCGCATGGCTTGGATTATTTCAACGCCCCGCAAGCGCGGTTTACGCTGCTGTTGACTCTTGCGCATTACATTGTATTCCTTGTCCAGTACTACCTGCTAATCAGCAGTTTTGCTCAGTTAGACATATTCACCAGCATACGCGGCGCAGCAGCTATTCTCTTTGCGAAAACAGCTTTACCTATTGCTATTGCCGACCTCGGAGTAGATCAGCTTGTATCCGTACAATTTTTCGGTCAGTTCGGCGCTTCTCCTGAAGCTGCTTTCAACGCCTCCATCCTCATGTTCGCCATGAACGTACTGATACCTGCTTTAATTGGCGTTCTGTTTATCAGTCGTCTTCAGATCGATAAACGTAAAAAGGAAGTTTAGAATTGCTACTTGTCTGGAAAATAATACTGTCCATCGGCGGCTTTTTTTATTTACTGTTACTTAACCGTATTGTCATCGGGCTGATGCGCCTGAAAATGACGCCGCAGCAAGAATCGGAAGCAACTCCCCGCGTTAGCATCATTATAGCAGCTCGCAATGAAGCGGAAAACATTTCGGATACGCTTAATAGTCTTCTCAAGCAGAACTATCCGCATGATTTGATGGAGATCACCATTGTAGATGATCGTTCTGAAGATGATACTTCTGAGATTGTCAGGAAATTCTCCGAGCAAGATAAAAGAATCAAGCTTATCAAACAAAGCGAAATAACACAAGGGATCAGTCCTAAAAAGCAGGCATTAGAGAAAGGCATTGCAGCATCCACAGGCGAGATAATATTAACTACTGACGCTGACTGTAAACATGATCCCGGCTGGATACGCGCACTTGTCACGACAATGACGCCTGAAGTTGGAATGGTAGTTGGGCAAGCGCGGTTTGTCGCTAATAACAAAAATCGAATTCCATTTTGGCAAAAGCTGCAATTTCTCGATTTCCAATCCTTAGGATATGCATCTGCAGGACTTGTCGCCGCCGGAATGCCCTTTCACTGCACAGGCGCAAGCCTTGCTTATCGTAAACAGCTCTTCGATGAAATAAACGGCTGGGATGGTTATGAAAAAATAATCTCCGGTGATGATGAACTATTACTCGCTAAAGCCGCCAATACCGACTGGAAGATCGCTGTCGCTGCCTTACCGGAAGCAATCGTTGAAACCAAACCTGTAACAACACTGAAAGAACTTTGGCATCAGCGCATCCGCTGGGGTTCTAAAGGACTTTACTACCGAACTTCACGCAAGGTTATCCTTGCCGGTGTGTTTTTGTTTTTACTATTGCTGGTCATCAGCCCAATCATTGCTTATCTTGCGTCTGATTGGCGGTATTTTCTCATCTGGGTAGCCATGAGGCTACTGGTTGACTGGCAGGCGCTCAGTCTCGGCAGCAGTTTATTCTGTGAAAAATATAGTCTTTCAGAGTTTTTCATTCTCGAGTTTATCTATCCCTTAGTTACGGTAATGTTTGTAATTGGAGGACATTTCAGCAGCTTCGAATGGAAAGGGCAGCAATTTCAGAGCAAGGGGAAAGCCTGATGTTTTCAGATATTTTTCCACAAGCTGCTTCAGTTATATTTCCAAACGTAATCAGCCGAGGAGATCCGGATGGGATATATTTAACATTCGATGACGGTCCCGATCCGGTTAATACGACTAAACTGCTGAGTATCCTCAACGAGTATAACTGCAAAGCAACGTTTTTTGTGATTGGAACACAGGCAGATCAATATCCTGACATCATCAAACAGACTTACGAAGCAGGTCACACCGTGGCAAGTCATAGTTACGACCATCGCTCGCTTGTCTGGGCAGGAAGAGAAACCGTACTCGATCAGATCAACCGCTCCATAGGCGCAATATCCGACGCCGGATTGTGCAATTCAAGGTTGTTTCGTCCACCTTACGGACGCATAGGATTACCCCTGCTTTCAGTTGTAAAATCCTTGAATATGCAAATCGTTCTCTGGTCGCTATCGGCAGGCGATTATCGACCGATACAACCAAAGTTACTCGTTGAGCGTATCGTTAAGAAGGTTAAGCCAGGAGATATTGTCCTGCTCCATGACAAAGGAAATTATGTCGATAATATGTTGGAAGCGCTGCCTGGTATCTTGAGAACTTTGCTCGATAAAGGGATGAGCTTTAAAGCACTTGGAACGGGAACATGCGCTGTTTGATATTCGGAGTAACAAAGCTCGCTACGTTTGTAATTTATTTTAGACAGCAGTGTTAAATTCATTAACCATACGATTAAGCGAAGAACCACTTTTATTAAATAATGTTTTGATTTAGAGACATATAATGTTAATTTTGCTGAAAGGGATATTCAACAAGCACAGAAGAAAGGATCAACGATGATAAAAGAAATTTACATTGACAATTTCAAGTGTTTAACCAATTTCCGCATCCAACCGGGAGAATTTCAGCTCTGGCTTGGTGATAACGGTTCCGGCAAATCCACAGTGCTTACCGCTTTGAGAAACATTCAGTCTCTCTTAAAAGGTAACCATGTGGAGGATATATTTAGCATCTCAGATTTGACTGTATGGGACAAGCGTACAACGCAGACCATTGGTTTTTCAATGCTGATAGACAATGATAGTTATGATTACAATCTTAGCATAGAGTGGTTAAAATCTGAGAACAAGATCAGGATCGATAGAGAGGAATTGAAGTGGAATGATTCCACTTTCTACCTGTTTGACGGAAAGAACACACACCTATATCGAGTCAATAGAGATACTGGTAAACCCGAGAAGGGAGTTTCGTTTGGGGCAGACTGGAGTCGTTCGGTTATTTCTACTATCGCTGAAAACGAAGGCAATGAGCCGCTGCTTCGTTTCCGTGAAGCTGTTTTAAAATGGTTGCTTATTAACCCCATACCTCATTTTGTAAAACAAGATGCTGAATCCGAAACACGATGGCTATCCTTTCATGCAGAGAACTTTTCAGAATGGTGTCGCTACATCTTTCAGGAACACCCAAATATAAGTTACCTGACTAAAGAGCATTTGAAAGACGTACTTCCAGGCTTTGAGAGCTTGCGTCTGAAAGAGGTTGGTTCGTCACGTCGTTTAACAGCAACCTTCAGGATCAACGGCAAGGACAGGGATTTTGATTTTCTATCCTTATCTGATGGGCAACGCCAACTAATTATACTTTACACCCTAATGTTAGCGCTTCAGATAGGAATTTACACGGAAATTTTAATAGATGAGCCGGATAATTTCGTTTCACTAAGGGAAATTCAGCCCTGGATAAACAACCTGAAAGATATCTGCGATGAGTATGATCGACAAGTCATTATTATCTCGCATCACCCTGAGATCATTAATGAAATGGCAAGAGGTGAAGAGTTATGGTTCTCGCGTCAAGAGGGTTCACATGTGATAACGAAGCCTCTGAAACCTGTGGCTGACCTTACGCCTGCTGAAATAGTGGTACGAGGTTGGGAAAATGAGTAAAGCCTCGGAGATCATTGTCCTTTGTGAGGATAAAAGCCATGAGGTTTTCGTTCGTCGCTTTTTAAGGTCAGGCTGGAAAGTTCCTATCTACAAATTTCGTTTCCGTCCCTACCCGCGAGAGAAAGGTTCGGGTAAAAAATTCGTGGAAGATAAAATTGGTGAGGAAGCGAAAGCGCTCCGGACACGACATGCCTCAACCATCCTGCTAATAGTTCGCGACGCTGATGAAGATTCTGTAAAAGAGGCGACCAGGATTCTTGACTCAAAATTTCAACCACCCAGAACGGAAAAAGAACAGATTATATACGTCATTCCCAAATGGTCTATTGAAACGTGGGCAGCCTATCTGGATGGTGTTGATGTTGATGAATCCGAACAAAAAGAATACAAAAACGAATACAGAACGATTTGCGAAAGCAAGAAAGGACATCAATTAGTCGATAAGCTGGCAAATAACTGCAAAAATGGGGAAGAACTGGAATCTCCACCTGATTCATTAGTTGCAGCTTGTAAAGAGTTTGAGCGAATTCGAGGCGCTTTAGCCGGAGATTGAAAATATATTAACAGTTGATTACTTGTAACCTGAAATACAGTCGCTTATCAACTATCCAACTTTGGTTAATTAAATCCGGAGTGTTCAGGCTTGCCTGAGCGCTGCTCTACAACGAAGCAAGCTTCGTTACTCCGGGTGATAATTCAACGGAAGCGCTGCAGGGCGAGGATACCTGACACCACTACTGTGTTATTATCGGAAACCTTGATTGATCCAACTAACATAAACATCCCCGATCTAATCCCCCTGATCGGGCTCTACGCTGAGACTCACTATCGCTTTCGCGGTTTTCCTTTCAGCAGATACTTCAGGCGTGAGCCGGAAGTAATCTTCGACGCTCCCTTCAGGCTGGAACCCAATCACAATCTGCCGATAACAATGATCATCAAAGACGCCCACCATTTTCCGGTTAAGCTCGAGAGTATTGACATCAGGATCAGCAACGGCGAAAAATCGCAGTCGCTCAACATACCGTTGAACCTGTGGATTAACAAATCCCTCTGGCACTGCGTCTCAGACGTGGATGTGTCTGATTTTCCACCTGGTTTGGTCAAGATCGAAGCAACCGCTCATCTTCAAGATAAAAAACGCACATGGGATGTTAGTCAGGATAACTATCATGGGCTATCACAAGCTCCGCTTGAGGTCTTTCTCGCTGCCGAGCCACTACCGAAGCTGCCAGGCTGGTATGCCGGAGAACTGCATACCCACACTGAATACGGCTGCGATCAGGTTGAGTTCGGAGCTCCTCTCGAAGCCATAAAATCAACAGCGGATGCGCTGGGACTCGACTGGGTAAGCCTTACCGACCACTCATACAACCTCGATGACATGATCGATGACTATCTTCACGATGATCCGCAACTCCTTAAATGGCACGGATTCCTGTCTCATGTTAAACGTCTCAATAAAATGCCCGGTAGTGTTGTACTCGTTCCGGGTGAGGAACTGACCTGTCGAGCATCCAATGGAAAAAACGTCCACATGCTGGTTCTTGGTGAGCAAAGATTCCTACAGGGCACAGGTGACAGCGCTCAGGAATGGTTTCAGACGAGAAGCCAATTTACCGTCAGACATGCCATAGCCGCTCTGTCAGAGAATTCGGTTACTATAGCGGCGCATCCATTTTCCCCTGTACCATTTCTGCAAAAGCATTTGGTTAATAGAAGTATCTGGCAGGATAGCGATCTGAGCGCTTCCGGACTTAGCGGATGGCAGATACTCAACGGAAATCCGGAAAAGGATTTTTATCTCGGATTAGAAAAATGGATAACAGCGCTGTTGAAGGGTGAAAGACGTTATATATACGCCGGTAATGATGCACATGGCAACTTCAATCGTTTCAGGCAGGTAAAAATGCCGATGCTTTCACTGCATGAACATGATAACTTTATCTTTGGTAAATCCACTACTCATGTGTACATCAACGAAACTCCCACTGTGCAAAATGTTCTAAAAGCTTTAGAACTTGGAAGGACTGTTATTAGTAGCGGACCAGTCCTCGAATTGACTGTCCTAAATCAATCAAAGAAATTTTTATCCGGAGACGAGACCTTATCTGATCCAAACTCCCTTATACGAGTCACATGTCAATCATCAGAAGAATTCGGCTGTATAGAAAGAATTATTGTTAATACTTATAATTCCGGTGACGAAAAATCAATCTTCCAAGTGAATTTTGATGTAAATAATAATGAACCAATATATTACAAGGGTATTGAGTTTCAGCTTCAAGGCGAGCTTTATCTAAGAGCAGAAATTCACACTCGCCTGCATAATGGCTCAACTCGATTCGCATACTCGAATCCAATCTGGTTGAAAACAGGTAAGTGATAAATACACGCATCCTTCTATTAATGCACAACATAGAATTATATACCGCCTTAGACACCTTTTAAAAATCTTAATATGGCTTATTCCTTGTTTAAATGGAATTTCCCTTAATTTGTATTAATGTGTTTAAGAATAATTAAATCGCGTTAAACACTTGACTCAAATGCAAGTCCTGTATATATTTTCTATCACATGTAGCAGTAAACATAAGTCCTTATCCCATAGGAACATAAGATATGACCCAACCAGCCTTTCAATCAAGTGAACATCCACAGATGGTTTGGCAAAAAATTTCTACAATCTTGCAAGATATCATTCCTCCACAGAGCTACCTCACCTGGTTTAAGCCTATTGAAGCTCTTGCATATGACCAAAAGACACTAACACTCCGTATCCCAAGTCAATTTTGCCATGACTGGATTGAGAGTCATTACCATGATCCGCTGCATCAAGCTGTTAAAGACGTGCTCGGTGAAAATATTGTGGTTATGTACGACATCAATCCAGGCAAACCTCAAATTATAAGCGAACGAATTGCCTACAGAGAAAAATCAGCGCCAACTTCTGATTATACATCAACTTTAAGCATCAGCGCCAGTTACACTCATCTAAATCCACGTTATAGGTTTAGTAATTTCATTGAAGGCGATTGCAATAGCTTTGCGCGCGCGGCAGCTCTCTCGCTTGCTGAAACACCAGGAAAAAATCCCTTCAATCCGCTACTTATTTATGGTGGTTCCGGATTAGGTAAAACACATTTAATGCAGGCTATAGGTAATCGCGCTGTTGAACTCGGTCGGGTAAAAAAAGTACTCTATGTTACAAGCGAACAGTTTACATCTGATTTTATCAAAGGCATTCAGGATGGAAAAAAAGACGTCTTTATAAAAAACTATAGAAATGTAGATCTACTTTTGCTTGATGACGTCCAATTCTTTATGACTAAGGAGAAAACTCAGGAGGAGTTTTTCCATACATTTAACTCACTTCACCAGGTAGGTAAATTACTGGTCTTTTCCTCAGACCGTCCTCCAAATGAACTTAACGGTTTCGATAAAAGACTTGTTAGTCGGTTGCAATGGGGACTTGTCGCAGAAGTACAAAAACCTGAATATGAAACACGACTGGCAATATTAAAGAACCTCTCCAAAGAAAATGGCATCGACATCTCAGACGATATTGCCCATTTCCTTTCAGTTCACATCTCGACTAACATTCGCTCTTTACAGAGTGCGTTAATTCAGCTTCTCGCTCAATCATCCCTAATGGGACGTGAAATAACCCTTGATCTTGCTCGTGAGGCTATCAAGAAACAACATAACCAGCCATCCTATACGATATCAGTGGATCAAATCCAGGAAATGGTTGCCAGGGAGATGGATATACCAAGTGATTTAATCCGGTCGAAAACACGAAAAAAAGAAGTCGTAAGAGCCAGACATATCGCTATGTATCTGACTACTGAATACACAATTCTAACACAAAAAACTATCGGACTGCATTTTGGCGGGAGAAATCACGCAACTGTTATTCATGCTGTGAAAGTAGTAAATGAACTCATCGAGAATAATGTTAAAGTTAGAGAAATGATCGCAAAAATCCGAAGGGATATTGACATTGCTTTAATCTAATCTCACATGCTGATAAAAAGTCAACAGAGTTTTAAAATTGCGTTAGTTTATATGTCGTACCGGGATAAACATAAACTAACGCTTTTTTCTCTCTTTATTAACCAATTTTGAAACCTAATGTTAATATATATTAGCTATAAGTTTCAAACTAAGCGGATCCGAGTATTTCTATTTTTTATTAATGTTAATTAACGTAAAGTAATCTTATTAACAATACTATTAACATTTTCGCCTTATTCTTTTAGTTCAAAATAATTCAACACTTATAGAATAATTAAGTTCAAAAACAGCATCTTTATCAACAAATTAACACCATTATTACCACTATTATTTTTAAAATAATATATTATTCTTTAGTAATTTAAATACGATTTTTCACAAAGGTAAAAAGGTACTCAAAGGTGTTGCTATCTTACCTGATAATTTATACATTATTGAACGGGTAAGTTCCGTTTAGTAGGAGCATTTACTCAGTAAGAAAGGAAAAATAAATGAAATTTACGTTCACTCAGGCTTCGATACATAGAAGTCTCCAACGGGTTATGGGCGCAGTACCTGTGAGAATGCCTATGCCTTCACTTGGTAACATTTTCTTCAGACTGAAAGATGGTAGTCTTGATATTACTGCGACAGATCTTGAGATTACTATAACTTCAAAAGTTGAGATTATAGAGTCAGAAGGAGATGGTAGTGTTTTAATTCAGGCAAAGAGGCTACAAGAGCTTGTGAGCAAACTGCCGGATGTACCTCTTGAGGTGGAAGTCCATGAAGGCAGAAAGGTTACACTTAACTGTGAAGGTGTTGGCGTTTATACTCTTCCAGGTGGTGATCCTATGGATTTTCCGGAGCTTCCTTCTGTCGAGGCGAAGATTAACTTCAAGATAAGTGGCGAGTTCTTAAAAAGGTTGATTTCAAAAACAGTTTTTGCAGTATCACGTGATGATATGCGTCCTATACTTACCGGTATATTAATGCAGATCAGATCAAATGAACTACGTGTCGTAGCTACAGACGGACATAGATTATCTCGAATCATCAGGCGAGGAATTGAATTTTCAGGTGAAGCTCGTGATGTAGTGATACCTATGAAAGCCCTGAATCTATTAACACGCAGTCTGGATGATGCTGACGAACCGGAGATCGGAATTGCTGAAACCAGAGCATATTTCTATACTGAGCATCAAAGACTAATCACACGGCTTATTGATGGTCATTACCCGAAATATGAAAGTGTAATTCCTGATGATAATCCGTATAAGATGACAGTCAATGCTGATGAGTTTATGGCTACTGTTGGTAGAGTATCGATCTTTGCAAACCAGATTTCACATCAGGTTAAGCTTTCTATTTCAGACATGGATATGAAGCTTGAAACAGAAGATCCCGAGCTTGGTGGTCGCGGTGAAGAAAAGATCGCAATTGATTACAGTGGTGAGCCACTTGAGATTGCCTACAATTCAAGCTATCTTATTGATGTATTGCGTCAGATAGATACAGAAGAAGTCGTTTTTGCGCTAAAATCAACTAATGATGCTGCCGTAGTTACAGCCACCGGTCAACAGGAAGATGAAGATCATTTAATGCTGCTGATGCCTATCAGGCTCAAGTAGGTTTATAAATGTCGTTTCAACAGAAGAAACCCCAAAGCCAGAAAAGGCTGACGGGTTATCTGAAATGGGTTAGCGAACTTCCTCATAGGCGAGATTCGATTCCTCTTGGCTTAGCTATAGATGATCTCACGAACAAACTTGGTTGCCAGAAAATAATTAAGTCTCAAAGAGCGATTATTGTCTGGGAACAGGTAGTTGGTAAAGAGATAATTAAAGTTACATCACCGATATCGATTAGTAATGGCATTCTTCGAGTTAAGGTGAAAAATGCTGTCTGGCGAAATGAGCTTAGTTATGATAAAGAAGTTATTCGTAGGAAGCTCAATGATGCCGTCGGTGAACCTGTTGTTGCAGACATCAGGTTTGAATAAAATGTTAATGTTTTTGGGTTCAATTTTTTGGAAATAAACGGGAATAACAAAAAAAGCACTTACACTGCTGAAGACATTAAAGTCCTCAAGGGCTTGGAAGCTGTTAGAAAACGCCCTGCGATGTACATTGGTGATGTCAGTCAGCGTGGACTTCATCACCTGATCTTCGAAGTTGTTGACAACTCTATTGATGAAGCAATGGCAGGGCATTGTTCTCGAATCAATGTATCAATTAATGCTGATGATTCGATTACCGTCATAGATAACGGACGGGGTATTCCGATAGATTACCACCAGGAAGAAGGTAAATCTGCTCTTGAAGTTGTGATGACTGTTCTTCATGCAGGCGGGAAGTTTGATCGTCATACTTACAAGGTTTCCGGCGGTTTGCATGGCGTCGGTATTTCGGTTGTAAATGCCCTTTCCGACTGGTGTCAGGTGAAGGTCGGTAAAAACGGCAAACTTTATAAGCAGGAATACAAGCGAGGCGTCGCAACAGGACCGGTTACCGAAGAAGGCAAGACGGATTTTAACGGCAGCGAGACAACCTTTCATCCCGATCCTGATATTTTTGAAAAGATTGAGTGGAAATTCACTATTGCCACCCAACGCCTTAAAGAACTGGCTTTCCTCAACAGTGGTATCGAGATAATCGCTGAGGATTTGCGTCCGGAAAGTGAGCGAAAAGAAGTTTATAAGTTTGAAGGCGGGGTTAGCCAATTTGTTGAGTATCTTGATGAGAACAGACAGGCAATAATACCGAAACCCATTTATATCTCTGGAGAACGCGATGGTGTGCCGGTTGAAATAGCGCTGCAATGGAATGATTCCTACACTGAAAATATCTTCAGTTATGTTAATAATATCAACACTATTGAGGGAGGCTCTCACCTCGCAGGTTTGAAAACAGCGCTGACCAGAACGCTTAACAGTTACGCTATAAAAAACCAGATATTTAAAAACGACAAGTTTACTCTTTCCGGTGATGATTGCCGCGAAGGATTAACATGTGTCATTTCGGTGATGGTCTCCGAACCTCAGTTTGAAGGTCAAACCAAAACCAAACTTGGCAACAGTGAAGTCAAAGGTATTGTAGAAACCGTAATTGGTGAGGCATTATCCACATATTTTGAGGAATATCCATCTGTTGCGAAAAAGATACTCGATAAAGCTGTTCAGTCGGCCAGGGCTCGTGAAGCAGCGCGTAAAGCTCGTGACCTGACCCGCAGAAAAGGAGCTCTCGAATCGGGTGATTTACCAGGCAAACTCGCTGATTGTTCGATTAATGATCCCGAACACTGCGAACTGTATCTGGTTGAGGGTAATTCGGCAGGTGGTTCAGCTAAACAAGGTCGTGACAGACGTTTTCAAGCAGTACTTCCATTACGTGGTAAGGTGTTGAATGTTGAGAAAGCCAGACTCGATAAGATGCTCAGTAACCTTGAAATCAGAACAATGATCTCCGCTATCGGCGCCGGTTTCAGTGGGCAAGGAAATGGTAATGGTGACGGTGATACTGACGATAACGGTGGTATGAACCTTGAAAAACTCCGCTATGGGAGGATCATTATCATGACTGACGCCGATGTGGACGGCGCTCATATCAGGACATTGATTCTAACTTTCTTCTATCGCTATATGCGTGAGCTAATCACACAGGGTCACATATACATTGCCCAACCACCTCTCTATCGGCTATGGAAAGGCAAGCAGGAATTCTATGCTTATGACGAAGATGGACGCGAACGTCTATTGGAGCGTTTTAACTCAAAAGCAAATATCCAGCGTTACAAGGGTTTGGGTGAGATGAATCCGGAGCAGTTATGGATGACTACCATGGACCCGGAACGGCGGACGGTGCTCAAGGTTTCCATTGACGAAGCTGCTGAAGCCGATCGTTTGTTTACGATTCTGATGGGTGATAAAGTTGAACCGCGACGTGCATTTATTGAAGCTAATGCACGCTACGTTAAGAATTTGGATGTATAAAGTTAAGCGGAAGAACAATGTTAGAATCGATTATAATCGAAAAATTTGGACCTCTTGACGAATTAAATTGGCAAAATCACCATGCTTTAAATGTAATTGTCGGCGAAAACGGTACCGGCAAGACGCAACTCCTTAAACTGATGTATGCTGCTATAAAGAGTTTAGATAATTATCGTAAGCAACCAGAAGGTAGTAAACACAATTGGAGTGAATTGCTTGCAGAAAAGTTAAGTTGGACATTCCTTCCTCCTCGGCTTAAACTTGGTGAATTAGTTTCCAAGGGCGGAAGTAGATTAGCCGTTGATTTAAAGTTGAATTTTCAAAGTTATCATTTCGCATTTGGAACTGATACAACTAGCTTGATTAGAGATTGTAATAAACTTGTAACAGCGACAGATGCTAATACAATATTCTTTCCACCAAAAGAAGTACTAACAACCCTTGACATTATCTATGAATCGCGTAAAGGTCAGAAACCCATTCTCGGATATGATGACACTTATTTTGATTTAGTGGAATTACTCCTATTACCATCCGTAAGTGGAAGAATTCAATTAGATCTACTGTCGGGTCGAAATAGATTGGATAATATACTCGGTGGCAAGATAGAGAAGTCAGACGATGAGTTTATATATACCGCCCAAAAGAAGACATTTACGATGTCTCAAACTGCTGAAGGTGTAAAGAAGATCGGAATATTAAGGCATCTTTTAAACAACAGATCAATAAACAGAAATACTATTCTTTTCATTGATGAACCAGAAGATAACCTGCATCCTGATGCAATAATTAAGTTAATGGATGTCCTTTTTGATTTCACGAAGTTAGGTGTGCAGGTATATATAGCTACGCACAGCTACTTTGTAATCAAGAAGATCGAGATGCTTGCTCGTCAAACGAACACGAGTGTTTCATTTTGTTCTCTCAATAAAGTCGAAAATGAAGCGGGTGCTTTTCAAGGAATAAATGCAGAAACCGGAGATATGGATCAGGGTTTGCCTGAAAACAGGATTGTTGATGTATCAGTTAAATTGTTTGAGGAAGACATAAGAATAGATTTAGAGGATTAATATGCCTGTTTACGAGGAGTCTGGTTTACGGATTACACTACCGGATGGAGCGAGTTTTCGTATTCAGGAATTGCAAACATATATTCATTTGAAAGGTAAGAATCTTCGGGAAATGGATTATTGCTGGTTCGATATAGACAGAAATCGCATCAATCTGCTTGAAGTAAAAAACTATTCTATGCATAGTTTCCAAGAAGATGATTTAACAATAGTCCTACTTGAAAAAACAATAGACACTCTTTTTCTGCTATGTGCAACATGGTTAAACACTCCCAAAGGAAGCGAAATACGAGGGGATATACCTGAAGATTTCAGAATCTACGACCACACCAAGAAAATAAGGGTATTTCACGTAATAAAAACAAACCACACCAACCTTCCTCTTCTTCACCCTATCAAAGATGAACTTAACAGGTTGCTGTCAGGAAAACTAACACTCCTCAATATTCCGAGAGTAATACTCGCTGATCACAATAGTGCTATTAGGATTGGATTACCGATTACATTGTTATAGCAGCGTATTACTCGTTTAGGTTGTAGATATTGAGCAAAATCTAACTTAACCCATTCCAAGATGAAAACACACGATAGAAAAGAAACATCAGCACCCGATATGCTACCAGATCTTGCAAGAGTAATCCAAATCATGGCACGCTTGCGCGCTCCCGGCGGTTGCCCCTGGGATGCTGCACAGACTCCCGAATCTTTGTTGCCAAATCTACTTGAAGAGAGCTATGAGTTTATTGATAGTGTCAAGAAAGGTGACGTTGATGAGATGCGCGAGGAACTTGGCGATCTGCTCTTGCAAGTGATTTTTCATGCACAACTCGCTTCGGAGAGAGGTGATTTCGATATTGGTGATGTTGCAAGGGAGTTGTCTGATAAGCTGATCCGCAGGCACCCGCATGTATTCGGGGATGTTGAAGCAAATAACGAACAGGAAGCGTTATCTTCATGGTTGAATGCTAAAAGTACCGAAGGCTCACATACGACCAGCTTAGTAGCAATCCCTGCCAGTATGCCTGCATTGTTAAGAGCTCGTAAAGTGGTTGAAAAGGCTGGTAAGGTTGGATTTGAGTGGACTAACGTTAATGATGCGTTGAAAAAGCTGGATGAAGAGGTTGCTGAGCTGAAACAGGCAATCGCTAACGGTGATTCCGATCAGATTAATGACGAACTTGGTGATGTGCTCTTTATGACGGCTTGCGTTGCAAGATATGTCAGAAAGTGTCCGGAGCTTGCACTCCAATCTACAATAGGTAAGTTTATTAACCGTTTCAGTTACATCGAGAAGAAACTGGCTGAAGAAGGATTAACTCCAGAGGATGTCACGCTCGAAAAGATGGATGACTACTGGGATGAGGCGAAGGAGTTGGAAAAGTCGTAATGACAACGACCAAGAATCGCCCTGTTTTCGCAACCTTCATGCTGTTGCTGTTGTGTGTTGTATGGGGTGGGACGTTTCCGGCTACAAAATCTGCGCTGTCGCTGACCGATCCGATCCATTTCCTGGCGCTTAGATTTGGTATGGCAGTAATCCTTACCACTCCATTTTTTATCCCTCACATTTTGAGATCTCCTAAAGATATAGATAACGATCCCAAGCCGGCAACAGTACTCTTGCGCGGGATATTCGTCGGTATATTTCTGTTTCTCGGATTTGCTTTGCAGGTATTGGGATTGCAGCACACGACAGCTTCACGCAGCGGATTTTTCACCGGAATGCTGGTGGTGATGACGCCTCCCTTAGCCCTGTTATTCAAGACTAGTAAAATGCCGAGGGCAGCCTGGCTGGGGATTCCTATTGCCGTACTGGGTATTTACTTCATGGCAGATCCCGGCTCAGGTGGCTTAAACCTTGGCGACTGGCTGACTATTAGCTGCGCCTTTGTGTTTGCTTTGCAGATGATAGCGCTTGAATTTGTAGCAGGTGACGGCAAATACACAGGTTTGCTGATGTATGGACAAATGCTGGTGGTATTTATAGGAGCCCTAATCTGGAGTCTGATTGCCGGGAATCCGTTTCAGATCAGCGGAACAGGCTGGCTGGCTGTTGTTTACACGGGACTTTTCGGATCGATTGCTGCCACCTGGCTGCAGACTAAATATCAACCGCAGGTGCCTGCCGGGTATGCGGCGTTGATCTTCACAGCAGAGCCAATTTTTGCATCTCTGTTTGCCTGGTTGTTACTAAATGAGTTATGGTCGGGGAGGTCTTTAATAGGCGCGGGATTGATACTGATGGCGATGGTGGTGTCGGGGGTGAAAGTTGTTTATAAAAAAAGATGATATTCCAGTTAGGGTCATTTCTTGACTTTAAAGTTTTTCATTGCTAAAATTTAGAGCGATTCGTTTTGGTATTAGGTTGATTAGGTGAATAGTCTAATCGTTTGTTGACAAATTTTAAGGAGTAAGATTGAGAATTAAGAACGTATTTCAAATCTGCGGTTTTCGGGGAAAACCACAACGTTATGCTTATGAAATGCATGATTTTGATCTCGGCAATGGCAGGATTGTTCATTATGCGCAGTGGCTTCACCCATCCGAATCAAAAAAGGAAATTTCCATTGATATGGTTAATGCTTATAAAGATTTTCTAAAGGAAGGTGATTTTTGCATCGATATTGGCGCTCACAGTGGAGATTCAACGCTGCCAATGGCAATAGCGGTTGGAAAAACGGGGTGTATCCTGGCGCTTGAGCCAAATCCTTATGTATATCATGTGCTTGAGAAAAACGCGAGAGCTAATAAGCATTCAACAAATATCAGAACAATGATGGCTGCTGTTGCGCCCAATGAGGGTATTATGGAATTTGAGTATTCAGATTCCGGGTTTTGTAATGGAGGTCGGCATGAAGGCATCTCAGTTTTAAAACATGGACATGCTTTCAAATTAAAAGTGTTTAGTGTGAATTTAGTAAAGGAATTGAAAGAGGACTTCACTGAATTTCTTCCGCGATTAAAGTTTATAAAAGTAGATACTGAGGGCTTTGATCTTTACGTGCTGCAGTCTTTGATTGAGGTAATTAAATCTTTGAGACCCGTAATTAAGACAGAGGTCTTTAAGAAAACGGACAGGAATTATCGCCTTAAACTCTTTTCATTTTTCAAGGAACTTGATTATACTGTTTACAGGATAGAGGAAGAACCGGTCGGGACAGGTTCACAGTTGATTGAAGACAATCTGGAAGATTGGAAACACTATGATATTTTATGCTTACCTAACAAACAAATATAACGGGTGACCTGATGGTTCGTTAAAAAACATTTCTTCTGACTAACAAATTAAGAGTGTGTTTATAGATTATTATACCTTAAACATAAGCATATGGATATCAATAATTTCAATTTATTTTCGTAATACTCTCCAAAACCAAGCTAAAAAAATAAAACGAAATTTATCATGAGAATACGGATTATAAGACTATCCATTGTCCTGCTTTTGATTGGGGTATTTGATCAAAATTCCCTTATGGCTCAGACTACTCTGCGCGGTGTTATTTACGGACGGGTAACCAATCGAATTGATTACTCTCCTGTTGTCAACGCGAATGTCGTTCTAAGGGGAACCAACATAGGCTCATCAACAGATTTAGACGGTAAATTCAGGATTGTAAATATACCTCCGGGTACGTATGCTCTACAGGTATCAAGCCTGGGTTTTTTACCGGAAACCCGCACAGATATTCTCGTTAGTATCACCAGGCCAATCGAAGTAAACTTCTCGCTTGAGCCAACTTCAATTGAATTGGAAGAAGTGAAGGTTACTCCCGGATTTTTCAGGAGAACGATTGATACACCGATCAGCTCCGTAAGCCAAAGCAACGAAGAGATACGACGTTTACCTGGTGGTTTCGAAGACGTAGCGCGAGCGGTAGCTATATTACCGGGTATTTCACAGGTTGGACCCGGACGTAATGATCTTATAGTACGTGGAGGCGCTCCATCGGAAAACCTATACCTCGTTGATGGGTTTGAGTTGCCTAATATTAACCATTTTGGAACCCAAGGGTCGGGTGGCGGGCCTCAGTCCTTTATTAATCTGGACTTTGTAGATAAGATTGAATTTTCAAGCGGTGGCTTCGGAGTCCGCTACGGGGATCGTCTTTCATCAATGCTGTCTATAGATATCCGTAATCCACGTAATGACAGGATCGGCGGTAAAGCTACTATTTCAGCTTCACAGTTTGGTTTTAATATTGAAGGTCCGATTAAAGCTGAACAAAGTTCGTTTCTATTTACAGCACGCCGCAGCTACCTTGATTTTATATTTAAACAGGCGGGGTTTGCATTTGTGCCGGAGTACTGGGATTTTCTGTTCAAGAGTAACTATGATATTGATCCTAAAAACCGCCTTAGTGTTATTGGCATAGCAGCGCTGGACAATGTCCGTTTGTTTAATGACGATGCTGATCAGCGTTATTTTAATTCTAATATTCTTGCTCCTTCGCAGGATCAATATTTTGGCGGTATATCGTGGCGTCATCTGTTCGGTTCCGGTTATACAAATATTATTTTAGGCGGTAATAACATTGAGTTTTATGCAAGTCAGGCAGACAGCCTTCTAAAACCAATATTTGAGAATATATCTTCTGAACGGGAATTATACCTAAAGGGAGAACTTGTCTGGAATCCAACACAAACAACCAGGCTCGTCAATGGTGTAGTAAGTAAGTCGATTGGATTTGAAGCTGATATGTATCTTCGATCCTTTGAAACCAGTTATGGAGATATTATAGCTTTAGATAAAAACTTCAATGCTAAAACAACCAAAAATGCTGTATATTCTCAAATTTCACAGCGAATTGGAAAGTTCAATTTGACTCTGGGTGGACGTGCGGATCATTTTGAGATGCTGAGCGATCCCTGGACATTTGCGCCACGCATGGCTTTATCGTATTTCCCGTCTCCTTTAACCACCTTCAACCTGAGCGTTGGTCGTTATCATCAGGCTCCGAGTTATATCTGGCTTGTTGCCGATGAAAGCAATAGAAACCTTGATTTTATCGGCGTGGATCAGACCGTATTAGGAATCAGTCATTTGTTGCGTTATGACGTCAAAATTCAGGTGGAGGGATATTACAAGAGCTATTTTGACTATCCGGCAAGCGCTCTTCGTCCATACCTGGTAATGTCAAACACAGGTGGAGATTTTGGTGGTTCAACGGATGGTTTCAGCTCCTATGGTTTAGATCCATTAGTCAGCGCCGGTAAAGGCTGGTCGCGCGGGATTGAATTGCTTGCTCAGAAGAAAATGGCGGAGCATCACCATTACAGCACCGGTAGTATTACCTATAGCGAAACCTATTTCACAGCGCTTGATGGTGTAGAGAGACCGGGTAATTTCGACCAGCGCTGGATATTCAACCTTGCCTGGGGATTTCTGTTTAATCAGAAATGGGAGCTGGCAGCCAAATTCAGATTAGTTTCCGGACGACCATATACGCCCTATAATCCTGATGGAACTCAGAATGTTTCTGATTATAACAGCGAACGGCTTGACATAAATCACAGCCTTGATCTGCGTTTGGACAGATACTGGATGTTTAAGAGAACCAATCTGATCACTTACATTGATGTTCAGAATGTTTACAACAAGAAGTATGTATCACCGCCTCAATGGGATGAGCGCGAAGGGCGAGTGCTTGAAAGCGATTCAATTGGATTGCTGCCTTCAATAGGGATAAGTTTGGAGTTTTGATT
Organism: bacterium; assembly: GCA_021734165.1. GTDB lineage: Bacteria > Electryoneota > AABM5-125-24 > Hatepunaeales > Hatepunaeaceae > JAIPJL01. The sequence goes on along the minus strand of JAIPJL010000001.1, from coordinate 14,980 downwards.
TATTGATTCTTTGAGTGTTAATGGAATTGTTAGTCGCCTCCTTTAATCGGAGCAAGACTGATACCGACAGCGAAAGTATTGTCGGGGGTGAAATTATTGAATGGAGAGCGACCAAAGGATTAATATTGCGAAAAGGGCTATTCATTATGTGATGAATAGCCCTTTTCGTTAACTGTTGGTTCGTGTAGCAAAACACTATGCAGCAGAAGTCTTTAGCCCGAATATTATTGGACTGAAATTACTTAATCCACCGGCTGGTTCAACTAATGGTATGTTCTGATCGCATAGATAACAGCTACCCTTTCCCGGAGGCCAATGTTTCCAATTAAAGTGTATCAACCAATGTGATTTTACGTTATTCTTTTGAGCTATTTCCATTAAAGTGTTTTGAGCTTCGGGACTTCTTGTGGCTACAGCAACGATACCGAGCAGATTTGCTTTTTTGTCATTTACAATGGTTTCTAAGCTTCTAAGACCACTCCCAGTTGAGGATAAATCTGTAACTATGAGAACATTTTCACCCTCATATATCCTCGATGGAGGGGTTAACTCGGGTAATACGCAACCTGGTTTAGTCTCAAAATCAACTGGAGCATGAGCAAGTCTGGTTTCCATAGAACCATTAAATTCCCGAACTAAATCAAACGCGAGAATCCTACCACCTGTAACAGGAGAAAGAACAACATCGATGTTAATATCAATGTTTTTTCTTGTCCAGAAAATGAACTCCGTTGACAATCTGCCAATGAGTTTTGGATTGTTAGCGATTCTGTTAATATCGAAAAAGCGATTCGAGTGGTTTCCCGATACTAACTTGTAATGACCATCGTTAACTGCACCAGATTCTTCGATGATTTTGAGAAGCTCTTCTTTGGCTAGTTCTACTAAGGAGCCAACTTCGCACTCTTCTCTTTTTAAGCTCATTTTAAACTCCATTAATCTTAATTATCAAATTATCCTAAATGCCCTAAATCCAATTTAAATGGCTGAATAAGCCTTTCTTCATTACTGAAAAGAGATAGCATCATCTCTGCAGAAATTTGTTGCGCTCTAAACAGAATAAATCCACCTATAATTGTACAAGGAGGATTATGATGGGCATTTTTAATAGAATCAATCCAATTTTTTAAATGTTGGAAATTCGACAATGTTAGATAAGCACATAATATAATAACTCTTGAACCGGAATCCAACAGATTCGAAATATTGTCAAGATTTTGAGCAGGAGATATTAGATCCTGTCTAATTCTACCATAATCTTTGGATTGATTGTAACAAATTGTAACAAAATCATCGTTATAAGGATGTCCGAATACAGCATCAATAACACCAAATTTTTTAATTATGTACTTTATTATTGATTCAATATCCATTTCAATTGGTTTAATGCTCTTTTTTCCTGAGATAAAGAGAGCTTTAAGATCAAGTTCACGAGTTCCATCAGGTTTACTTATAATTGCATTGGAATCTGCTAAATAACGAGCCCATTGAAGTCTACTTAGTAATCCAGGTTCAAATTCGCTTGCATCTATTATTTTAAGTAGTTGAATTGCTTGCTTATCAACATCATTAAATTTCTTTCTTCCTTTCCTCTCACTTATTTTTCTTTTTAGGAAAAAGAAAAAGTTAGTAAGATGCTTGGAAATATTAAGAAAGTGAGATATACATGCAATTAGCGACAAAACGGTGATTGATCCTAATGTAATTACAACTGTTTTATTTACAGGCACGATATTGTACCTAAAATGTAGTGTCTATTTCATGAAATAATCTTTTTGCTGCCTCCTGATGTGATTCAGCCATAATAATTGGTCGTCCTACTACAAGAATATCTGCACCGTCTTTAATTGCACGTTCAGGTGTAAATACTCTTTTCTGATCATCGGTTTCAGACATCCACTTTGGTCTTATCCCAGGCACGATCAGCTTAAAATCTTTTCCGCATGCTTTTTTTATTGCTTTTACTTCATGACCGGAGCAAACGACACCTTTCAATCCTGCTTCTTTTGCCAATCCTGCAAGATAGACTACATAGTTATTTAGACCCATTCTTACTTTTAGCTCAGCGTCAAGCGTAATCTTGTCTATACTCGTCAATACTGTAACAGCATAAATGTCAGGTGGTTCCCCACCAATATTATCGGCTTCCTCTTTAGTTGAATCAAGCGTTCTTCTCATCATTTCTGTGCCACCAATGGCATGAATATTAAAGATGTCTACACCAAGTCTAGTTGCTGTTTTGGCTGCATTACTTACGGTATTTGGGATATCATGAAATTTCATATCTAGGAAAACTTTACCACCGTTTGCATGAATCATATCTGAAATACTTTTAACCTTGTCAAAGAACGACATTCCTACTTTGAAGTATCCAATGTATTCCGAGGTAGCTTCAACTAGTTTTTTAGCTTCATCAAATTCAAAAACATCAAGGGCAAGGCAGATATGGTCACGAGGATTCATTTTTAACTCCGAATATTAGTTCAAGTTGTCTATCTTCCGGAAATAACTCTAACGCGTCAATGCCTAATGCATTTGCTATACGCGTTTTTGAAATCCTACGAGTCGTTTTGTTGGTTTTTTCAATTTTCCATATTACGTATAATGATACTCCTGAACGACGCGACAGTTCCGCTTTAGTCATTCCCAACAAGACTCGATAGTATTCGACCTTGTTTGAAAACTCTAACTCCAGTTTTTGTTGCATTTTTGTGTAATATTAATGCGTTTTGCAATGAAAATCATCGCTCAAGAATACTTACTCAACGAAGAATATATAAAGTATATTTATGTAAGTCAAGTGTTTTCAATAAAAATAATACTAAAATAGTATTAAATATACTTTTAAATTATTATCTCTTTATTTATCAGTATTTTATGAAATATTTCAATTTAGATTCGGATCTGTTTATAATTTGTTAATTATTAAGGACTTGTATGTATTTATGTGTATTGGGTGGTTTATGTTTATGCATCAAACGGGATGTTTGTCATTATGTAATGTGGTATTGAGTATCGTTGGTTCTTGTTATGTAATCAGCAATCACGAATCAGTGCTTATCTTCCGTCAACGTTATAATAGTTTAACATTAAACTAATATTGCTGCAAACCAATACTAAACAGGCGTTTGCAGCATGTTTATCTTACTTTTTCACAGGAGACAATTCTGTCCGATTCAGCTCGGTAAAACAGTTCTTCGTAAGACCGCAACCGTCTCCAACCTCGACGTATTTGGAAACATATCGACAGGGATGAAATATTCCGGAGTGTAGTTTTTCAATTCTTTCAAATCCCTCGCGAGCGCGGCTGTATGACAGGAAACGTAAATCACCTGCCCCGGACCTTCATCGTTCAAATATCCGATCACGTTTTTATGCAGTCCATCTCGCGGTGGATCTAATATTGCATAATCAAATTGCCCGTGCGATTTATTAATGCTTACAGGATAGTTAAGATCTGTTCTGATGTATCTAATCGGCAGTTTAGTAATATCAGCAAACTTGCGTCCCGCTTTTACCATCTGATGCGAGGTTTCCAACACCACAGCCTTACCGGATTTCAGCGTCACATATTCTAACGCAAAAGCGCCGTAACCACCGTAAAAATCGAGCAGGTTTTGTCCGTCCGGGATTAAATCTACTACCAGTTTCCTTAAGAGTTCCGATGCGGAAGTGTTTGTTTGTGTGAAAGATAGCAGAGGAAGCTCCATAGAATCCCTGCCGATATTGACATAAATAGAGGCTTCACCGACCCTCTCGATTAGTCTGGATGAGAAAAATCTGAAATTCAAATCCTCTACTTGTCTGATTTCCCATCCGGCAAGGTCAGAGTTTTCAAACAATTGCGTAATAATTCTATATTTGTCAATTGATTCAGGCTCTACAAACAGTACAGCAACGGCTTTTCCTAAACCGTTGTCTCGAAGTAACATTCTGAAATCTTTTTTAGCGCCCGATTTAAGTATTGGCATAACGTTCCACATCTTCTGCAGGCTGTCCTGAATGCTTTTTACACCGAGACTGCAACATTTAACCGGAATTATCCCATCTTCTCCCGTGAAACCGATTTGCATTCTGCCCTGTTTAATTTGCAAATTAAATTCCAGTCGGTCTCTGTAAGTCCACTCCAGAGGTGACGGAATAACATCTCTGACTTCCGGAGATTCTATTTTACCGATGCGTTCGAGGGTATTTTGCAGATGGTTGCGTTTCCAGATCAGACCATTTTGGTAATCATAAGCGCCCAGCAGACATCCCCGACAGCCTTCTGAATAATATGGACATGGATGAGCGGTTCTGTCTTCCGATGGACTGACAATCGAGACTAACTTTCCGAAAGCGATCCCCTTGGATTTCGCAAATTCAAAGTCAACTTCGACCTGATCGCCGGGGACTGCGAAAGCGATCATTGCAACCTGTCCGCTGGATCTGCGCCCGACTCCCAAGCCCTGTGATGAGAAGTCGGTTATGGTTACTGTTTCTATATTTTGGTTTGACATGAAAGCATCGTTAAGCTATTTTTTAAATTGTCTGATCTCTTCACCGTGGAGTTTTAATTGATCCTTACCGGGAAAGGGAAATAACGTTCTCTGGATGGATTCTTTTCTACAATGAGTAACAATGGCACATGGAATTGCATACCCCTTTTGATCATGTTGCTATTTTGTTCAGATTTCCACCAAAATTACACTTTTTCTGGAATATCCTATATGTCCAGACTATTCTTGTTACTTTCACACTTTGACACTTTTACTCTTCAAACTTCTGTCACATTTCCGTCACACTTCCGTCACCCACTCTAACCCAAGTCCAGTAGGTCTTTACGGCTATTAGGTGACGAAGTGACGCAAATTATACTATTGTTTGCCGCCAATATACAACAATATTAATTAAAATGCAACCTTTAGACAATCATAATTAAAATTTCTAAGATTCAGTGATATTACGCTGCAACAACCATACAAAATGCTGCACAGCTTGACTGATTCGTCTAATAAGCATATATTATAGGCTAAATTCCAGTGTGATTTCGCGCCGGAGGGCATATAATGAAGATAAAGGACATAATTACGAACTTATCTAATTTCAATAACTCTTCACCGATGGATGACGACGCCTTGCTTGATGTGGCGCGCAAGCTGATTATACTTGAAAGCGACGCTATAAAAACACTTAGCAACCGGCTCGATGAATCTTTCCTGGTCGCTTTGAAGATGATCGATGAATGTGAGAATAAGGTTATTGTCAGTGGTTTGGGAAAATCCGGTATCGCCGGAAGGAAGATCGCTGCTACGCTTGCGTCAATCGGAGAACCCGCGTTGTTCATGCACTCCGCCGAGGCTGTACATGGTGATATGGGAGTTATATCCAAAGGAGATGTAGCGATTTGCATCTCATATTCCGGTGAAACAAGAGAATTAATGGAGTTGATTCCCCGCTTCCGCCTGCAGGGTGTGCCTGTGATCGCCATGACAGGAAACACTGATTCAGCGCTTGCTAACCTTGCTGATTGCGTTCTTGATGTATCAGTGCCTTCACTTCCCTGGCCCTATGGGATACTGCCTACTTCATCCAATGCTGTCACAGTTGCAGTCGGTGACGCTCTTGCTGTAGCGTTGATGGTTAAGCGCGGCGTCAAAGAAGAAGATTTCGCGCTTTTACATCCGGGAGGATTGCTCGGAACAAAGATGCTCGTCAGGGTTAGTGATATTATGCACACCGGCAAAGCGCTTCCGGTTGTGACGTTGGATACCCGAATGAAAGAAGCTTTAGTTGAAATGACAGTTAAACGGCTTGGCGTTACCTGCGTTGTGGATGAGGATGGCAAATTAAAGGGCATTATAACAGATGGAGATCTGAGGCGTCTGCTAAAGGAGTCTTCCAATCCGCTTGAATTAACCGCAGCCAAGGCGATGACGTCATCACCGAAAACGATAAGTCCGAAAAATCTTTCAGCCCGCGCTCTGCATATTATGGAAAATCATAATATTACCTCCCTTCCTGTAGCTGACGACAACGGCAGGCTGATGGGGCTTATACATTTACACGACATTCTTAAACTGGAAACAGACAAATGATACCTGTAGCAAATATTAAACAGATGCGGGAATGCGACCGCTATACAATTGAGGAACTTAGCTTGCCGGGATTGGTTTTAATGGAGAATGCATCACGCGCCGCTGCTGCTGAAGCAATTCAAATGCTTGACGGTGATGTACTTGGCAGTTTGGTTCTAATTTATTGCGGAAAGGGCAACAACGGTGGTGACGGCTTTGCCATTGCGAGACATCTGAGCAACAATGGAGCAGATGTTGAGGTTGTTTTAATTGGCGAAACTAAGGACTTGAAAGGCGATGCTAAAACCAACTGTGGTTTATTTCTGAAGCTTGATGGTATTGTACATGAAGTCGTTAAAGAGGATGATTTTCCACTGACTGAAGAGATTCCTGATCTGGTGATTGATGCGCTGCTTGGAACGGGTTTTGAAGGGCGGGTAAGGGGATTATATGCTGAAGCTATTGAGCATATTAAGACTTTTTACGCTCCGATTTTATCAGTTGATGTACCATCTGGAGTTAATGCGGAGAGTGGTCTTGCTGTTGAGCCGGTTGTCAGCGCTGATGTTACGGTCACATTTGGATTAATTAAACTAGGTTTGTTGCTGTCGCCTGGCAGGCAGTATTGCGGTGATGTTAAAGTCGCTGACATCGGCATCCCGCCGGATGTTGTTGACAAGCAGGATATTCAGCAATTCCTTATTTCTGAAGATGACGTCAAGTTTCATTTACCGAGGCTTCATCCCGCGGCTCATAAGGGAGACGCCGGTCATGTATTCATAATAGCAGGCTCGCCGGGTATGACAGGCGCAGCAGCTTTATCCGCAGAAGCTGCCATGAGAAGCGGCGCAGGACTCACTGTTGTTGGCGTTCCGGAATCTTTGAATCCGATACTGGAAGCCAAACTTACCGAAGCGATGACGTTAAGGCTGCCTGAAAACGATAACGGCTTTTTAACAAAAGATGCTCTGAGTATTTGTAAAGAAAGAATTGAATGGGCGGATGTTGTTGTTTTCGGACCAGGCGTCGGATGTGATAAGGATACAGTATCATTTTTTGAAGGAATGCTTGAGAAGCTCGATAAACCTTTGGTTATAGACGCCGATGGATTAAATTTACTGGCAGACAATCCTGAATTATTCAGCAAGTTACCTAAAAACACAGTTTTAACTCCTCATCCGGGTGAGTTTTCAAGACTTACAGGATTATCAACGACTAAAATTGAGGCTGGCAGGATAGAAATAGTCCGTAAAATGGCAAAGAAATGGAATGTGGCGCTGATTCTTAAGGGAGCGCCTTCCGTAACGGCAATTCCAAGCGGTGACGTGATCATCAACACTACAGGTAATGCAGGCATGGCAACCGGTGGCAGCGGTGATGTTCTTACGGGGATTATAGCATCGCTGATTGCGCAAGGTTTGGATGTTAAAGCCGCTGCCTGGATGGGGAATTATATTCATGGCGCTGCGGGCGATCTGGCAGCCGAGGAACTCGGTCAGCAGGGTATGGTGGCGAGTGATATAATCAAGTTTTTACCAAAGACATTGAAAACTCTGTCATGAGGATCTGGTATTCTGTTAAAGGCAGATTGAGTATAGTCTGGTTCTATACGATTATGACTTTTATGTTATCATCGATGAGTAAACCTCCTGAACAATTGCCAAATATGTTTGAAATCCCTGGCTTCGATTTAATAATGCATTTTATCGAATATGGAATACTTGCTTATTTAATAATGAAATATTATGAAATCAACGAGAAATCAATAACTTTTTTTGTACAAGCATTGAGAACAGTATTATTTTGTGGTATTATAGGTGGATTAAACGAGTTTTGGCAGCTAAGAACTCCAGGTAGAGATTTCAGTTTAATGGATGGAATTGTAAATATACTGGGTGCTTTGGTTGTTGTATTTGTGTATCGATTTCATCAAATACATAAGTTCACAGAGAACAGTAAATAAAACGGAGATAATTATGGCGCGTGGCGTAAACAAGGTGATTCTTATCGGTAACCTCGGCAAAGATCCCGAAATATCTTATACACCCAGTGGTCTTGCTGTGGCGAGGTTTTCATTGGCTACTGCTGATAGAAGAAAGAACGCTGAGGGAGAATGGGTAGATAGAACTGATTGGCACAGAGTTGTTTTATTCGGGAAACTTGCCGAAGTAGCTGGTCAATATCTTGCTAAAGGGCGATCTGTTTATATTGAAGGTAGGCTTAAATACGACTCCTACGAAAAAGATGGAATCACTCGCTATACAACGGATATTATCGGTAATAACATGCAGATGCTGGGTGGACGTGATGATAGTAGTGGTGGTTCTGCGCCTCGTCAGCAATCAAAATCTTCACCATCTCAACCACCGGACATTCCGGATGATGACATCGAGGAAGATCTGCCGTTTTAATTATGCGACACAGGTTGATCCTCTGGATTCTGTTTACACTGTTATTACTCCCTGGCAGCGGTCAACCTGATGAGAATAGTGTTTCAATCATCATCAGTGGTTTATACCGAGGCAGAGTTGACGGCTGCCGTTGTCAGGGCAGTTATTCAGGCGGGTTTCCGCGATATGTGAGTTCGTTGCGGAAAGAATTCGGAACTGAAAATCCGGCTGGTCTTGACTGCGGTCAAATACTTGACCTTGATTTCGAGGGTGGTAGAGAACGCAGCCGCTGCGCGATCTTCGGACTGGCAAAGACAGGTTTAAAGGTTATTGGTGTAGCACCGCGTGATCTGTTTTATGGTGTTGAATTTTTACAACAGACAGCGGATTCTGCTGGGATTGAGATTGTTTCCGCAAATCTGATTGATGCTGAGACCGGACAGCCGTTATTTAAACGCTGGATGTTGGTCTCAGTTAAAGGAATTAATCTTGCAGTGACGTCATTGGTTAATTTTCAACCGGGACGACGTTATACGGCGCCAATTGGATGGACGACGGTTTCACCGGATTCTGTGATCGACGATTTACTCAAATTAAAACCTGAAGAAGCGGATTATTCCGTATTGCTGACAGATATGGCTGAGTCGGATCTGCGTGTTTTTCTAACGACTTATCCGCAGTTTGATCTTGCGTTTACATCAAGTAGGAAAGTAGATGCATCGTCACCTTTTAAGGTTGAAAAGTGTCTTATTGCACATCCCGAAGCGGATGGAAGGTATATAAGCTGGATAGAGATTAAGCGGGACAGCGTAAGTTTTCATTCTAAACCATTAAGCGTTGATTTGCATGAAGATAGTGATGCAGTTGATTGGTTAACTAAATGCCTTGGAGGGGAATAACTGCTAATCCTACAGCTTCCAGATGAGCTTCATGTAGTATTTTACCGACAGCTTCGCGATTAAATCTTTCTCGGACATCAAGACTTATCTTCTTCATATCTAAACCGTGAGTTCCTTCGATCAGTTTCACCATTCCGGCAGCAATCGCATCAATATCGCCTACTTCTACAAATATTCCTTCACCTTCCTTCACAACAGAAGGGATTCCTCCTGCTCGCGTGGTTAGTACTGGGCATTCACATGCCATGGCTTCCATCAGCACACAACCGAAAGATTCGTAGGAGCTTGGGAATACAAAGCCTTTGCATTTCTGCATCAGTTTGGCGAGTTCTTGCTTTTCCATGAAACCGTGGAAAGCGAATGATCCTTCAGGTAATTCATTATTTGCACGTTTTTCCATATATGACCTACCAACACCGTCTCCGACGACATGGAGAGATACATCACTATACGTTGAAAGCAGGATTTTATAGGCTTGAACAATGTCAGGAAAACGCTTCTTTTCCTGGAAGTTTGAGACGTGCAATAGAGATCGCTCAGGCTCTATATCAACACCTGGTTTAAATATATCAACATTCAGCACATTGGGCAGTCTGTTAACATTTGCTTTAATACCATAGTGTTTATAGTCCTTTTCAGCATTCAGGTCAACAGCGAGGACAATCTTTGCATTACCGAATGCAATCCTTAGTTGCTTGATAGTTTTTTGATCTAATATCCTGCGCCCAACTGCATCCCAATGTTGAGAGACGACATAGGGAATGCCCATTCCTTTAATAGCCTTCATTACCGGATAGGAAAATGCATCCTGAGTGTGAATTAGGTCAGGACGACCATTTTGCTCTATTAGTATTTGAATGCACTTTCGAAGAAAATGAGGGATCAGTAACCTGTTTCCCTTTAGAGGTGAAGCAGTATAAAGCGCTTCATACGTTGGGATGTTTTCATCGTTATAGTGTTCTAATCTGATGCCTGGTATTCCTTTACCTATTACTTGAAATGAAAGAACCGAAACATCATCGAAAAGCGATGCAGCTAAAGCTAATTCCCTATTAAACGGTCCCTTGGTAAAGTCGTTTTTTAAACGAGATGGATACCATTGTGGAATAAACAAAACTTTCAATCTCCTTACGGTATCCATTTCTTACCTGTTAATCTCATTATTATTAGTCCAGACTTTTAGCCATTTGTCAATGCTAAGATAATGCCAAAGCTCAGTATGTCCTGCTTTGTTCTTGAGCGTAATATCGCTAATATTATTTATATGATCAATATTTAAAAACTGTTTTGCAGGCGAATCTGCCAAAATCTTATGTTTACCCCTTGATAACCACTCCTTCATCCAATCTGATTCTGGTGTAGCAAAACCAATCTTGTCTTTACGCCAAAGTACACTATCAGGTACATCACCATTCATTGCTTTACGCAGTATCCATTTTGTCCATCCTTCATGTAACCGCCAAGGATGAGCAAACTTGAAAGTGAACTCAACCAGCCGGTAATCAAGGAAAGGAACACGCGACTCAACGCCGAAAGCCATTGAATTGCGATCATCGTAGCGAAGTAAATTAGGAAGTGTGTCCACCAATAAATGACTTCTGAGCAATCCACTGAAACTATCATACTTTCTAAGGAAAACGTCATCAAATGATACAACCTTCTTCATGTTTTTAATGAAATCACTGTTTAAAAAAGGAGATTCTAATTGTTTAACAGCTCGAAAGTGTCTGATTTGACGAAGGATGTTTATGGACAGCAGCCTGGCAGAAGCTTTAAGTAAAATCGATTTTGCAGAACGACCTGTTATTCTCTGCATAGCAAATGCATCATGAGTTGACTTTACTATGTGTCCTTTGCGTAATTCATGCTCTATGTAGCTGATAAAGGGGCGGTAACCGGCAAGATATTCATCAGCGCCTTGCCCATCAAGCGTCACTTTCACGCCGTGTTTCTGAACCTCACTCATAACACACCACTGCGCAAACATGCTGGTTGAGGGAAAAGGTTCTTCCTGATGACAGACCAGTTCATCCAGATCATCGAGAAGTCTCTCTGATGTGGGGTATACAAAGTAACTATCGGTATTCAAAACGTTTAGTGTATCGTCAATATACTTCTTCTCATTGTATCTACCTTCGGTTGTGTAAACAGCGCTGAAGGTTTTCTGACGTTCTCCAAGCTGAGAATGATCTACACCGCTGCTGCGCATTAGTTTATCAATTACAGAGACAATGGATGACGAATCAACCCCACCGCTCAAAGCCGTACCTACAGGAACATCAGAGATTAAACGCATCCTGACCGAATCCTCAAAGAGTTCACGGAAGTCATGGATTGCTTCGTTTACATCTATTTTATTTTCGTCCGGTTCAATATCAAGGAAGTAGTATCTGTTAGTCTTAAGTTTTCCATCTTCAACAGTTAAAAAATGTCCCGATGGAAGAGAGTTAACATTTTTAAAAAAAGTATCGCCTGTAAATGGATCGGGCATTTCCTTAATTGTAAGGTATCGAAACAAGGATGCTTCATTTGGAGCGAAATCTATGCCGTGCGAACCTACCAGAGCTTTTATTTCAGAAGCAAACCTGAAATGAGCGCCATCCCAGGTGTAATAAAAGGGTTTAATACCGAAGCGATCACGGGAGCAGAATAATCGTTTTAGCTTCTGATCCCAGATAGCGAATGACCACATACCGTTGAAATGTGAAAGGCAATCGACTCCCCATTCCAGGTAAGAGTTCAAGACGATTTCCGTATCTGTTGAGGATTGAAATATATATCCTTTATCTATTAGTTCCGAACGAAGTTCAATAAAATTGTAGATCTCACCGTTATAGACTATCCAAACCATTCCATTATTAACTGACATTGGCTGGTGACCGGCATCGGAGAGATCTATGATTGAGAGGCGTCTGTGACCTAATGCAAGCGAGCTTTGCTCTGGATTAGCCTTATCTATATCAGGGAGTTTTAGTTCAGGGGATGTATCTTTACCTGAACAAGAAAGCAATCTGCCCGTCTGAGTATTACACAACAAATAACCTTCGCCATCAGGACCTCTATGCCTTAATGTATCTGTTGCAATCCTTATATTAATGGGATCAACAGGTCTTCCATCCGTATTATAAATGCCGTATATTCCGCACATCTTATAGTCCTGTCAGACTACCAGACCCATCTTCCGAAGGCGCTCAACTCCACGATCAACGTTATCGGAGATGAATTGTACTACACGTTCGGCAGATTTTCCATCGGTATCGGGAATGTAGTGTTTGAATATTTCCTGTCTGCCTTCTTTGTACCAGGATGGATCCTGTATTGTCTTAATAAGCGCTCTTCTTAATTCATCCGGAGTTCTCGCTATAGGCACCCAGTCGTTGTCTTCAATAATCTTGAAGTGTTTTGTAAAGTGACGTGCCTGAAGTGTAGCTGAGAATTCTTCAGATTGGACAGTGCTGAAAGCCGGTACGATAGTCGGTGTGTCGAAGATTGCTGCTTCGAGTGTTAATGTTGATGCCGGTGTTATAAGCGCATCAACATGACAAAGCATATTAGCCATTTCATCGACTTCGTCGCGAGTCATCGACCAGCCAAGTACCTTAATATATGAAACGAAAGAGAGCTTCACTCGTGGGTGTGAATTAAAACGCCAGAATGCTACAACATTTGACGATGGGTGTAGCCTGCAAATTATCTGAACATTCTTCAATTCAGGTGATGACTCAACGATTTTCAGAAGTTCTTCCATCATAAAGGATTCATCGAACTGGTCGAGAATTCCTCCGGTGCTGCCATACAGGATCACAGGATGATCGGGATTGAATCCTTTGGATCGCCAGAACTCATCACGAGGTTTAATCACACCCGGCGTGAAATACCTGTCAAACGACATGGCGCCGACGTTAGTGATCTCATCATCATGATAGGCTTCCATTGTTACAGCTTCGCGTCGGTTTACGTCGTTCCAGACGGTTATTCTCTGAGGTCGTGGTTTTAATCCTTTGTAAATATTATCCCAGCTTTTAATGACAGCCGCTGTTGCAAAACCCCTATATTCAGCATAAGCAACAACGTCAAATTCATTAAAAAAATGAGGCATTGTCGAAACAACAACCGCAGGTGGAAATTCCTCGAAAATGGCTTTCAATCCATCATCAACTTTCAGATATTCAGTTTGAAGAAGCCAGATAAGATCGCTTAACTGGCGTTTTAAAGGGAAATTAATTCTCGTTATTTTACTGCGCCATTTATAAGTTCTGTTTAACGGGCGATCCGGAGACCAGTTGCTGTGGTGCCGGATAATTACGCGTTCATGAGCGAATTCTTCGCAGAAATCTGTAACCTTATCTGCTGGTGTTAAAATAACGACCCGGCAGTCGGGTCGCTTCTCAAGCAGCAATTCCAGCATGCCAAGGCGTAGATGATCGCGTACAAGGTGTCCTTGGGAGATAACGAGATATATATTATGCAGTTTTTTACGGTTCTGATCAGACATACTTTAAGACTTTCGTCCGGATTTCTCAGACGCCAATATATCTTTCAGTTTATCTCCAAGATTCTTCCCGATTTCATCCCAGTTATTATCAAAAAGGATCGCTCGATCATCTATATAGTAACGTGTTGGGGGCTTACCAAAGACAATCTGATCGTACTCAAAGTCGTGTTTTTTCAACCAATCGACAGTAATCTGCCATTGGTTGAAGTGGCGTGCTGTGAATAAAATGATAGTCCAGCCTTCTTCCCTCAGTTTTTTAAGGTTCTCAGCAGCGCCTGGAATTGGTGCTGCTTCGGAATAGTTATCGGTCAAATAACAGAGTGTTCCGTCAATATCAACGCTTATACTGTGAGATTCAAGTTCCGTCATAACTTCATGCGGATTTTAGTTTTACGTGTAACCGGATCGCTTGGTATAGAGGTGTCTTCGTATACCGAATCGCCTTTAATGTGCTCGGTAGAAACCTCTTCAAAGATCACGCCTGTTTTGGTGGCAAAGCTGTGGAATTGCTCACGCTTGACAACCTGCTTTTCACCTGCTTTTAAGGTTGCCGGTTTACCGTCCAGCACGAAATCAAGCTCACCGCTAAGTACCTGGAAAGTCTCTTCTTTTTTAATGTGTTTATGTGAGGGATGATCCTGCCCGGGGAATTGTATGATCAGCTTCTTACAGTATTCGCGGTTGACGATATCGATTATTACAGCGCCGATCTCGTAAAATCTGTCAAATCCATACTGATGTGAGAGTTCTACTTCCGCATCAGCTCCAACCTTGATCTTTGCGTTATCGAGCATCTCCTTGAGACGACCCATAATGCTTGCTGCAACAATCTTCTTTGGCAGCTTAGCAGGCAAATCCGGTCCAATCGGCATGTGTGGGTATATATCTTCCATAGGTGTGTACATGTCAATGACTTCATAGTATTTACCAGCATGATATTGCCCGTGAAGGCAGGGCATTGCGAGATAGACGTCATCGGCGGAGACCGTTTCACCTGCTTTAATTGTACGTTTCGCCCACATACCACGCTTAAGAGATTCAAGTGATGCAACTTCTGCTTCAATTGGACGCCAGGGTTGACCGTTAGCACAGGCAGTGGCTGCTCTTTGTGCGGCAATAATCCACCCTTCAGCTTCCTTT
>JAIPJL010000046.1 GCA_021734165.1 bacterium | reverse complement strand
ACTCAATCTTTTCTTCTGTGAGATTACTAATTGATTTTTCCAGCACGGCAAGTACTACAGCAACGGGCAGATCGTTCCAGCTTACATCATTTTCCTTCTCAAGCAGATCGGCAATCCTGCCGAATGCTGAGCCGTTCTTGACCTGAAAATAGCTCAGATCATCCATTAAGCCTTCGCTGTCGAATATGTGTTTCGGCAGCACAGCGAAGCTGCCAAGAAATTCCTGATGCAGAAAGTAGGGCTGTGAACAGTACATGATCAGATTGTAATCGTCGATCATTTTCATACTGTCGAGTTCAGCGTAATAAGGCTTAGACGGCAAATCATCAACATAGGGATTCATCAAGGCTTTAAGCGAAAAATACGCATCCTGCATGGTTAAGGCATGACCATCGTGGAAATGAATATTCTGCTGAAGCCGCCATTTATACATCAAGTGATCAGCAGAAGACTCCGGCAGACTGTCGGCAAGCAAAGGCACATCATCCCAGGGAGGATCGCGCCTGGTTTGAAGGAAAGTTTCGTAGATGTAACCGTTGTAGATGTTTGTGGCGCTTGCGGAGGTAGAAGTAAAGGGATTCAGAGATTCCGGTTCATCAAGCAGATCCATAACCAGCCAGTCACCGGTAACGGGCTCACCCTGGTAAGTTGCATTATTATCCTCAAAACTGTCACCCGGCACGAAGGCTTTCGAGCCTCCGACCTGGCAGCCATTTGCAAGGAAAATCAAAGACAACATAATAAACGTAACTATCTTGCTCAATGAATCATCACTCCATAATTATTGTCTAAGTGCTGCTACAGTCTATTTGTTTTTCTTAAATCTGCTTAAACAAAATAGCTTGCGTCTTTTATCAACAGCGGTATCTACTGGTTTTGATTCTTCTCCAATCCTGCGATCTATACCCTCCCAAACCTCAATCTTTGCCTCGGAAAGGATGTTTACCATTAGAAACCTTTCGCAATGCGTATAGCAAAATGAGATAAGATCAGGTGTATCGTAGGTAATGAAGAGATCTGAAATTTCAATTAGCTGCAATCGAGTATTAACAGTTTTAATACTGCTGCAGCCACTGACAATCTCAAGACTTAAACCCCTCTTTCCGGTAATTAAACCGGTAAGACTAATAGTGACATAGCTATCGTTATCAGCATTTTCAACTGTTACAATATAGCTATTATCAGAAGTTTGAACAGTACTATGGAGGTTTTCTGCAGCTTTACCAATCAATTCACGCAGTGATAAATCCTGTGCAGAATCCGCATCACCTTTTTCCTCAGCGCTCATTTTACAGTCAGATTTGTTGCGTTTTTCACGATTTCCGCTCCTTTATTAAATGCTTTCAGGTTAAGCTCTTCGGTACCACGGGGGACTCTGCGCCGGATAACCTTCTCCCAGATTTCGGAACTTATCGGCAAATCCCCGGAAATGGCTCCAAGCAGAATGGTATTAACTGCTTTAGCATTGCCAAGTTCGGTAGCAATCCCCATTCCGTCAATCGGTACAACACGACATTTGAACCCGCCCAGTTCGCCTATCGGATCTTCAGGATAATCATATTCTTTGGTAAATGCAATAGTCGGGATGATCTGCTGAGTGTTCACAACCAGCATTCCGCCCTCTTTTACATGATTTCCCCAGCGCATTCCTTCAGCAGCTTCAAAAGCGAGCGCTACATCCGCTTCCCCTCTGGGGATCAGGGGAGAATAAACCTTCTCACCAAAACGTACATGACAAGACACAACACCTCCGCGTTGAGCCATACCGTGTACTTCCGATTTTTTGACGTCCATGCCGGCTGTCATGGCTGCTTCGGAAAGCAGCTCGGAAGCCAGGATCACTCCCTGACCACCGACGCCGACGATTAATATATTTGTTGTTTTTAACATTTTGTATTCTTTTATGTTTGTATTGTTGATTCGAGACCTTTGAAATATTCAGAAAACAAAGCCCGTCATTCCTGCGAAGGCAGGAACCCAGACAAGCTAAGTACTTAATAATACCTATGTTATAGATTCCGGCTTTCACCGGAGTGACACATTTTACGTGTTAACACCGAATAATTCAAAGAACTCTGATTCAGTAGGACAAACATTCTTGTTTGTCAATAAAGCATTCAAATGATTAATGTAATAGTAAGTGGTGTCATGTGTCCTCACATGACACGCAAGTCATTGCTATTCCGTCACGTGGGGACACGTGACGGCACTCTTATTACATAATTGACAAGCAGGAATACTTGTCCTACTGAAATAATACCATTTAAAAATCCCGCTTTTTCATAACACTTTCAGCGCCACTGATAACCAAATTCCGCGGCAGAAAACGTGTCATCCCTGTCATAAGCTTATTCATCAATCCGGTTACTACAAGAGTCTTACCGTTCATCATTCCGGCATAACCCAAACGAGCTACACTAAAGGAATCCATCTGATTTTGAAATCCTTTTTCAATGTGTTTAGCGCCGGCAGCAGTTGCGAAGCCGGTCTTGGTGGATCCTGGACAAAGACAGGTTACGGTTACGCCGGTTCCTTTGAGTTCCTTAGACAACGACTGACTGAAGCTGAGAACAAAAGCCTTACTCGCTGCATAGACTGTAAAGAACGGAACCGGAAAGAAACCGACAACAGAAGAGACATTCATAATCCTGCCTCTCCCCTGCTCCACCATGTCTGCGCTGAACAGGTGTGACAATCTGACCAGTGACGAGATGTTAACCTCTATCAGGTTGATAATCCTGTCAATATCCTGATCCTTAAAGCGCCCATAATAACCAAATCCGGCGTTGTTGATAAGAGCATTAACCTTAATGTTACGTTTCCTGATCTTGTCGAATATTCGTTGAGCAGCATTATTATCATTTAAATCAGCAGCTATCACTTCGATTTGAACACTATGTTTATTGGATAAATCCTTAGCAAGGTTGTTCAAAATCTTTTCACGGCGTGCAACAAGCACTAAATTCCAACCATCCGCAGCCATAATTCCGGCTAATTCAAGACCAATTCCCTCTGATGCTCCGGTTATCAGGGCTGTACCGTGTGATGACATGGCTTTCAAACGTTTTCTGTCAGGGATTCGCTCATTTCAACGATGCAGCCTTCAAGCGGACAGACCGATACGCACAGCTCGCAACCGGTGCAGGTTTCGGGATCTATTGTGACCTTGTGCAAGCCCTTCTCGGTTGTCTCATCTATTGTCATTATAGAAGGACAGCCGATACGAATACATGCGCCACAGCCGTTGCATATATCAAGCTCAACCTGATAAGGATGAGGCTTAACCTTTTTCGGATAAAGCATACACTCATGTTGAGTGATTATTACCGATGGCTCGCCCGATTCTGTAGTTTCCTTAATGACCTTAAGCACATTATCCAGGTCCCAGGCTTCAATAGGTTTAACATTCTTAATACCGGTTGCTTTAACCAATTCAACCAAATCAACAGCCGGAGCAGGCTCACCCTGAAGTGTAGTACCGGTACCGGGGTGTTGCTGACCACCGGTCATTGCAGTTGCACGATTATCGAGGATGATTATTGTAACAGGCGCTTGATTATAAACCATGCCCAACAGTCCGGTTATACCCGAATGAAGGAAGGTTGAATCTCCGATTACTCCCACAACCGGTTTATTCGATCCCTTTACCAGTTGAACACCGGACGCCATTCCGATTGAAGCTCCCATGCAGATACAGGCATGAAGCGCATTAAGTGGTTTTAACGCTCCCAATGTGTAGCAGCCAATGTCACCGAAAACGTCCGCCTTTAGTTTCTTCAAAGCGTTAAACACAGTACGATGTGGGCATCCTGAGCATAATACCGGAGGTCTTGGCAGAACGTCAATCTGTACAGGGACACTTGTCTTCTGTTGCGCTTTGATAACTCCAGCTCTTGCTAAACCTTCAGCTACCCTTTCCGGATTTAACTCACCCTCAAGCGAGAAGTTACCTTTGCCCTCGCATTTAATGCCAGCCGCTTTAATCTGCTCTTCGTAGTAAGGCTCAAGTTCCTCAACTACAATTAATTTTTCTACTGAATCAGCAAATTTCCTGATTGACTCAATAGGCATGGGATTAGACATCCCGATCTTATAAACAGGAGCGTTGGGCATAACTTCGCGCACATGCTGGTATGAAACTCCACCAGTTACTATACCGACATTGCCTTCACCGGATTCGATCCGGTTTAAGGGTGAATTTTCGGAATACTTGAGAAGCTCCTTAAGCCTCGATTCGACTTCATGATGACGAAGTTTGGCATATTGAGGAACCATCACAAATCGCTCGGGATTTTTCTCAAAGCCGCTTACTTGCGGCTCGATCCAGGGTTGAAGCTCGACTATGCCTTTTGCATGTGAGATGCGCGTTGTAATATGCAGCATGATCGGGGTTGCATACTGTTCGGAAATCTCTATTGCGAGTTTGAAGAAATCATGTGCTTCGCTGGAATCGGATGGTTCAAGCATCGGAATCTTAGCAAAACGGGCAAGAATGCGGTTATCCTGTTCATTCTGGGATGAGTGCATCTCTGGGTCGTCAGCGCATACCAGCACAAAGCCTGCGATTGTACCGGTGTAGGCGAAGGTCATCAATGGATCCATAGCTACATTAACACCAACATGTTTCATGCAAACCATGGTTCTGGCGCCCGCAAGCGCTGCGCCTATTCCTGTTTCAAAGGCAACCTTTTCATTGGGCGCCCATTGTGCTATAATTCCGGGAAGACGTGAGAAAGTCTCCAGAATTTCTGTTGAAGGTGTGCCCGGATATGCTGTAGCGAAATATACTCCCGCTTCTCTCGCTCCGAGCGCGATTGCTTCGTTACCCGACATTAACATTCGTGTCGGCTCTTTTATTTCAGGTAGTTTTTGTGTTTTTGCCATGTATTTTTACTCTATGTATTTTAAGATTCAAGTGTGGTGTCGGATGTTCTCAAGTTCTTTGAAATATTCGAAATAGCGCCTGTCATTCCCGCGTAGGCGGGAATCCAGATAAGCTAAGTACTTAATAATGTCGCGGTTATGGATTCCGGCTTTCGCCGGAACGACACTCTAACGCAATATTTCAAAGGTCTCGAAGACACATGACACCTCTTTGGTGTTTTGACAAACAAGAATACTTGTCCTACTAATACTCCAACGCTTCCTCAATCCCATCGATCACCCTGAAAGCGCCTTCTGCAAGCGCTCGCAGTTCACCCTCACCGGGATATACAAATACTTCTCCAAGAAAGGATATGTACGGTTTCAGCATCGAAATGACCTCTTCGGAGTGCGCGAGTCCTCCAGTCAGTACTATGCCATCTATCTCGCCGTGAAGCACTACAGTCATTGCGCCGATTTCCTTGGCAGTCTGATAGATCATGCCTTTCAGAATATAATCCGCTTCCTTATCACCGTTTTTGATGCGTTCCAGGATTTCGCGGACGTCAGAAGTTCCAAGATAGCCATGAAGTCCCGCGTTTCGTCCAAGTTCACCAAGTAACTCCGCTTTAGTCGTTTCACCACTGAAACAACGCTCAATCAAAGGTCCGATAGGCAATGCTCCCGCACGTTCAGGAGAATACGGACCCATGCCGTGCAGCGCATCGTTAACGTCGATAATCTTTCCGGCTTTGACAGGAGCGATTGAGATTCCTCCACCGAGGTGAGCTACAACGTAATTCGATTCGGAGACTTTTTTGCCCAAATCACTGGAAACACGACGAACTACAGCCTTGATGTTCAGTGCATGAACGCGGCTTTTTCGCTTAATCCAGGGGACGCCCGAAAGCCTTGCCAGATCGTGGAATTCATCAACTGTTATAGGATCAACGACATAAGCATTGACTTGGAAACGAGTAGCATAACGCTTAGCGAGCATGGCGCCAAGGTTACTGGCATGGTTTGAATACTTGCAGGAGCGAAGATCTTCAAGCATTGCATCGGTAACTTTGTAAGTGCCACCTTTGAGAGGTTTTAAGGGACCACCACGACCAACTGCGCCGACAATTTTAATTGGATGGGTAGGGCGGACATTCTTGTCTGCCAATCCGCCGTCAGGCGGATACACTGCATCTCCAAGTAATGGTTCAAGTTCCTGATTGATTAATTTCTTGCGATAGTCAATCTGATCAGCGACTTTTTCAGCAAGCTCATCGCTATCGTGACGAACAACTTTTTCTGTTATGCAGCCCTGACGACTCCAAAGGGCGAATTTTGTTGAGGTTGATCCCGGATTTATTACAATTACTGCTTCTGTATTTTTCATTTACTAATTTCGGTTATCAAATTTAATGTCCTATTAATGTACAAAAATAAGCCTCAACTTTCAATCCTGTCAGTCCTTCGTAACACCGCTATAAAAATTAAAATGCCTAAGCTCATTCCGATTAGCCAAACATACCAGGGAAAGGTCTGAGGTATCTCTTTTTTGAGCACAACCTGAAAGCCTGAAATGAAGGAAGCGATAATGATCGATCCCGCAAGTATCTCACCAATCCATTCAGCGCGAGTTGGTTTGACTATTATACCCTTCTCAAGCCGTAGCCAGATACTAACCGCCGCCCATATAAGCGCAATTGATACTAACACCGGAGCCCATACAGGTCCTATCCAGGGTAACGGCAGCAGGAAAAGCAGATCCCACGTAAAAACAGAAGGAGGCCAATTCTCGAATAGTCTCAGAAAGGCGTAAAATACAATGTCCCAGACGCCAAAAATAAACATGAATGCAGCAAAGCGATCAATGAAACAACATCCGGCAAGAGCGCCAACTGAGACTAACATAAAGATACTTGCTATTTCACGTCCTATTTCGATCAACAGAAACGGCAATGGTATCTCTCTCATTGGAAAAGCAAATCCCTCAGGATAGTATAATTCACGCAGGTATTCAACCAGCGCAGCTTCAAAATATCCCATGGTGATAGCGAATATTGTCAGCCAGATTAGTTTGCGTTTTAAACTGGATTTATTCATATGTTGTTCTGTTTGTAGTGATGCGAAGAAAGCTTCGATGCTCCGGCAAAGTTACTATGATGAAAGTAACTTCATTTGCAGTTAGAAGTCAAGTTCTGTTGCTGAAAACAATTTAACCCATTATATTTAAGTATTCTAAAATCATAGGCATTATGAGCGCAAAACAGCAACAAAAACCACCTTCGGATAAGATCAAACCGGAAGATGTTCAGGATTACCAGGATCACGACGAGCAGTGGCATACTCATCGTATTATCTTCTACTCGATACTGATTTTGATTGCCTGCCTCGCTGCAGGTAGCGATTTTCTGATGCAACGGCAGAAAGAACCGGTACATCCGTCTTTCGCGCTGACAAAAACCAAGCAACTCAGCAACTATCTCTCATCACTTCGGAATACCAGAGGCGATGCGGAAATATATTTTTTCAACGGGAGACAACCTGGCGGAACGCTGCTTATACTTGGCGGAACACATCCTAACGAACCGGCGTCAAATGTTGCGGCAACTCTGCTGGTCGAAAACCTGAACGTTGAAGCAGGCAGCATCATTGTCATTACGCGCGCTAATAAATCCGGTTTCACGGCAACAGAGCCTCAGGAGGCTTTCCCGAAATATTTCAGCTTTACGAATCGCAAGGGTAAAGAACGACGCTTCAGAGTTGGTTCGCGCTATACAAATATACTTGACGGCTGGCCTGATCCGGTGGTTTATCGTCATCATCCATCGGGACAAATACTTTCCGGACCGGAAACTCGTAATCTGAACAGGGCTTATCCAGGCAGAGAAAACGGCACTTTAACCGAGATGGTGGCTTATGCGATAATCCAACTTGTAAAGCAAGAAAACGTAGATCTGGTTGTTGATCTTCATGAAGCGGCGCCTGAGTATCCTGTAATTAACGCAATAGTCGCTCATGAGAAAGCCATGGATGTCGCCGCAATGACGGTTGTTGATTTGCAGATTGAAGGAATAGAGATCAGTCTTGAGACATCACCGTACAATTTTCATGGATTAAGCCACCGTGAAATTGGCGACTTTACCGACGCTAAAGTTGTACTGATGGAAACAACCGGAGCTTTGCAGGGCAGAATCAGAGGAGTCACCGATGCTGATCTGGTAATTAACAGTAAAGACGCCTGCTATCATAAGGCAAGCGAACTTGGTAAACTCGCTGTGGATTTCCCGGCGGAAGGTATCCCTATGGAAGTCCGAGTCGGGCGCCATGTTGAAGCGATAAAAATCCTGTGCAACCAAATGGCAATGTTCGAGCCTGATAAAGAGATAAAATACAGTCAAATTCCATCTTATGCGGAACTTATTCAGCATGGAGTTGGTTTCTATTTAAAGTAAAAACGAGACCTTTGAAATATTCGACATAAAAGTATGTCATTCCCGCGAAGGAATCTGTCCGATAATAGCGTAAATCTCGCAACGCATCATTCCAACGGAAGTTGGAATCCAGATAATGATTTATTTATTAAGACTTTACTGGATCCCAGCTTTCGCTGGGATGATGCTTCCCCAAGCGCTTTTAGCATTATCGGACAGACTCGAAGGCGGGAATCGAAGAAGTGTTATGTACTTAATAATTAAGCAGATATAGATTCCAGCTTTCACCGGAACGACACTCTAAAGCAATATCTCAAAGGACTTAAAACATTTCGGAAAATAAATGAAAATATTTGCAGTTTTAACCATAGCTTGCTTGCTGCCTTTCGCACTTACTCTGGCAGAGGAAACCCCTGATACAGCAACGACTCCAGTCTATGCTCAGCCTGTGCTGCTGACATCCGTCGGGCAGGCTGCGGATGTGCTGATTATGAAAGGTCTGTCGATGCGCGCTGGTCTGAGTATTCGGTACTGTCCACAAGCAACGGCTGACAGTTTGAAAGGAATAAAGACATTATTGTTGGTAGCTGGCGGATCGTCCAAGGGATTGGGTGCGGCTAAGATCGATCCTGAACTGGAAATGGATAGGGTCAAGGCTTTAATTAAAAGCGCTGAAAAGAAAAAAATACCTATACTCGTATATCATATCGGGGGTGAAGCTCGACGGGGAGCGCTATCTGATCCATTCAACCAGCTCGCTGCAGAAGCAGGTACGGAATTGGTCGTAGTCAGCAGCGGTGATAAGGACGGCTTTTTCAAAGAGATCGCAGAGGATAACGGCGCTTCCTACACGCAGATTGAAAAGCAGGTTGATATTGTCAGGGTGTTAAAGGAGCAGTTTGGGATAGAATAGAAGTTAGAAAGTCAGTAGGACAAACATTCTTGTTTGTCGCTATATAAATGCTGGATTCCTGCTTTCCAGCGGGTAGGGCGGACAACCCTGAAAGGGTTAAACGTGAATAGCCACCGGCGCCAGCCGGTGGTAGTGAATACCCCAGTAATCTCCCCCCAGCTTGCAGGGGGAATTGAAGGGGGAGTACCACAAATGAAAAAAGGCGTGTGGCACGGTCAGCCCTTAACAGATGCAGAAATTCTCAAATAATAGAGATCGCCTTATACTCAATGGTTTTCCTCAACATGCTGACCGTGATTGATTTAATAGCGAATTTCATAATTATAAATAAAAATAACTTCAAAACTTGACAATTATTTAACGAGGTGTCACATTATACGTTAAATATGACGTGCGTTGAAAATGACGTATGTCATTACTTGCGAGCGATTATAATTTGCATCCTGTTAATCCTGTTTATCCTCGTTTGCTTTTGTAAAATAGAAAGAAATATCTATAATGAAGGATAAGATCACAGAAAAAGATGAACTTCGTACTGAGTACAACGCTTCAGATTTTCCGGGTGGTTTAGAGCACGGAAAGTATGCGAAACCTAATCATAAAGAGACAACCATAGTGAAACACTTAAATCGCCAAATACCGCCTAAAGCACATACTCCAATGTATAACTTCCATAAATTCTGGTCGCGAAAAACATGGAATGTCGTCGGACAATATATTGAAAACTATTGCCCGGAAGGAGGAGTAGTATTCGATCCATTTGGAGGAAGTGGAGTTACGGCTATGGAAGCCCTGAAGAGGGGCAGGAAAGTCATAATAGCCGATCTGAACCCAATTGCATCCGAAATTACCCGTTTGACCATAAAATCAGTAAATTTATCTAAAATACATGAAGCGTTCGTTAATATAGAATATCAGGTTAAGAACAAAATAATGAATTTGTATAAGACAAAGTGTAGAAAATGTAAAAAAGTTATTGTGTTCAATTGTGCAATTTGGAAGGATAATAATTGTGTTGATATACGCTATAAGAAATGTCCCTACTGTGGTGATGAACAGAGAAGTAACAATAATAAACCAGTCGAGTATGATGAAAATATCCTCGATGTGATAGATAATCATAACATTAAAGAATGGTATCCAACAAACAAATTATATTACAACACTGGCAATCCTTTCATGAAGAAAGAATACTATGAATCAATCGATGAATTATTTACAAAACGTAACATTTATGCGCTCTCTATACTAATGGAAGCTATTGAGAAGCAAACTGATAGGGACATAAAGCCATTTTTAAAGCTTGCATTCACATCTATGACTCACCTATGCTCGCGAATGACGCCAGTGCGACCTACAAGACCTTTAAGTTCTGCTTGGACTGAGCATAGTTATTGGTATGCAAACGAGTTTATGGAGCAAAATGTATGGGAAAAATTTGAGAGTTCTGTTTTAGGTAAGCAAGGGATTATCAAAGCAAAAGAGGAATCTAATGAATATTTTAATGGTGTGAAGTTTGCAAAGAATTTCAAAGATGTTATTGAAGACAATGCTGATGTATTTATTTATAATGGTGACTGCATTGAACTAATGGAGAATATGTATAAATTCTATGGTGACAAAGGCTGTGTCGATTATATTTTTACTGATCCACCATACGATTCATCTATACAATTTGGTGAATTATCATATCTTTGGGCTGCATGGGCAAAATTTAATAATAAATATTTGGATAATATTGAAAGCAAAGAGATTATTCATAATGAAAAACAAAATAAGGACTTTATTGTTTACACTTCATTATTGCAGAACAGTTTCAATGGGATGTTTCGCGTTCTCAAACCTAAGAGCCATTTGACTCTAACATTTCATAATCCAACATTCAAAGTTAGGAATGCAACAACACGAATTGGTGTGCTTGCCGGATTTGAATTAAAAAAAATTCATCATCAGGAACTTGCCAGACCATCCGCCAAATCCCTATTGCAACCGTTTGGATCAGCGCAAGGCGATTTTTATATTCGTTTTCATAAACCTGATTTAGGAGATATTGGTTTTAAACCGGAATTAATAGATGAGCATAGGTTTGCCAAGATAGTACTTGATACTACAACAAAAATATTAGCAGAAAGAGGGGAACCCACACCCTACACAATAATTATAAACGCAATTGATCCAGAACTGGCAAAGCAGGGGTATTTTTCAGAACTTGATACAGGACTAAATTCAGAAATTGTTTTAAAAGAGCATTTAGATCACGAATACATTCTAATAGATGCGAGAATTGGCGGAAGTACCGGCAAATTATGGTGGTTTAAGGATCCAAATATTGTGCCTCATTTACAAAAGATTCCATTATCTGAGAGGGTTGAACAGACCGTATTGCGACAGCTACAATCAAGAGGACGAGTAACATTCACTGATATTTGGGAAGCTGTAAGCGTTGAGTTTCCTAACTCGCTAACGTCTGATCAATCAAGTATAAAAAGCTCATTAGAAGACTATGCGCGTCCTTTAAAAGGCGGATACTGGATTATTAAACCAAGGTTTAAGTCCGATGTAGTAGTTAATGAGCATACAGCAATTATGTCGCTTCTTGCAGAAATTGGAAAAAAACAAAACTTTAAAATATCAATTGGAAAGGTTGAACAATCGCATAGGATTGATAGTCAATTAGTAAATAAATCAATATTAAAAGACTATTTAGATTATTCTGATATAACTCGTTTAAAAGATGTTCAGAATTTTGATGATGTGGCTGGTATAGATTTACTTTGGATAAAAGATGATAGAGTGTATTGCGCGTTTGAGGTTGAGTCAACAACATCTATGACCAGCGCATTACAGCGATGTTCAAATTTGGAAAAAGATGTTAAAAAGATCATGCTATTTCCGCAAGATCGAATTAATCAATTTAAAAGGAAAATGAAGTCACCTCTATTTAACGAAAGATATGAAAGCGATAACTGGAGTTTTGTGTTATTTGAGGAGTTGTATAAAGAATGGGATAAGCATAAATCAAATTCAAATTTGTATAGAATTATTAACATTGGTACAAGTAAACAGGAGAAGAAGGAAAAAACTAATTCGCAAATAGAAGTGACCTTTGAATAATAAAATTAATATCTGCAATTGGCAGATAAGATAGTTTCGTAGCCCGGCTTCCCCGCAAGCCGGGATTAGATAGTCAGTAGCCGGGAGTGCTGTGCAGACTGACGCTTCGCTTAGACATGGCTTTCACAGGAATGACGATTAAATTTTCCGTCACATTTCCGTCACGCCCTCTATCCCCCACCCACAAAGGTTTTCCGGCGATAGTGTGACGATGTGACGCAAATTTTACATACACTTGGCGGCAATATACAACAATATGAGCCAAATTGCAATACTTAGTGACTAATATATACAGTATTCCTGAATCTTTTCTTAAACTTTCACATCCTTCCATTTGCCTTTATAGAATTTCAATGTTACCGCCGTTCCGTAAATAGTAAGATAAGTTCCAAGCACAATCCAGGCGACAACCATACCCCAATTCAGCACGAGAACGACTAATAAAGTAAACGGGACAAAAAATCCCCAGCAACTTGCGATCTCTGCTTTCAGCACCCAATTCGACATTCCCGCTCCCTGAAGCGCTGATGCGAGTACCATTCCAGCCGCATCAAAAATCTGGATCATACCAATTATGCGAAGTGGGATCTTACCTGCTTTTATAACAGCCAAATCGTCGGTGAAAATCCTGAATATTAATTCGGGAAAAAGTAAGAAGATAATTCCGAGTGATCCCATGGCAATTATGCCAAGTCGAACGGATTCCCACCCGTATTCTTCAGCTTTATCAGGATTTCCTTCCCCGAGCTTCTGCCCAATCAGACTTGAAGCAGCAACTCCCAATCCCGCTCCTGGTAAAAACGCCATTGACCAGATTGTAATAACTACATTGGTTGCTGCTAATTCGATAGTTCCTATCCTCGCAACTGCCAGATTAAAAATCGAATAGCCGGACATGGCTATTAAAACCTGCAAACCCGAAGGAACTGCCAGTCTGAATATGTTTTTACTGATACTCCAGTCAAAATTCTTTATTCGATAGTATCCAAACTTTCTTCTTAATTTAGGTTTTAAGGAAATATAAAGGAAATAGACAGCGCCAATAATAGTAGCAAGGGTTGTAGCGAGTCCGGCTCCAGGCGCTTCCATTCGAGGAAATCCGAATTTACCGAATATTAAACAATAGTTAAGAATCACATTGAGAATGTTATTAGCAAGCACAACTCGCATGTGTAGATGGGTTTGACTTATGCTATTGAAGAATCCCCTCTGTGCAGCTATTACCATAAATGGCAGTCCGCTTAACATACGGTAAAAAATATAACCGCTGCCTGCGTCCGTTACTGCAAGATCGTCGGAAAAAAAAGGAAACAACCAGCTCATTAAATGTGACAGGAATAACGTACAAAAACTACCAAATATAAAACCTATCAGGATTCCATTGTCAAGAGTTTTCCCGGCTTCGGTATAATTACCCTCACCATAACGACGCGCTGAGACCGCCTGAACACCTACATGCAATCCACCAAGAGTTCCGAGAATCATCCATGATAATAGACCACCCAGTCCGGTTGCACCGAGGGCAGCAGGACCGAGTCTTCCGACCATTGCGGTGTCAACAAGGCTCATCAGGGTTTGCGATATCATCCCCAGAACTATCGGACCGGCAAGCTTCCAGACTTCAGAAGAGAGTTCTTTTTTTACAAGCAAACGCATTATAAAACGATGTTTTTTGGGCTTTTGTTGAAATTGAAAATGAGGCTTTCCTGCATTAACTCAATGTTTGAAATAATTCAGATTATTGCAATAAGCAGCACAAAATAGTATTGCAATTACAAGTTTCAAAGTATAATATATATGTGTCGTATAACATTAGGAAATCTCTCTGCCTAATATTGCTGGATTTTCGTAAAAAAGGTAGTATCCATGACTGACCTCATAACAAAACAACTGGAAAAAGTGAGTTTTGAAACTGGAAATGAGCAACTTCTCTCGATATTCGATTCTATAGATGAAGTTATATATATAAGCGATCCCGAAACATGGGAAGTTATATATCTGAATCAAGCAGCAAAAAATCTGTTTGGCGACCACACCGGCGAGAAATGCTATGAAGCTTTCCACGACCTTAAACAACCATGTCCATTCTGTACAAATGATAAAATATTCGGCTCTAACACAGGAAAAACTTATATTTGGGAATTCCACAATAAAAAAAGTAACCGGTGGTTTCGCTGTATTGATAAAGCAATAAAACTAACTGATGGTCGTGACGTCCGATATGAAATGGCGTTGGATATTACAGAATCTAAACGGATAGAAGAGGAATTACGCAGAAGCGAGACAAGGTATCGCGAGATGTTCGAGAGGATCAGCAATGGCGTTACCGTATATCGCGCCGTTAATAATGGCAGGGATTTTGTAATTGTTGATTTTAATCATGGCGCTGAGAATATAGAAAAAGTTGATAGGAAAGATGTTATTGGAAAAAAGATAACCGAAGCATTTCCCGGCGTTAAAGATTTTGGTCTTCTTGAGGTTATTCAACGTGTCTGGAAAACGGGAAATCCTGAGCAACTCCCGCTTTCACTTTATAAAGATGAACGTATAATAGGTTGGCGTGAAAACTATATTTATCGACTTCCTTCCGGTGAAATAGTAACCGTTTATTCCGATGCTACGAAGCGCAAACAATCAGAAGATGCTTTGCGGATCCGGGATCTTGCTATGAATCAATCCTTGAACGCTATTGCTATTGCTGACATCAATGGAATTATAACCTACGTAAATCCGGCATTCCTTAAGATGTGGAAATGTGAGCTGAAAGATGTTAAGTGGAAACAAATAGATAGTCTGATTCGAAACGGTGGATATAACATCAGAATAAAAGATATGCTTGAAAAGGAAGGTAAATGGGTTGGTGAATTACGGGGTAGGCGCATTGATGATTCATTATTCGACGTTGAATTGGCAGCCAGTATTGTTAAGAATCCAAATGGTGAGCCAACAAATATACTACTTACATTTAATGATATTTCAGAAAGAAAAGCAGCTTTAATAGCGCTGCGCGAGAGCGAAGAACGGTTGCGCAGCTTTCATGAAAACACTTCACTTGGAATTTACAGAACGACACCGGCAGGTCGTGTTATCATGGCAAATCCGGCATTTTTATCCATGCTGGGCTTCACATCGCTGGCAGAAATCAATCGCGATTTAGAGGATAGATCCGTAGAATCGGGATATTCAAGACAAAGATTCAGGATAGCAATTGAACGAAATGACGAACTCCGAAATTATGAGTCCGAATGGCGTAGGAAAAATGGCACGACACTTTATTTGCGTGAAAACGCAAGAGTATTCCGCGATGAAAATGACGAAGTAGTTTATTATGAAGGCACTGTTGAGGATATTACTGAATTGAAAAAAGTGGAAGCCGAAAAATTAGAGCTTAAAAAACATATTATGCAGGCACAAAAGATGGAAAGCCTCGGCATTCTTGCCGGTGGAATTGCCCATGATTTTAATAATCTTCTCCAAGGAATTATAGGTAATGCAGATTTTGCGATGATGGATATTGCCGCCACTTCACCAATTAAGGACTGTATAGATCAGATTCAGAAATCCGGTCAACGCGCTGCTGAGTTAAGCAGACAAATGCTGGCATATTCAGGTAAAGGCAAATTTTTAATAACACCTATTGACCTTTCCGAGCAGGTTAAAGATATGACTGAACTCCTCCAGACATCGATTTCTAAAAAAGCTAATATCAGACTTGAACTTGACAGCAACCTGCCTCTTATTGAAGCTGACGTTACTCAAGTTCGTCAGGTTATTATGAATTTTATCACAAATGCTTCCGAATCACTCGCTGACGAGAGCGGAATAATAACCATTTCAACAGGGACTCTGGAATGTGACGACAAATTTCTGAAAACAACGTACATTTACGAAGATATTTCCGAAGGAACTTATGCTTATATTAAAGTCTCTGATTCCGGTTGCGGCATGGATGAACAAACCTTAAATAAAATATTTGACCCTTTTTTTACCACTAAATTCACAGGAAGAGGCTTAGGATTATCCGCAGTACTCGGTATTATACGCGGGCACAAAGGAGCCATTAAGGTAACTAGCAGACCCGGAGAGGGAGCGAGTTTTCTTGCCCTGTTCCCTATTGCAAGCAAAAAAATAAAAATATCCGCAAAAGACGAAGAAGCAACTTCCGATAAGAAAGGTTCCGGTACAATACTTGTCGTGGATGATGAAGAAATTATACGCTCACTCGCTGATAGAGTACTCACGAGAGCAGGCTTCAAAGTATTACTCGCATCCGATGGTTTAAACGGAGTAAACACCTTCCGGAAACACGCAGACGAAATCAGACTGGTACTGCTCGACTTAACCATGCCACGAATGAACGGTGAAGAAGTATTTGAGGAAATCAAGAAGATTAATAATGAAGTTCAGATAATACTTTCAAGCGGATACGACGAGGTTGAGGCAAGCAAGAGGTTTGCGGGTAAAGGACTATCGGGTTTTATCCAGAAACCGTATCGCCCATCATCACTCTCCAATAAGATACTTGAACTGCTTAACTGACAGCCCTAATTGACCAATCAACAATCAACAAATTGATTAATCTGAAGCTTATTTTATCAGAATCATAGATTTTGTTTCCCTGAAATCTCCACTTTTAAGTTCGTATGTATATATCCCGGACGTTAGATTGCCTGCATTAAAAGTCATACTATGAACACCTGCTTTCAGATTGCTATAGATAGATTGATGCAAACACCTCCCATTTAAATCATAAATATTTAATTGAACGGATCCGGATTGCTTAATGTCAAAACATAATCTGGTTTCTGAATTAAACGGATTCGGAAAATTCTGATATAGCTTGTAAGTATGCGGTATTTCCAAATCACCTTCAACTCCAAAGTCTGAATCAACCGATAATGTTGCCGCGATTTCAGCTTTCATCCAATCAGCAGCACGGTTATCGTTCGATAATACAGCATACCAGACTTCATCGGTTGGCAGGTCAAACCCATTCTCACCTGAATTATTCAACTCACATACGCTGAAAGCCTCAAAATCATCACCATCAATATACAGAGAATAATTCTCCTCATCACAGATAAAGAAATCGAGTCTGGCGTCTGCAATATCAGCGAAGTACTCAGCGGTGTTAGTTCTCCAGTCTATACTTCCATTTGTAGTCTCAGCTTCCAATTCAAAGTCTAAATCAAGATGATAATGATTGCTTGGATCGTCAGGTTCTTCAGCTTCGTTAGCAGATACAGAAGGCATTGAACCGGTAAGACTACGCGAATACTCATAAAACTGATCTGCCTCGCTACTCTCAATTATTTGAACAATGCCATCAGCGGGATAATTTCCTTTGACACTTTCAACCCGTAAATAAATATTTCGATTGTCACCAATTTTAAAAGATACTTCACCATCAGCGTTTGTATAGCCCCAAGCACACCAGTAATAACCACCACTAAGAGCTTCACTCGCTAACTTGACTTCAGCGCCATCTACAGGGTTGTGATTGCGATCAGTTATAGAAACATTCAGATCAGAGCAAGCTGTGTAACGCTCGGTGACATCCCATAAATACGAATCGCTGCGCCAATTAACTACTCCCGGAATTTGATTCCAGTTATCATAAGGCGCTGAATCAACATAATTATTAACAGGCTCCCAGGTAATCCAGCGAACACCATCCCAGAACTCATTCCATGTGTGATCCGTACAAAGAGTCGAAGTACAGATTGTTGGTATCAAAGCAGCTCTGCCGGCAGCGGATGTCAAATCGGAATGCTCTCCACAACGTCCTATGTGCATACTGTAAATACGTACAGGCTGTATTGGTCGTTCCTGTCTTGAAGTGAAATCAAGAACATGCTGTATCCACCAAGTTACCATGCCAACAGCGCCATTTTCCTCAGATCCGTTATTACTAAGATTACTCCATAGAACATTACAGTCTTCTATCGCATCTCGCAGTGAAAGGTAATCATCATCTGGATGGTTAAGCAGAAAATCCCTCCAGAATACTCCGTCGGGTGGTCGTGCTGAGTTTCCCGTAGTAGGATTTATATAGAGCGGCATTTCATCTG
Organism: bacterium; assembly: GCA_021734165.1. Taxonomy (GTDB): domain Bacteria; phylum Electryoneota; class AABM5-125-24; order Hatepunaeales; family Hatepunaeaceae; genus JAIPJL01. Next base: position 6,568 of record JAIPJL010000046.1, on the reverse strand, counting down.
AAATACGCGGATGAACTACATACCAGTAGTAGAGATCTCTGTCCAACTCAACTGTAAAAGTATCATCATCGGCTTTTACGAGATATTCCAGTGTTGTCCACCAGTCACCATCATCAACACTCCCGTACTCGACTATTTCAACATAATTAAGATACTCATCTGCTTCGTATATCCCCACTGCATTCTCAATGAAAAGTTCAAGGTTTAGTGTATAATCCTCTATCAATATCGGTGATGTGTGTGCTATCACAAAAGATACTTCATCAAGGTAATCATCATCAGTTTCCAGGATAATATCAGCAACCTGCTCTTGAGCGAATTCAGCCCACTCGCCACTGATTCTGTTCAGATTATTAATAAGATCGGGACGAATCCAGCATGGCACACGATCTACAGCCTCCATGTAGTAATCATTAAGTATATTCTCCGGTAATATCTCCTCGATTTGTCTATTTCCCGGATCAAGACGGAGAGTATATTTATCACCTGCGGGAATACTCACCAAAGTAAATACTGAATTTAATTCCAGCCATTCATCCCTGGATAACACAGAATTTATTATGTCTGCCTTAACCTCTATCTCAGCAGGCGGTTTTGCTTCTAATCTGACGGTTGCAGGATCGACTGCGACACATTTAAGATCGGTATCTATTCTTGTTGTAATTCCGGTCTTAATAATCTGATCCGAACAATAACCGATTGAGGTTATGACCAGAAAACAAATACAGAGTATTGTTTGCTTGTTTTTATTCATTGATATCTCCTGAAAGTTTTCGTCTCTAATACTAATCAGCGGCTTTTAAAACAGCAGAGTAGTATTAGTTAAAAAACCAAGTTTATAATGCTATCCCTTTTTAGTTCCACCCTTACTTTCATTCTGTGCGGGAGCTATAAGAGTGTCATTCCTGCGAAGGCAGGAGTCTTCTAACTTATTGTTATAATCGGTTCCTACCTACGCGGGAATGACATTTCTGGTGTTTTTACATATTCCTGCACAGGCTGTTTATTGGGTTTGGAGTGACATAGATGAACGAAGCAAGCTTGGTTACATTGATTCAAGGGTTCTAATTTTACGCCCATCATTTCTCGTCTAATATTAAGGATGTTGATATTGAAAAGCAAGGGCTTAATCAGCCTTCAAGGGATATATTTCTAATTCAAAAAATATAGGAAATCTAAGCTGTAGGGTTGGTTGATTGTTGATTAGTTGATTGTTTTGTTGATTTATGTCTATAAATTGGTTATAATAGGCTGTTAATGGTGATAGTAAACCTTAAGGGAAGGGCGTTAATGAAGTTTCACAGCATAATGGTTGTTTATCTGAAAGAGTTGAAGGATATTCTGCGTGACCGACGCACGCTTCTGTCAATGATACTCTTCCCGATAATCCTGATGCCCTTAATGACGATTGGGATGACCAAGTTTATGGTTAGCCGTATGGAGAAGATAAAAGCAGAACGCTCTACTATTGTCTGGATATGTAATGAAACAAATGATTTCCTTAAGGATAAAATAGAGAGCCTTGAAGCTGTTGAGGTAATTTCAACAATTAATGACACATCACTTGCTCTTGAAATGCTCAACGAAAAAGACATTGATGCAGTAGTATATATTCCTGATGGATTTTTCTCAAAGCTTAATATGTTCCTTTCTAATGAAAGCGTTGAACTCCCGCCGAATATCCTGATTTATTCTGACAATACAAGAGAAAAATGTCAATTTGTTTCACGCACTTTAACCAATTTAATAACAGAATACAGGGCTGAAATTGTCAGTGGCGCTCTGAAAGAACGTAATTTACCTGAGGAGCTTGTACGTCCGTTTTGGGTTATTAATCAAAACACCGCTTCAGCAGAAGACATGGGACGTTCTTTTGCGGGTAGTTTCCTTCCATATATTGTGATCTTAATGTCACTCATTGGCGCAATGTATCCTGCAATTGACCTGACCGCCGGAGAGAAGGAAAGAGGAACGCTTGAAACACTGCTGGTATCTGGCGTTTCAAGGATGGACATTGTGATAGGAAAGTTTCTCACCGTGTTTTCGACATCTATTGTGACGACAGCTCTTGCTGTCGGCAGCCTTGCTGTAAGCGGAGCGGGATTGATCGGCATCAGTCCTGAGCAGTCACAGCAACTGCATTTCAGTATTGAGCCTGTCGGCGTCATTCTCATGATTCTTGCGATGATACCGCTTGGAGCTATCTTTGCGTCGCTTATGATGACTCTTTCCCTTTTTGCGAGGAGTTACCGTGAAGCGCAAAGTTATATTTCACCGCTTATGATAGTTATCATCCTGCCTGCTATGGCGTCGCTAATGCCTGATACACAGCTTAATAAAGAACTGGCTTTTGTGCCGGTGTTGAATGTATCAATGATGATGAAAGAAGCGCTTATCGGTTCCTATGAAGTCGTGACAGTAGTAGTAACAATGGCAGTCAATCTGATACTTGCCTTAATAGGATTGATTATCGTGCTTCAGATGTTCCAGCGAGAATCTGTATTATTCAGGACTTAAAACATGCCGCATATTGAACAGGAAAAACCATTAAAAAGGCAAGCCGGTTTCAGTTTTTTGGAATCGATACCAAAGATAGAACTTCAGCTTAAAGTTGGAGTAGTTGGGGCTACCGGTATTGTCGGATCAAAGGTGTTGAAAGTTCTTAAAGAACGTAATTTCCCGATAGATGAACTCCATATATACGCTTCAGACGAAAAAGAAGGGCGCTGGATTGCAACACCGTTCGATCAGCTCTGTCTTGAAAAGCTGGATACACGCAAACCACCGGTACTTGATCTGGTTTTCATGGCTGCCGGCGTCGAAGTTGCGCGCAAATGGGGTTGGCGATTTGCGCATAGAGGCGCCGTAGTCATTGATAAAAGCTCATATTTTCGCCTTAGACACTACGCCCCCTTAGTTGTACCTGAAGTTAATCCCCAAGCTCTCAATGGTAATCGGGGTATTATTGCAAATCCTAATTGTACAACTATCCCTTTAGTTATGGCATTGGCTCCTCTGCATCGAGAATTCACCATCAAGGACATTACTGTTATCAGTTTACAAAGTGTGTCCGGCAGCGGCAGGAGTGGTGTGGAAGCATTAATTTCCGAGCTTGATGATGTTAATACCGAACCGAGCGCATTTCCACATCGCATTGCTTATAACGCTATCCCATGGATTGGCTCGCATGGTAAACCAATTAGTGGCGAAGAATCAAAGTTGATCAAAGAAACCCGCAAAATACTTGGACTTCCAAGACTGCCTGTCAGGGCAACCGCTGTCAGAGTTCCTGTCATGGTCGGACACTCACTCGCAGTTCATGCTACTTTTAGTAAAAAAATTTCAATTCAAAATATTCGCAAAATATTTAGCAAATCTTCCGGTATTATCCTTTTAGACAAACCGGAGTTAGATCAATATCCTACGCCGTTATTAGCAGCAGGTAAAGATGAAGTACTTGTAGGCAGGATCCGCAGAGACAGAGGATCGCATGGATTGGCGCTTTGGATTTCGACAGATAATATCCGAAAGGGTGCGGCAACCAATGCTGTTCAGATTGCGGAATACATGTTAGCAAATAAATTGATAGGTGAGGCATCATAGATGTTATTCCCCTATCGTGACGAAACTCCATCTGCTTCATTCCCGTTTATAACCCTGGTATTGATCGCAATTAATGCTACATTATTTATCCTTTTACCCAAGATGGGAGGATTAGAGGCTATTGCAGATAAGTTCGGTTTTACTGCGCGCTTAATGATTGATAAGCCCTATGTTCTGTTAAGTTCTATCCTCCTACATGCCAGTCTGTGGCATTTAGTTTCAAATATGTGGTTTCTTTGGTTATTTGGTGATAATATTGAAGACAGGTTTGGTCGTATGCCCTACTTAGTATTGTTTATATTAGCCGGAGTCGCGGGTAATTTCACTCATGCAATTTTCAGTCTCTTTCAATCAAATGTTCCTGTAATCGGCGCTTCCGGTGCAGTTGCAGGAATAATGGGGGCATATTTGATTCGTTTTCCAAATGCCAAGATTCGTTGCGTATTTTTAATTATTTTCTATCCGATATTTATCAAGATTCGAGCAATCTGGTTTATTGGCTTCTGGATGGTTCTTGAGTTCTTTTCAGCTATACTCGGAACCTCAAGCCACGTAGCACATTGGGCACATATAGGCGGATTTATTTTCGGAGCGGTCTGGGCTTTTGGCAGGCGCGATAAAGCGCCTTTTCCGCGAGGAGCCTGGGGAAGAAGACACTAATTTATTAACTAAGATAGAAACCGCAAGATGACATACCAACAAGCGATCTCTCACCTTAACAGCTTCATCAATTTTGAGCGATTACCAGAGCTTAACTATAACACACGCGATAAGGATATTGATGATTTCCGCAATTTGTTAGATCTGCTCGGGAATCCTCATTTTGATTATCCCACAATTCACATAGCCGGAACCAAAGGTAAAGGTTCAACCGCCGCAATGTTGGCAAGTGTATTTCAAGCTGCAGGATATAAAGTCGGTCTCTATACTTCACCTCACCTGATATCTGTTCGTGAGAGGATTCGAATAAATGGACGAATGGTATCAAAACAAGAATTCACTTTATATATAAAGCAGATTAGTGATACACTTACAAAATCTGATGTCAATTTACGCACTGCCTATCGGACTGTTTTCGAGCATCTGACCGCTGCGGCTATGCTCCATTTCAGCAGGAAAAAAGTTGACGTCGCAATATTTGAAGCCGGACTTGGTGGAAAACTTGATTCGACAATTGTATTAAATCCCATATTAAGCATCTTAACGCCTATTGGACTCGATCACACTGCAATACTGGGCGAAACAATATCCGAAATCACTTCTGATAAAGCACATATAATAAAGCAAAGTACCCCTGTAGTCAGCTCTCAGCAGACACCCGAAGCGAAGAGCCAAATTGTCAAACGATCTAAATCTGCTTTATCATCACTTAGCTTTGCACCGGGTCGGGATGAGTTTGAAGTAATAGAAAGCAATTACAAATACCAATTAGTTAGAACTTCGAGAAACTGGTTAAACAGCAGCGCTATAAGGATTAACTTAGCCGGACAATTCCAGCTTGATAACCTTTCTACGGTACTTGATTCAATTGAAATACTAAGAAAGTCGGGTTTTAATATCAATAGACAAGCGATATTAAGAGGTCTCCTTAAGGTCAGGTGGGCAGGAAGACTGCAATATATAAAGAGTAAACCGCCTATAATATTAGACGGTTCTCATAACGAGCTGGCGCTTGGCGTATTAATAGATGCTGTAATGAAGCTAAATGGTTTCAAGGGAATATCTGTTATTTTTTCAGCAATACGCGGCAAGCCCGCTATACAAATGCTGAAAATGTTATCAAAAATATCAGAAACCATTTTTCTTGTTCCTCTTTCCTTTCCAAAAGCTTTACCTCTTGAAGAATTGTTCAGTATAGCTCAATCCGAAGGGATCACTTGTCAAAAATGCAATGATATTAACGCTGCAATCGATCAGGCTAAAAATCGGGCAGATCCAAATAATACCATCCTAATAACAGGCTCATTATATCTTGTAGGAGAGGTTTTACGTTATCTACGTAAGATACCTCCCCCTCCAATTGATGGCAGAATTGATGATAGACTATAATTGTAATACTCATCATTGCGACTTGTGGTCTATTGAATTATATTGACAGATGATGATTTATGATAATTAGAAATTGTCAAACAAAAGACCTACCCGGACTTATCGAAATTTGGACTGAGGTTGGACTGACTCTGGGTCTGTCGGATACAATACCGGAACTCGAAAAACGCTTAACCAAAATGGGCGTAGTGAAAATCAATTTGTGGATTGAAGCTGAGAACACATCAGTGATAGAGTTCTATAGACATTTAAGTTATCAACGCAGGAATTTAATAACTATGAGTAAGATACTGAAAAATGACTGATATTGATACCAAACCCGGATCTGAAAAGCCATTGATTGGCGAGTCAGATAGTGATATCAGTGCTCTGATTAACGCATTCCGCTATTTCAACGAATCTACTTCAAATCTCAATCAAGCATATCACAGTCTGGAAAAACGGGTTGAAGAACTCACTCTGCTTCTTGAGCAAAAGGATCGCGAACTCTATGGAAAAATAAAAGAACTTGACCGGGTAAAGCGTTACCTGACAAGTGTTCTTGAGGGTATTTCATCGGGAGTAATTGCAATCGATCTGGATGGAAAAATCACCATCTTCAATAGTACTGCTGCGTCAATAAGTGGGATCAAACCTGAAGAAAGCATCGGAAAGCATTACAATGAAGTAATGGGTGAACCGGAGATTGAAGCAAGCGCACTATATACGCTGCATAACGGACCGGAGTTAAGTTGTGTCGAAAAGGCGCTTCCAGGGAAACAGCTTCAGGTTGAGGTTAGTACAGCCTGGGTAGTGGATTCATTTGGTGAAAGAGTTGGAGTCGTTGAACTTATTAACGATATGACGACAATTCGGCATCTCGAAGAACGATATGAACATCAGAAAACACTATCCGCACTCGGTGAAATGGCGTCAG
>JAIPJL010000045.1 GCA_021734165.1 bacterium | reverse complement strand
ATCTACGCAAAGACTTAGGACGTATTGAAAAAGCTCGTGCTACCCGACGCAATCGACCCCATGATTTATTTAAGGTTGCTTTAGTTGGATATACTAATGCCGGAAAATCCACACTATTGAACTCAATGACCAAATCTCAGGTTTTCGTAGAAAACCGCCTGTTTGCGACTCTGGATCCTACCGTACGCTCATTTAGACTTGCCAATGGCAAAAAGGTACTGCTTATTGATACAGTAGGTTTCATACGTAAGCTACCTGTTGATCTACTCGCTTCATTTCGAAGCACACTTGAAGAGTCGCGTCAGGCAGACCTATTTTTAAATATTGTCGATCTCTCTCATCCTCATTGGGAAGAACACCTTGCTCGAACCGAAGAGGTTTTGCTTGAATTGGAGCTTAACCATACTCCCCAGGTATTGATATTTAATAAGGTCGATTTGGTAGATGATCAGATGTTGTTAGAAGGACTCCGCAGGCAATACCCCGAGGCATTATTCATCAGCGCTACGCGCGGTATAAGACTTTATGAGATACCTGAGCGAATCGGCAGGTTTGCCGAGCAGCGATGGGAACGAAGCTGCAAGACTTTCAAACCCGACCAGATTGACGAACTTAAACAGTTCGAGGAAAGTGTGCGGGTTATAGGACGCAGCTTTAAGGATGGATTGATCTATATTGATCACCTTGTGAAAGCATAATTATCAGGATGATAGGATTGTTCTGCGAATAAAGAGTAAACCAAAAGTAATTATGTTTTAAGAAAACCGTATTGTTGATTCTCTAACATTCAACAGGTATATTACAATTTGTTGAAACAATTATCAGATTGGAGCTGCAAAAATGAAGGGCGTCATACTTGCAGGTGGAACCGGCAGTCGTTTGTATCCACTGACAAAGGTTACAAACAAACACTTGCTTCCCATAGGAAACAAACCGATGATCTATCATCCTATTGAGAAGCTGATTGAAGCCGGCATAACAGAAATCCTAATCGTAACCGGCGTTGAACACATGGGGCATGTTGTTGGATTACTCGGAAGCGGTAAAGACTTTAATTGCAGATTTACCTACAAGGTTCAGGATGAAGCCGGAGGCATCGCTCAAGCGCTGGGTCTTGCAGAGAACTTTGCGCATGGTGACCGAATAGCCGTCATCCTTGGCGATAATATCTTTGAGGATTCACTTGTGCATTTTATCAAGGACTACGCACTTCAAGGTGGAGGCGCTAAAATAATACTCTGTCGTGTTCCTGAGCCTCACAGATTTGGAGTAGCTGAACTGGATGGTGAAAAGATTATCTCAATTGAAGAAAAACCGAAGAAGCCAAAATCTAACTGGGCAGTAACCGGAGTTTATTTCTATGATAGCGAAGTATTTGACATCATTAAAACACTTAAACCCTCAGGCAGAGGCGAGCTTGAGATTACAGATGTGAATAATGATTATATTCGTAAAAATTCATTAACATTTGGACTTTTCAAGGGTTGGTGGACCGACGCTGGTACATTTGAATCTTTACGAAAGGCAGACAAAATGTTTGAACACATAGATCGGGATCACAAATAATGAAAGTTGCTGTAATTGGGACCGGATATGTAGGATTAGTTGCCGGAGCATGTCTCGCTGACACTGGTAACGATGTGATCTGTGTAGATATAGATGTTGAAAGAGTCGATATGTTGCGTAATGGTAAGACGCCGATTTTTGAACCCGGTCTCGAAACGCTTGTTAAACGCAACACAGACAGAAACAGATTAACATTTACAACTGATACTATTGAGGCAGTTAAAAAAAGCAAAGTCATATTTATGGCTGTTCCAACACCTATGGATGAGGATGGTTCTGCGGATCTCCAGCATCTGCTAAATGCTGCAGAAACGGTCGCCAAAGGAATTAATGAATACAAGGTTATTGTCGATAAATCTACAGTACCTGTTGGAACTGCAACAAAAGTAAAAGAATTGATTTCAAGTTTGACCGAATATCCTTTCGATGTTGTTTCTAATCCTGAATTTTTAAAAGAAGGCGCCGCCGTTGAAGACTTCCTGAAACCGGATAGAGTCATTATTGGATGTAACAGCCCTGAAGCTGAAGAGATCATGACAGAACTTTATGCTCCATTTATGCGAACCGGAAAACGTATAATAACAATGCGAGTTGAATCTGCTGAATTAACCAAATATACAGCTAACGCAATTCTTGCCACTAGAATTTCGTTTATCAACGAGATCGCAAGACTTTGTGAACTCGTTGGAGCTGATATTGGAGAAGTCAGACGCGGTATAGGCTCCGACAGCCGGATTGGTACAGCTTTTTTGCATGCCGGAATGGGATTTGGAGGTTCCTGTTTTCCGAAAGATTTGAATGCAATCGTCCATCTTGCTGATCAGAAAGGATTGAATTTGGAAGTAATAAAAGCTGCTATCAAGGCGAATGAGATCCAAAAGCAGTTTATACCAGCAAAGATTCGTAAACACTTTAAGGGCAATATAAAAGGATTACATTTTGCAGTATGGGGGCTGGCATTCAAGGCTAATACTGATGACATGCGTGAATCACCGGCAATACCCGTAATTGCATACCTCCTTGAAAATGGAGCTAAAGTTAAAGCTTATGATCCACAAGCATTGAGAACAGCGCGCCAGATATTCAATAACCAAATAGAATACTCATCAGAAAGCTATATTACTCTGAAAGATGCAGATGCATTAGTCGTTGCAACCGAATGGAACGAATTCCGCACTCCCGATTTTGATCTTATGTACAGCTTAATGAAGCAGCACGTAGTTTTTGATGGTCGCAATTTGTTTCATCCCGAAAAGCTTCGCGAGGCAGGTTTTATGTATTACGGCGTCGGGCAGGTTTAACGGATATTTATAATTGACAAAAATTTAGAACCCGACAGGAAGTAGTCGGGTCCTATGTCACGCAGACGATGAACAATTAGACTGTGGAAGTGATATTTACAGCCATGATCTTGTCCACTTATATAATCGGACACTTTTCAAAATACTTTAACTGATTTGTAAGAATTTTGTGTTTTTCTTAAAGGATTTCCTTTTTGGGCTGTAGTTTAGTTAGATGAAAGTTCAATTTATACTTTAAAAATAAAAACCCGGTCAGATCAGACCGGGTTTTAAGCACACGGACGATAGAATAAGAACCGGTGGAGGTGCAAGAGGTATCCGGAATGTCTATCTTTAGCTCTACTATCGGAAAAATGATCACAAAACTTTAGCTATTAAACAAAAAAAGAATAGAAAAAGTTAAAGTTCAGGTGTATTTATTGTTAATCGCTTAGTTTTTAATTTCCTTTTTTAAAGTTCATACATAGCTGAATGCTGGCTTATATAATGTCAGTGTTGACCGTTAACAAAAGTTAGAAGAATTAGAAAGTTTCAGAATTTGCCAAGTTCATTAAATACGAACCTCGTCTTCGGACGCCGCTCTGTTGCTGAATTACTTAGCAGTGGTCTGGAAGTGAATGCCGTTTATGTAGTTAGTAACAGCAGTAGTGGCTCTCTCGGAAATATAATCCGTACTGCGGAAAAAAATAATATCCAAATCATCCAAACCAATCGTTACGATCTGGATAGAATGACCGACAGAGGTAATCATCAGGGAATAGCAGCAAAATATAAACAACCTTCAACCCTTCAAATTGAAGACCTTTTAAATCAAATCTCTCATGTGCAACCTAAACCAATTCTCATTCTTGACGGTATTGAAGATCCGCGGAATTTTGGCGCAATCATCCGTTCTGCTGAAGTAATGGGCGCAGGTGGGATCATTTTCAGAAATCGTCGAGCAGTTGGTCTCACACCCACAGTTGTAAAAGCATCATCCGGCGCTGCTCTTTATTTCCCGCTTATCCCAGTGACCAATCTTAATCAATCCGCAGATAAACTAAAAGAAGCCGGTTATTGGATTTATGGACTTGATTCAGATTGCGAAACTGATTTATGGGATTTAGACATGAGTGGACAGATTGCCTTTGTTGTCGGTAGTGAAGGGAAAGGCATATCTCAATATTTGAAAAGTAATTGCGATAAAATCGTGCGTATTCCACAGGCGGGAAAAATTGCATCTCTGAATGCGTCAGTCAGCGTTTCCATAGCTTTAGCCGAGTGGTTGCGCCAAAGTATGAGAAAAATGTAACAAAGTCTTGATTTACAGTTTGTATAATTATAAATTATAAGCTTTAAAGTGAATTAGGTTTCAATTTGCGATGAGATGAGATGAGCAGAAGGTTGAACATACTGATTGTTCCAGAAGAAGGTGGTAATCCTAAACGATATAATCTTTCGGTTTTCTGGCTTAAAACAGCAGCCTGGGCAACCGGTATATTATTGCTTCTAATAATTGCCGGCGCTGTTACTTATAGTGGACTTGCTAAACGTGCATTGGATTTTGATCAACTTAGCGCAGAAAATGAACGTCTTACAATGGAAAACACCCGGATAATACGGGTGGCAAGAGAGGTTGATCAAAGTCGTCAAATCCTGGCGCAGATTATTCGCTCTCTCGGTGGTCACCTCGAACTTGGCAGAACTGTTGATATTGATACTGTAATGAGCATGGCAGATGTTGCTGATCGTGGATTTATTACAAGCGATGACGATCTGCTGTTTGGCAATGATAATTATGCCGTTGAACGTATTATGGCTTACGGACTGCCTACATGTATGCCGGTTCAAGGATTTATTTCGCAAGAATTTTATCAGGATTATTTATTTCCGGAGCATAGCCATCGCGGAATAGACATCGCTGCAAAATCAGGTGTTCCAATAAAAGCCGCTGCTGCCGGAAGAGTGACATTTTCAGAATGGACGCCACATTTTGGTTGGTGTATCCTTCTCGTTCATAGTAATGGATATATAACATTTTATGGTCATAATCAGCTTAATCTTAAAAAAGTGGATGATGAAGTAGCAAGAGGTGAACCTATCGCTCTTCTCGGCACGTCAGGACGCTCCAGCGCGCCACACCTTCATTTTGAGATATGGAAAGACGGTGTTGCTGTTAATCCGATAGAGTTCATACAAAATATTTCGGAAGATTCTGAAAGAATGTAGCGACCATTCATAAGGAGGTCAAATGATTTTCGCAGCCTTTATGGCGATTCTGGGTGGATTTCTATTCATCGGTGGTTGTTTACCGATTCGCGGAGGCAGATATACTTTTAATATGACCTCAATGAGTAATTTATGGGCACGGTTATCCGGGTTGTTAATACTGTTAGGGTTATTTCATAACATTTTACCCTTTGATATACCATACGGAGCGATTATCTTTTACACCCTTGGGCTGATTGTATTGCTTATAGCGTTGATAAAAGAACTTTCAGCTCCGATAAGATAAAATATCTGAAAGATATTAGCGTGGCTAAAGTAACAAATAGTAAACCTGGATTCGGTGAGCTTTCGACGATAATTGGCGCAGATGCTAATTTTGAAGGCAAACTGACTGTTAAGCAGTCTATGCGAGTTGATGGTAAAGTTAAGGGTGAGCTTATTTCTTCTGAGACAATTACAGTCGGATCCACCGGATCTCTTGATGGTGAACTCATTGCCAAAGACGCTATTATCGGCGGGAAGATAATCGGTTCGATCAGCGCTACCGGTAAAACCATACTCGAACATAGTTCCATACTAAACGGCGATTTAAAAACTTCACAGCTTGTGGTTCAGGAAGGCGCTAAGTTTAACGGCAACTGCGATATGGGCGAAAAACTACCGAGCGCAACTCAACAGCAGCCCCGCAAGATTAAACTCTACGGTGAGGATAAAGAGGACATTGCTTGATATTCTGTCCGGATAATTTGTTTACCGGGAATGCATGAATACTAAATCCGATAAAGACGCAATAAGACGTTCGTGGGCAACAGCAGGCACTTATACACACCTTGGGTTTACAATAGCGGCGTCAGTACTGCTTTTGTTTTTCGGAGGCTACTGGCTTGATAACAAAATCGGCACTACACCTTTATTAGCAATAGCAGGCGCTTTCATCGGCGCAGCCGGAGGATTTATCAACTTAGTAAGATCATTAAATCAGATCCAGAAAAAGAAACAAAATAATTCTGAAAACGCCGATGAAAACAGTTAGCATTTATAAGTATATATCGATCATCCTGATCTTTTCAGTTGTACTTGTCTATTTTCTTGGACATACCGGTATTGGTACGGTAAAAATCGCAGGTATAATTCTGGCAACCTTGACGGTGCTGCCTGTTTTCGGATTGCTCATCAAGTTCAACAAAGCCGGTAATCCGAAATTATTATTGGGTACATTTGTCGGCGGTTTCTTTTATAAATTAGTAGTCCTGCTTGTTGGAATATGGTGGGCAACTTCCAAGGCTGGTTTAGATACCATTGACTTTGCAGTTAGCTGCCTGACATTTATGATCGCTTATCAAATAAGTGAGTCGCTTTATTTTTGGACTCAAAAAAAAGAAGACGATCAGAATTTAACATCGTAATAATTCTAATCCTGTAGTTATGCGCTCAGGTTAGGGTAAATATCAAATTAAACAAGATCGAAACAATGATCAACCATTTCGGAAAAACTTGGAATTTTAGCAGAATATTTTTGTTGACTCTGTTAATTACGTTATTTTCAGCCTTTCCGGTCGTTACTCTTGAAGCGGCGGAACATGAAACCACTACAGAACATGCTGCAACCGAAGAACACGGCGAAGGTCATGGCAACACACTTGATATTGTTCATCACCTTACAGATTTAAATAATATTGAAATCCTGTTTTGGACATTCTCACTCGAAAAACTGCATTTCGAGGTGGGTGGAATTGATATGTCCATCACCAAACCGGTTATTTTCATGTGGCTGGCGCTACTGGTTCTTCTGCTTTCTTTTACCATACCTTTCCGTAGTGGTAAACTGATGAGAAACAAATTTTCACATCTAATGGAATGCTATATAATTTTCATAAGAGATGAAGTGGTTTACGCTAATATGGGCGAGAAAGATGGTCGTCCATTACTGCCTTTCTTTCTATCTGTTTTCTTTTTTATTCTGACTTGCAACCTGCTCGGTATGATCCCATCAGGACATACTGCAACGGGAAACATTAATGTAACAGCCGGGCTTGCGGTAATAGCATTCTTTACAATCCAAGGAATGGGAATAGCTAAGAACGGAATATTCAAACATTTTAAGGCTATGCTGCCATCAGGCTTACCGGTATTTGTCATTCCTATTATGATACCGGTTGAACTCGTGGGAATGTTTGCCAAACCGTTTGCGTTGTGTATCCGTTTATTTGCCAACATGGTCGCCGGACATGCTGTCATTTTGTCATTTTTCGGCTTGATTTTCCTTGCCCAGAGTATTATCATAGCGCCTCTGCCACTGGCGGGCGTGCTGTTTATTTCATTACTGGAAGTTTTTATTGCTCATTTACAGGCGTCTATTTTTACGATTTTGACAGTACTGTTTACTTCTATGACAATGCATCCGAGTCATTAGGAACTTTATATTTACATAACTACTGGAGAATAAAATGAATTACGATGAACTAATCAACATTCTTAGTACATCCAGCCGATCTGATTGGAACCCATTAGACTGTGCAAATGGTGGCTCATGTTATCACGAGCAGTTTTCCTTCTGGGAAAAATACGATGGACAGAAAAACGTTCTCAAATGCGACCATCACACTGGATATGCTGTGTATGAAGAGGATATATCACTAACAATTGCATTTGGTGTAGTTGTTACTGATGACTGGCATGAAAGTTGGAGTGACGTTTTTCCGAATAAGAAAGCCTCATTTAATCTAGTTGATGTATTCTACAACGGCGCACTGGTATACAGGAGTAACTACATTTGCGTTGATGGTGGAAGATGTAATCTACCGCTACCTTTATCATCAAATGATTTGCGTGTGAATCAATTGCAAAATAATCTGAGCAAATTAATAGACGAGCTTTCAGGATGTAACGACTTTGAAACATATTTTAAGCGAGCAGGATTTAGCTTAGTAAAGTAATGGATATACTTTATCTATAATTCTTTCTTAAATGAAGGGATTTAATTTGCGTTTCATTACAATTACGCTTATTGTTTGCATTTCTTTAGTTAACATTTCTTGTAGCCCAAAACTATCAAGAAGTCAGAAGAAATGGAAGATTTATCATAGGAATGTAGACGGTGAGAATATCGGATATCCATTTGAAGTTATTGAAGATGGATATAAACTAATTGCCATATATAAGACAAAAAAACCTATAGAGTACTCTGTTGAATGGGGATGGAAGTTACTGCTTAGAAATGTTTCAAGAAGTGAGATATCAGTTGGCATACGTTATAAATTATTAGATAAAGATGATTTTGTTGTAGCTTCTGATTATTATGGTGATACTGTTGCGGCTGGAGATACATTAAGTGTTCAGAATACTTCAAAAATGCGATACGAAAAAGCTAAAATGGTGAAGAGAAGCGTTTTTGAATTAACAGGGTTTGATACGGAAACCCTAGAATCTCTTCAGGATTTAGAATAATCAGCCTTATCCTTGGATTAGAGATTAAAAAAGCATACAATTTACAAAACAATAAACAATAAGTTCCATCGGAGGAAACAAACCCATGCTTGCATTTCTTGCAAAAGCAGGTGAATTCGGTTTCGCATACCTTTCAGCAGGTCTTGGCGCCGGATTAACTACTATAGGCGCAGGTCTTGGCATCGGACGTATCGCTGCCAGCGCTATGGACGGAATAGCCCGTCAGCCGGAAGCCGCAGATAAAATTCAGACTGCAATGATTATCGCCGCAGCCCTGATCGAAGGTATTGCATTACTTTGCGCTGTTATCTGCCTGCTGCTTAATCTGAAGGCATAATTAAGTTTTCAAGTTGTCAAGTTGGCAGGTTTTCAAATAACTTGTCAACTTGTAAACTTGTTAACTTACAGACACTATTTACACCCAACAACATTTATTGGGAATAGACTATGCTGGATATACATCCAGGATTGATGATCTGGACGATCATCACATTCGTTATACTTCTGTTTATTCTAAAAAAGGCTGCCTGGACTCCCATTCTTAAAGCGCTTGATGATCGCGAAATGGGTATTAAAGCGAACATTGAAGCTGCCAGAAAAGCCAAAGAAGAAGCAGACCTTGCAATCGAAGAGAATCGCCGTAAACTGGCAGAGGCTCAGGCTGAGGCTCAAAAAGTAATTGCGAAAGCTCGTCAAGATGCGGAACGCCTCGGCGAACAATTAAAAGCTCAGTATAAAGCTGAAGCTGATGCTGCGCGCGAAAGAGCAATTAAAGAGATTGATCTTGAGCGTCAGGCTGCCGTAAATGAGATTCGTAAAGAAATCACCTACCTCGCTGTTGCTGCCGCAGAAAAGATCGTTGGCAAGAGTATAAGCGCTGAAGATCATAAACGGCTGGTGATGGAAGGAATTCAGGAGAACTTTAATTGAGCGGCGGAGGCATTGCCCGACGTTATGTTGAACCTCTTTTTGAAGTAGCAGTTGAAAAAGGCATTGAAGACAGGGTAGCGGAAGATCTGAAATCGTTTGACAATACTGTAAACGAGAATCCTGATCTTAAGAAATTTCTTTTCAATCCTTCTCTCGAAAGAAAAGCAAAACGTTCGGTTATAGATAAACTCTTTAAGGATGCGTCTGAATACACGCTGAATTTTCTTCGTGTAGTCATCGATAAAAACCGTCCGGAAATCCTGCTTAGCGCTCACAGTCTCTTTATTGATTTTCTTAACAAGCATCAAGGAATTACTCCCGGCAGTATCGTGACCGCCGTGCCACTTGAGGCGGATGCTCTGAAAAAGGTTAAAGACAGACTGGAAAAACGATTTAACTGCGCTCTCGCATTGGAGTGCACCGTTGATCCGACCCTTGTAGGCGGAATTCTTGTTCGGGTTGGCAATACAGTACTTGACGGTACGATAAAAGGCAGATTGCACCGATTGAAATCGACTATGACAGCATCATAGTCTCTTTACGGATAACAAACTCACATTTGAGTTTCGGAGAATAAATATGCAGATAAAACCAGAAGAAATCACTCGGATAATCAAACAACAGATCGAGGGTTATGAAGCCCGTTCCGATATGTCTGAGGTCGGCGAGGTTATCATGGTTGGTGACGGTATTGCTCGTGTTTACGGGCTTGAAAATTGCCTCGCCAGCGAGCTGATTGAATTTCCGAATGATGTTTTCGGAATGGCGATGAACCTCGAAGAGGACAATGTAGGTGTGGTGCTCTTTGGTGAGGATAAACTGATCAAGGAAGGCGATCAGGTTAAACGTACCGGCAGGGTGGTTCAAGTTCCAGTCGGTAAAGCCCTTGAAGGACGTGTTGTAAATCCACTCGGAATACCCCTTGATGGCAAGGGTCCTATCGAAAGTGACCAATATAATCTTGTTGAAAAGAAGGCGCCTGGAGTACTTCAACGCCAGCCGGTGACTGAACCCCTGATGACAGGACTAAAAGCAATTGACTCTATGATCCCGATTGGACGCGGTCAGCGTGAGCTGATACTTGGTGACCGTCAAACCGGTAAGACAGCAGTTGGTATTGATGCTATCATCAATCAAAAGGGTAAAGATGTTATTTGTATTTACGTTGCTATCGGGCAAAAAGGCTCAACAATCGCCAAGGTAATAAAGGTACTTGAAGACAATGATGCTCTTGCTCATACGATAATTGTTTCTTCAACAGCGGTTGAACCAGCGCCTATTCAATTCCTGGCTCCTTATACGGGCGCTGCAATCGGCGAGTATTATCGCGATTCAGGCAAACATGCACTGGTGGTTTATGATGATCTAACCAAACATGCCTGGGCGTATCGTCAGCTTTCTTTGCTGCTTAGAAGACCTCCAGGACGTGAAGCTTATCCAGGTGACATCTTCAACGTACATTCACGTCTGTTGGAACGCGCTGCAAAAATGTCGGATGATGATGGAGGCGGTTCATTGACAGCTTTGCCTATCATCGAAACTCAGATGGGTGATGTTTCGGCATACATTCCAACGAACATTATCTCGATTACTGACGGCCAGATTTACCTTGAACCGGAATTGTTCTATGCGGGTGTTAGGCCTGCTATTAACGTAGGTATTTCAGTTTCGCGTGTAGGCGGTAATGCCCAGTACAAAGCAATGCGTCAGGTGGCAGGTTCTTTAAGACTTGATCTTTCACAGTATCGTGAACTACAGGCTTTTGCACAATTCGGCTCGGATCTTGATAAAGCAACCCTTGCACAATTAACCCGCGGTGAGCGTCTTACGGAAGTTTTAAAACAAATACAGTATAATCCGTATTCTTTCGAGGAGCAGGTTGCTGTGCTTTATCTGGCGAGTCGAGGTTACATCGATGCAATTTCCATCGAAAACGTAAAACGCTGCGAAGCTGAATTCATGCAGATTGTACGTGATGTCCATTCCGACCTTCTTAAAGAGATTGAGGAGAAAAAGAAGATCGACTCAAATCTCGATGAACGCTTGAAAAAGGCTTGTGAACAATTCATGCAAGGATTCAAGGTTGCTGACGCTGCCTGATTTTGCGTAGTGACAATGAATAAAAAGGCATAAATATATGGCATCTCTCAAACAGATTCGCCGACGTATTACCGGTGTAAAAAACACATCGCAGATAACACGCGCCATGCAGATGGTAGCTGCTGCAAGATTACGCAAAGCACAAGAGAATATGGAGCGTGCTCGACCTTATGCATGGAAACTACGTGATGTGATCTCTTCGCTCGCCGCAAGAACTAGTTCAGAAATGCATCCGTTGCTTGAAGCAAGAGATGCAGAGCGAATTGGTATTGTCAATGTTACATCCGACCGAGGTCTTTGTGGCGGGTTCAACGTAAACATCTGTCGAAAAACTCAGAAAGTAATTGTTGAATACTCTAATCTAGATGTTGAAATTTTTACGCTGGGAAGACGAGGTTACGACTTCTTTAAGAAACGAAATGCTCGGATATATCGCAATTACCCAGGCGTTTTTCAAGAACTCGAGTTCTCGCAGGCTGCTGCCATCGGGAGTGAAATATGCGAGCAGTACATCAACGGTGGTTTTGATCGCATCTATCTTGTTTACAATGAATTCAAGAATATCATTCAACAAACGATAATTACAGAACAACTGCTGCCTGTGGAACCCATTTCAGAGCTGGAAGTTGCACAAAATGTTGATTATATATTCGAACCGGATCCGCAAGGTGTTCTCAATAAGCTGATTCCAATGCACGTCAATGTGCAGCTTTGGCGAGTCATGCTTGAATCTTATGCTGCTGAGCAAGCTGCGCGTATGTCAGCCATGGACAACGCAACTAAAAATGCCGTTGAACTGGTCGATGCTTTGACTTTACAATTTAACAAAGCTCGTCAAGCAGCTATCACGAAAGAAATCTTAGAGATTGTCAGCGGCGCTGAAGGCTTAAAAGGATGATTTTATTAAAGGAGTTTTGTGTGAAACCATTATTAATATGTTTAGCATCTATTATTTTTTTATCAGGCTGTGGTAGCTGGGGTGACTATCAGTTTAAAAGTGATAGATTCCAGTTTAAGGCGTCTTTCCCTGAAAAATGGGAAGTATGGGACAGATCAGATGACCGTAGAGACTATCTGGTAGCAAGTCTTCCAGATGGTCCGCCCGAAGCCAAAATTGTGCTAATAGCCGAACCAATGGCTCCTGACGTCAACGCTAATGAAATCTATCCAACTTTTATGGATGGAGGAGGTGACGCGTCAGTACTTACTGAATTTAAAGTCATAGGCAAGGGTACTATGAAGTCTGCGAACAGTGAGGGACGTTACATTAAGGTTACTTATCTCACGGACAAACATCGTATTAAGGGAATACGATCTATATTCCTCGGCTTTAAATTCAAGCTAACGATCAGTATGGAAACAACAGAAGATGATTATATACTTCATGAGCATGATTTTTATAAGATGGTTAGTTTAATTGAAGTAAAGTCATTATAAGTTGTACTGGGATTGAGACATCCCAACAAAGAGTTTTTTTACAGTCAATATTTAACAAAACATAAACACAAGAAAAGCTATGTCCAACGAAGGAATCGTTAAACAGATAATCGGTGTTGTTGTGGATGTTGCCTTCCCTGAAGGAGATCTACCACCACTTTACAATGCTCTGAACATTGACCGCGGTGACAAGGGTCTGTTGACACTCGAAGTTCAGCAACATCTCGGAGATCGCATGGTACGCACGGTTGCAATGGATACAACCGACGGTTTATCACGCGGTGAGAAAGTAGCTGACTCCGGTAAGCCAATAACTATACCAGTCGGACCTGCGACACTGGGAAGATTAATCAACGTTGTAGGTGAACCGATCGACAAACTTGGTGATATTGAAACCGATACTTATTTCCCCATTCACCGTAGTTCACCGAAATTAATTGATCTTGATACTTCAAGCGAGATACTTGAAACCGGCATCAAGGTTATCGATCTTATCCAACCGTTTGCAAAAGGCGGTAAAATCGGCCTGTTTGGTGGCGCCGGCGTCGGTAAAACCGTCATCGTCATGGAACTTATCAACAATATCGCTAAACAACATGGTGGTATTTCAGTCTTTGCCGGGGTTGGTGAACGAACACGTGAAGGACATGATTTGCTTCGCGAAATGATCGAGTCAAAAGTTGTCAACTACGGTGATAATTTCGACATGGAGAAATTCGATGTTGAAACAGTCGATAAGGAATCCCTTAAAGAATCACGCGTTGCGATGTCTTTTGGTCAGATGAATGAGCCACCTGGATGCCGTGCTCGTGTCGCTTTGACTGGAGTTACTCTCGCCGAGTATTTCCGCGATATTGAAGGCAAGGATGTGCTCTTGTTCATCGATAACATCTTCCGGTTCACTCAAGCAGGCAGCGAGGTTTCAGCGCTGTTGGGACGTATGCCGTCGGCTGTGGGTTATCAACCTACATTATCTACTGAGATGGGCGCTTTACAGGAACGAATTACTTCAACAAAACTTGGCTCCATCACTTCTGTACAGGCTATTTATGTACCTGCTGACGACCTAACAGATCCTGCTCCTGCTACAACATTTGCTCATCTTGACGCCACAACAGTTCTCTCAAGGCAGATCGTTGAAATGGGTATTTATCCTGCGGTTGATCCTCTTGATTCAAGTTCAAGGATTATGGATCCTCATACGGTTGGAACAGATCATTACGACACCGCCAAGCAAGTTCAATTAGTACTACAGCGATATAAAGATCTACAGGATATCATTGCAATTCTTGGTATGGATGAACTCTCCGATGAAGATAGATTAACGGTTGAGAGAGCCCGGCGTATCCAGAAATTCCTGTCACAACCGTTCTTCGTTGCTGAAGCATTCACAGGAAGACCTGGTGTTTACGTACCACTAAAGGAAACTATTAACGGCTTTAAAAAGATCGTTAATGGTGAGTTAGATCATATTTCTGAACAGGATTTCTATATGGCTGGAAGTATAGAAGAAGTGCTGGAGCGTGCAGAGGAGCGTAAGAAAGTTGGCTGAGTCATCAGATAATTTTGACGTCACAATTGTGACTCCCTCAGGCTCTCAGGTTTCGTTAGAAGTTCGACATCTGCGAGCGCCAGGATCAGAGGGTCAATTCGGAGTACTACGCGGACATCTGCCTTTTATGACAGCTTTACATGTTGGCGCGCTCAGATTAGATACTAGGGACGGACGTCAGATCTGGGCAACATCCGGTGGATATATTGAAGTTCTTAGCAATCAGGTTACTATTCTCGCGGAAACTGCTGAAAAAGCCGATCAAATTGATCTAGAGCGTGCTAAAGCTGCAAAAGAACGCGCTCTTGGCAGATTAGCGGAAAAATCAACCGATATTGATATAAAACGTGCAAGTTTGGCTTTAACACGAGCGCTTAATAGGATTAAAGTCTCCGCTGAAGTTTAAAACGGTACATACTTTTATATTTACATCGTATATTTGCTTGACAATAGGGCAAAAAGAGCGTATAATTGACGTGTGTAGGTAGGATTCTGTCTTATTGTACAAGCTGTTTCTGTACAAAGGTGCTTTTAGCGATTGGTAATGCCTTTAATATAAGTTTAGTGTCCCCTGATAATTTTAGTCAGGGGATTAACCTACCGTACACTTTCAATCGCTTTTGTGATACGTACAGCTTGTTCAAAAAACAGTTTTCAAGTATAATACCATTGGCAAAATGATCCGAAACAACGGAACATTCAAATACATTTGGATTATTCTCATCACAATTACTGTGGTTAGTTTTCTTTATGCCGCAGATGATGAGGTTGACCAAACAGAGCTTTTTCAGACGCATACCAATATTTACCTTTTCAGGCGTAGTCTCGATTTTGAATCAGAGATTATTGTTCAAGAGGCTTTCCTGACTTGGTTATTTCAAGGGATCACACAAGAAGCTAATCTACGCCGTAAAGAGGACTGGAAAAATACTCTTAACGCGTTTGAACCTATCAATCTGGCTACTTTTGAAGATTCGGCTTACTACCTTCCAGCAGAGCTTGAATCAGCGCCTTCTCGTATAAGATATAGTAAATGGGAAGAACTTCAGCGAGAGAAATATGCTCAGAAGTATATTCAGGCTCGTCATGTCAAAGATAACTTAATTAAAACCGCCAACTCGGTACAACGGCATCGTATGTTCAAATTTGACCTCGAAACCGCAATACTATCTTACAAATACGAACGCTATTATGAAGCTATACTTCGCTTGAATGAAGTCATTGAACGCTACGGTTACCAAAATCTGACAGATGTTTACTTCTATAGAGGTGAGTCATATTTTGCTGTATCTATCTACAATCAGGCTTACTATAACTACAACTACGTAATTGATAATACAGACGATAATGACTTAATTAGAAAAACTTACAAACGATTGATTGCAATTGAAGGAGATAGAGGCAATAGTCGCAAAGTTGTGACCCTCTGGACTAAATATGAGGAGGCAACAGGGACAGAAAAGGACGAAGAGTACTGGAACGTCTGCGACATGACAGCCCGTTATTTGATGGCAATGCAAAAATGGACATCTGCGCAAGAATTATTTGATCTTATTCCATCAAAAAGAGATAACTTCGCTAAAGCTAAACTCCTGGCTGCAGATTGCGCTTTAGCTCAATTTGAATTAGATGATGCGAAGAATCGTTATTCTATCATCACAGAAAAAGAGATCAAAGGCAAAGGGTTCACAAAAGAATACAGACAGGAAGCATTGCTAAAACTTGGCTATATACATTATCTAAATGGTGAGTATGAACTTGCAATTGATGTTTTCAACAAGATTGATTTGGAGGGAGATTTCCATCAAAAAGCTTTAATCATTGCAGCGTGGTCAAATTTTAAACTACACGACTACGGTCAAGTCATTGCTTTATGTGATAATTTTCTTGAGAAATATTCCAATTCACAATATTTCTATGAAATATTTTGCCTGCTCGGATATAGCGAGGAAGTTTTGGGACGTGAAGAGAATGCTATACGGGAATACGAAAAGGTAATGGTAGCTGTTGATGACCGTCGCGAGTACCATGATATAAACTATGAAAAGAACACTGTAGCTGTCAGAATTGGTGAACTTCAGCGACTTGAGCCCGAACTGTTCCTTGAAGGAAGACAGGAAATGTTCGGAAGTTATCAAAAACTTCGCGACGAACTGAAATCTATCTTTGAACGTTTAAAATTAACAGAAGGAATTAAAGGATCTCCGAAAATAATAGACATCCTTGAGGAACAGAAAGAAATTCAAAGAGTATTCAAAGAACTGATAGCAATTGAGGATAGTCTTTTTGCGAAAGATGACTCCAGGTTGACAAGAGAATATGATAAAATGTACTCGCAAATGATAGATATAGCTGCAAAACTTAAATCCGGTCTGGCTTACCAGATGCAGCAAAAAACTCTTATACAACGTGAAGAAGAAGACAACTATCAGGTGAGATCTGCCGATTCACTTAGGACTCGCTTTATAAGGGAATGGAATTCAACAGAAGCTTCATTAGAACGTGTAAGAAATTTAATAAATTCTGCTCAGTCAGTTGATGATAAAGAAATGTTAAAAGAACTTGGCGCTGTTGAGCTTGGATTGATGGGTATTCAAAATAAATTAATGCACATCCGTACTAACCTTGAAGAAATTCCCGATGCATCCTTGAACAGTAACCTCGATTGGTGGAGTTGGTTTGCCTATCAACGCCATTCAACAGCAGGATTAGCTTTGGATTATTTATATATGCGTGAAGATCGTGTTAATGAACTAAATGGATATATAAATACTATTAATGATATTATTACTGATCGTCTTGGAGTTGAAGAAGAAATCGTTGAGTTAGCTGAAAACCTCATTCCTGCGAGCGAACCCGGCAGAGAACCATATTATGCTCCACCCGTTCCACTTTGGCAGCCACCTGAACCTGAACCTGAGATTGACACAACTGCCTTTGAAGTAATAGATACGACTACTATTGATATAATAGATACAACATCCACTGGTGAAACCGAATCCCCTGCTCCAAGCGAGGAAAGCGTTCCAGATAGTCTTTTAGATCAGGATACCGATGAAACATCCATTCCAGTTGAAGAAGATATCATTGGTGAACCTGAATCAGAAACTCAAGAATCAAACATTTCTGAACAAATCGAAGATTCTGTAGAAGAGACAATACCTGTCGAACTTCCTGAGGAAACAGAAGATATTGATACAACATCCTCTGAAGTTGAGGAAATTCCACTTGACCAAATAGAAGAAGAAAATACAATTCCGGTTGAAGCTGAAGATTCTATAGATAGCAACTTAAACAATCAAGAATCGTTTGAAACAGAACCAGATACAACATCTGATAACAGCGCTCTGACCGAAGAATCATCAACCGAAGCAGATAGTCTTAATGATAAGAAAATGCAGGAACTTGAAAATATAGAACAATCGGAAGAAGAAGCGCTTCCAGACAGTCTGCAAAAACCTGTAGAAAACCCAGAATCAAGCACTAACAGCACACAAGAGATTCAACAACCGGTATCTGAAGAAACCGAGACAACTACTCCGGAGGAAGAATCTATTGGTGAAAGTGAAAATCAAAGCGAATCCCAGGAGAACAAATCAACAGGTCAATGATAAGTACTAATAAAAAATATCTAAGAAGCGGTATCTGTCTCTTACTTTCAGCGATAATTCTTGCGTGGACAGTTCCGGTTTTAGCAATTGACTTGTTCGGCACCAAAAAACATCGTACAGAACTTGAGGCTTTTGAACTTCTGCCGGATGATCTACGTAATCGCTGGGTAACTCTGACTTCACAAGCAGATACTAGCCGAATTGGAGAATACATCATTGAAGGTCAACTTATTCTTGAACAAATTCAGAAGCTTGTAGATGTCGTTGGAGGTGAACCACCAATACCAGGTGATCCAAGCTATCCGGTATATGCGGGTGTTTTGGATGATCTGGTTAGATTGCTTGATATGATTGAGATGGCTGCTGTACGTAATATGGATGATGATGAGCAGTTACAAAATTTACTAAATGAGTACCGGACTGAGAAAGAACAACTTGAAAAGGATATAAGAACCGACCGTCAGAACCTGATTGCAGAAGGCAGTGAAAGACTTAAACAACAGTTAAGAGATCCTGAATATCGAAAACACCCTCACCGACGCACTGTAGTTGCAGATCTATATTTCCGTATCGCTGAACTAATGTATCAGGAAGCCCTGGCAAAAAGGGATGATGAAGGCGCTACATGGGTACAATTGCTTGAAACAGATCCCGCTGCCGCAATGGCAATGGGTGAACCCAAAATGGATGTGGGACCGGTTCTCACAATGTACCAGCATATCATAGACGAATTTGCAGACACTCAGTATGGCGTTGATGCACTTTATAATATCGCTGTACTGCTGGCAATGTCTGAATATCCCAATGATAGAGCCACTTCTAACCAATATCTCGAAACTCTCATCACCCTTTATCCTGGCAACAGGTACACTTTAAATGCTTTGCGTAGAATTGGCGAATACTATTTTTATCCTCCAATAAATGACCTTGAAAAATCAATAAGCATTTTTACCAGAATTAAAGATAACTACCCTGATACACCTGAGCATATTGAGGCTTTATACAAATTAGGTTGGGCATATTATCGGATCGGTGATTTCGGAGCTGCTGTTGAGCATTTTGCTCAAACGCTTGACGCGGATTACGGTCCCAATGGTGAAAAGATAGAAAAAAAGGCTCTTAAGGATTTTTCACCAGATGCTATTCGTTACCTCGGAATATGCTATACGGTAAGATTAGAAGATTTTCCTGAAGGTGGTATTGATGGTCTGGTGACATGGTTTGAGAATCACCCTGATCGTTTGAGGAATTACGGCACTGACGCTGTTTTGACACTTGGTAATATTTTTTATGAAGACCGACAAATGTACAGAGAAGGAGTTCAGGCATACGATAAATTCCTTGAGCTTTTTCCTCTTGAACCGAGAGCCCCGAAAACACATGAAAAAATTGTAGAGATATTTTTAAATGAGAATATATTCGATCCTCAAAGAAAACTTGATGAACCAAGAATTTTCTTTGATACATATAATCCCGACAGCGAATGGTGGGCTACTAATACCGATGAGAATAATAGAAAAAGGATAATCCCACTTTTAGAAAAATACCTCGATTTACATATTAATGACCTGCTTGTACTTGGTGTCGGCGCTGATATGCGCCAGACAAATGTAGAATATTTAGAGAAGTTTGAATCTTATGTCCGTCAGTATCTCCGTTTCTGGCCTAAAGGTCCAAACGCTTATACTAATCATTCAAACATGGCTTACATTTTATCCAAAAAGCTTGATCGCCCTATGGATGGAATGAAGGAATACTGGCAGGTTGCCACTAGCTATCCTGATAACAAAGAGGATATGGAGATCGCTTGCGAGACTGTTGTAGGCATAGCAATAGGTTTTGCACAACAGGAAAAGGCAGGCCAGATCTATGTAACTGATGAAGGTTTTATCTTACCTGCAGAAGCAGCGCCTATAGACACAACTGCAGAAGTTGCTGTTGCAGCAGAAGAACGCGATCCACTTAGTCTTGAGCCCGATATAAATCGCACCGAGTTGCTTAACTCTGAAAGAATGGAACTTTCTGCGTTTGATCTTTATACTGAGAATTTCCCAAATGGAAAATTGATAGAGATTATCCTTTACACAGCAGGCAGTTTCCTATACGAACATGACTGGATCGCAGAAGCTCGTCCATACCTTGAAAAATATATAACTGATTTTCCCAAAGGTGAATATTTCAAGGATTCGTACAAATTCCTTTTTGACGGTTATTTCAAAACTGTAGATCTTAAAGGCGTCGAAGACGTTTGCGCTCGCATTCAATCTGAAGATCTACCCAAGGAGCTTAAAGATTATGCTATTGAGCGCAAAGCGGTAGGCATCTTACGTAATGCTCTTGGTTTACAAAATTCTGAAGATCATATTGCAGCCGCAGATGAGTTTGTTAGACTGGCGCTGGAAGTACCGAAGTATGACAAATCTGCCAATTCACTGTTCCTTGCAGGCTCTGAGTACACTGCAGGAGGCGCTTTTGAAAAAGCAAATGAAGCTTATCTAATGCTGGTTGAGCGTTACCCGAATTTTGAACAGGCAGACGATGCATTATGGAACGTCGCTCTTAATCAAAGAGATCAACTTGAACAGTTTGCTGAAGCTGCGAAAACATTTGAAAGAATGGTTGATGAATATCCAAATTCAGAGCGCGTACATGACGCCCTAAGCAACGCCAGCATTAACTATGGAGAAGTAAAAGATCACGCCAATGTTATAAAAATAAATGAGCGTTTCCTACGGTTATTCCCTGACGATCCTGAAGCAGACATTTATCTCTATGAGTTGGCAGAGCATTACCTTGCTATGGATGATTTTGAAAGCGCTAATAGTATTTACCTCAGATTCGCTCAGAAATACCCTGATGATCCTCGCACGATAAAAGCTTATTATTCACGTGCTGTTTACTATTTAGAGCACGACAAGATTGCTCTTGCGAAGCAGGAGTTTCAATCCACAGTTGATGCTCACGACCGGCAGGTTGCCGCTGAAATGAGTGGGGAACCAAATTACGCCGCAAAATCTCTTTCAAAATTGCTTGCCTGGGAACACGAAGAGTATGATAAACTTCGCTTCAAACTTCCTAAAGGTTCTCTTGATGCCGCTAAAGAACGTAAACGGGAGTGGCGTAATTCATTAATTGAAAGTTATAACAAGCTGATCTCTTTCGGTCGTAAAGAAGGCTGGCAAGCATTCTATGCAAAAGGTCGATTGCTTGATGAAGAAGCTTTGGCAACTTATCAGCAGGAGATTCCTAATATTGCCAAGCAGGATAGCGCTATTGCCTATCTTGAGTTAGTTGTTAGTGAAGCGATACTTTTAAATGATGTTGCGATTTTCCAATTTGAAAGTGGTTACGGCAGACTTGATACAATCGGCACACAACTTGCGACCCAGAAAAAAGAAATGACAGTGGATATCGAGAGACTTAAGAACTGGTTAGCGCAAGCACAACTTGACACTGCTATTGAAGGGGTACAGGATTCAACCAAGAAACTTGACCTATTCCGTAAAGCGCTTGCTGAATTAGATTCATCGATCATTGAATCTGCCAACTGGAAGGAAGTCTGTCGTCAGGCAATACCGGAAATTGCAGTACGCAGCGGGGATTATCTTTACCGCTCATGGATCGCTAAGTTTAATTGGGAGAATCCTGAGAAAGCAACAGACATTCGTATGATTTATCAGGAAGAAATACTTAAGAATATTATCGTTCCCGGAGCGCCGGAGGTTTGCGGTCTATATTTACAGGCAATTAACACGGTTCAAAAAACAGCTATAAATACAGATTACTGGATAGGTGAACTTAATAAAAGGTTTACGCATGTTATAGATACGTTACTGTCTCTGTGGGACAATCAATTTGCTACACCACTAAGCCTGATCAACAAATTAGATCAAGATTACAAGACTATGTTAGCTAAAGACAATGAGTTTGCAGAATCAAAAGATGGATTTTTTCTTGATATGATGGGTGAGCAGATGCTAATCTGGGCTGACTATTTCAATGAATACAACAAGGATAAGTTGATTGCTTTCTCAGCAGTACTTGACACTGTTATACAATATGAACGTCCTATTGGATTTGGTGATGAAGCTCTATCAAAACCTCTTCAGGGAGTACTTCAAAATTATGATGTTTTTTGCCAACTTACCGATTTAGCTGTCGAGCGTAAAACAGAATACAAAACTGAATATGAAGAAAAACCTTATTATTATGATGAATATTACGAGGAAGATGTTGAGCGCTATTGGTATAGTGATGCTGCTGTTGCGTATGAAGACATTGAAGCTACAATGAATGACTACTCCGAAGAATTGCTTGTAAACGGCTTAAGCATAAAAGATAAATACAGTTTACCTGGTTTAGCCGGCATCAGCATTCTACGCAAACTTGTTGAATTAAAACCGGATGTTTATCTGGAACGCGTAGGCATTGAACCGCAACACTTTACAATTGTAAGTAATCCGGAAGATTGGCTGATCTGGCCTTTATATGAGACAGGATTTGAAACTATTGATTTTGATGATTCTGGCTGGCAGCATCCGCATCCTTCCATGTATCCTTCTAATGTCTCGCTTGGTATGCTTGACAGTCTGAGAGCTGTTCCGATCTGGTATAATCTTGATGAACCACCAGCCCTACCTGAATGGACAGAATATCCTGATGAAGTCTTTGGTAAAGAGGGTGAAATCATCGAGTTTACAGTAGTCGGTATAGCGCCTGAGCGTAAAGAGCCGGAAGCTGAAGCCGAATATGAAGAAGAACTGCCTGTCGAGAGTGAGGAGTTCCCTGGTCCTGGTGAAGAAATTGCTGAGCCCGATACAACATTAATGGATACAACATTCGTTGAAATTGAGCAGCCTGCAATAGAAGAACCTGAACAACTGCTTTCAGATCTTAGTGTTGAGTTCAGATCAAACGATATACCAATTGATGAAGTTGCTTTTACCGATAATGGAGATGGATCCGCCACTTTCACCTGGGTTCCTTCGTTCACTGCAAGTGGTGAATATACAGCCACATTCATCCTCTATAACTTTAATATTCCTATGCCTTTAAGCATACCGGTTATTGTTGAAAATGTGGATCGTGGTTTTACATGGGTTGGATATCCGGAGCAATACACAACTGATGAAGGAATGACTGCTAAGTTCACCGTTTCAGGTGAAGATCCTGATGGTGATTCACTAACTATCGTATTCAATTCAGAAGACATTCCAGATATCGCTGAATTTATAGACAATGGTGATGGATCCGGTGAGTTTAGTTGGGAGACCACCTATGAAGATTCCGGATCATACACTGCGACTTTCACGATGAGTGATGGCATTAATACACTTGATTTAGAGCTACCAATAGTTATAAACAATGCAATTCGCTCACCTAAATGGATAGAATTTCCTGATAGTGTGAAAAGTTTTGAGGGAGACACGCTTAGTATTGAAGTGGTCGGCTCCTCCCCAGATGGATTGCCTCTGACGCTTACTGATAACTCACTCGATTTCCCGGAAGCAGCAGTTTTTAGCGATAACGGTGATGGCAAGGGAGTCTTTAATTGGATACCGGATTTTGAATCTTCAGGAAATTATCTGTTAAGTCTTGAGATGACTGATGGAGATACAATTATTGCTCTGGAAATTCCAGTGATTATCAATGAATTCACACGATCTCCACATTGGGTTGATTTGCCTGGACAGATTGCTGTTGATGAAGGTAACTTGCTTGAAT
The DNA here is from genome assembly GCA_021734165.1 of bacterium. Taxonomy (GTDB): domain Bacteria; phylum Electryoneota; class AABM5-125-24; order Hatepunaeales; family Hatepunaeaceae; genus JAIPJL01. The sequence continues at coordinate 1,107 of JAIPJL010000045.1, read as the reverse complement.
TCACTGTAGTCGGTGAGCATCCTGACGGATTAGCTCTCACATTAGAATATTTCTCGATAGATATTCCGGATACAGCAGCGATTTTCATTGATAACGGTGATGGAACCGGTTCATATAATTGGCAGACATTCAGAGGTGATGAAGGTTCTTACACCGCATCATTTATACTGTCTGATCAGGATACTTCGATTATTTCCGATGTTCAAATAGCTGTTGGTGGGGTTGCGTTACCTCCTTCATGGACAAACTACCCACAAACTAATGTTAACGGCAATGCCGGTTCAGTGGTTGAATTTATGGTTGGTGGGTATGATCCGACAGGACTCCCAATGACTATTATCTACTCAAGCGATAATCTACCTGAGACTGCTCAGTTTACATATCATGATGATGGAACCGGCACGTTTAGCTGGCAAACCATTATAGAAGATATTGGTACTTATTCGGCAAAGTTTGATCTTTCAAATGATGAATCTTCTGCGAAACAGCTTGAAATTACTATCGTAATCAGTTCAGTATCTCCACCCGAATGGGTTTCATATCCTGAAACTGAGATTGCCGTTAATGCAGGTGAAATAGTTGAATTCGGTCTGTCCGCAACCGATCCTGCCGGATTGCCGCTTACTATAGAGTATTCGTCAGAGAGCCTGCCGGAAACAGTTCAGTTCACAGACTATGCTGATGGTACAGGTTCATTTAACTGGCAGACCACCGCTGATGATGCAGGCAGCTTTACTGCAACCTTTAACTTGTCCAATGGAGAGGCTTCAGCATCGCCAGTTACTGTTGCGATCATCGTCATTGGCGCTGTTGAACCTCCGGTATGGGTTTCATATCCAGAGACAGAAATTACCGTTAATGCAGGTGAAGTCGTTGAATTCGGTCTGTCCGCAACCGATCCTGCCGGATTGCCGCTTACTATAGAATACTCGTCTGAGAACCTGCCGGAAACAGTTCAGTTCACAGACTATGCTGATGGTACAGGTTCATTCAACTGGCAGACCACCGCTGATGATGCAGGCAGCTTTACAGCGACATTCAACCTTTCCAATGGAGAAGCTTCAGCATCGCCAGTTACTGTTGCGACCATCGTCATTGGCGCTGTTG
>JAIPJL010000044.1 GCA_021734165.1 bacterium | reverse complement strand
AATGTGCGATCTCTTAGAAGCTCGAATGGGATAAGCGCACCTCGCCGTGATATTGGTGAGCCTGGTGAACTAATCGCTCAATTTAACGGTATCAACGGCGCCAACCAGTACTGCTCAATGCTTGGCTGGGATCCCGAAGCGGAAGTGATGTGGGCATCCTGCTACAACTCTGGTATTGTTGCTGCATACAGTCACGACGCTAACTATGAGAACTTTGAAGAAGTGGTTCGCGTCAATCCCGGTAGCTGTATGGACGGAGGTGTGTACGATGGTTTGTGCTGGATAGGTTCCTGGGCTCCATCGACATTAAACCGTTACGACATTGATGGTAACATGGTTGGCTCGATCCAATTCCCGACCACCGTATATGGACTTGCTTTCGACCAAGAGAACGAGTTATGTTTTCACATGACCTCAGAAGGCAACCAGCCTATCAGGGTTTATGAGATGGATGGGTTGAACTTGGGTGATCAAATTGGCGTTATTGACAACCACTATCCATACCATGGCAACACGATTGAATACGGGCTGGAATGGGTACCTGAGCATGGTGAAGCCCCGCTTTGGATGTTTGAATATACCAACAGTATGCTCTACCAGATCGGCGTCGATCAAGAGAACTGGCAGTGCTTCGACTATGAAGATGCGGTCAGTTTCACAATTAACAATAATGCCAGTCTCGGCGCTGCTTATGGCGCTGTTGGTCACGACGGTGAGTACATCTGGGCGGCTGGTTATGCACCATCTAACATCCGTATATACGAAGATGGTGTTGCAGAATTTCACTGGCTGGCGCTTTATGAAGGTAATCTTGATGAGCAGGAAAATCCTGATGAATGGGTTGAATTTGATGATCTCTATGAGATAGAGGCAGACGGAGAATTATTAGTAACCGCAAGGCTTGAAGCTGCTGAAATGGAGCATGGCGAATATCAGGCTGTAATACATATTCTGACCAACGATCCATCTGAAGGCAAAGACCATATTGAAATCCCCGTTACTCTCACAATCGCGGATGCTCAGGATATAGATGTAATATGGTTGGCTGATTATGGGTATCCTGATGAACTTAACTGGAATAGCGCCTTTGATGAAGTACTGACTGGAGAGGCTTATGATATCAGAATCCGCATTCATAACCACTGCCGCGATAACGCTGATTTGAACATTGAGAGCATCGCTATCGATGATGAAGCATTCTCTGTTGATGAATCCGAGTTTGCAGTAGCAGCCGGAGATTACCAGGATGTAACTGTTACATTTGAAGTGGCTGCTGATGATGGCGGTGAATACGAAAATACACTTACGATTACATCTGATGATCCTGACGAAGGCGTTGTAGAGATACCTCTTTATGTGCACGCTTATTATTACCATAATCTTGTTGCTGATCCTGAAGCGATTGATGAAGAGCTGTTTACAGGTCAGATTATGGAGATCGCTGTGAACCTTCTCAACGAAGGACAAAGTGACCGTAATTTTAATATTTCACATGAAATTATTACTGAGCCTGGACGCGATAATAGCTCTCGCTCATTAAGAAGTATTGGCGGCGCTGAAAGAGCAAACCGTGATGATGCAGGGGATCAGTTGCGAACGATCAATGTGCAATATACAAATTCTTCCGGCGCTGCGTATATCGGTGATAATGTTATGTGGATTTGTTCTTATGGAAGCAGTAGACTTTATTCGGTCAACCTGGAAAACGGACAGACGATAAACAACATCGCGCTGGGGTACAGGCCGCTCGGCATGTCTTTTGATGGAGAGTTGTTGTGGGTCTGTCAATATTCAAGTGGCCCGATCTATCTTTATGACTTGAATGGTAATCAAGTCACATCCTTAAATCCGGGCTTCAATTGCTATGGTATTGGTTCAGATCAGGATGAATATATGTACCTGAATAACCGCAGCAGCAATATAATTTCTGTTTTTTCAATTGAGGATAGACAGCAAGTTAGAACTTTTGAATACCGAGCAGCCATGGCAAATGCGGATATTTGGAATATCACCTGGGTTAATGAGCATCCAGATGGTGAACTCTGGGGTATGTCTGGATACCGTGCCTATCAGGCTGATGTAGATAACTGGGAAGCATCTGCTGTTCAGAACTTTGCGATCTCATCACAGTATCAATATTGCGGTATTGCTCATGATGGCGAGAATCTCTGGGTAGGTGATTGGAATAATACAAACTGGTACTGCTACGATGATGGTGTTGAAGAAGTGTATTGGCTTTCCTACGAGCCAAAGGAAGGTTCACTTGCCGGTGATGAAGCATTAGATATTACTGTAACACTTAACGCAACCGGACTTGATGAGGGTATGTATGAAGCCATTATATATATCACTCCCGATCATCCTGACATTCTAACGCTCGAAATCCCTGTTACAATGGAGATGACCGCCAGTTCAGATATCTTAATCACGTGGGTTGATGAAGTTGGATATCCTGATGTTATTGATTGGAACAGTGCATCAGCTTATGGAGATCAGGTTTTCACAGGCGGTTCTTATGACATGACGATAACCGTTTTCAATAATGGTGTACTTCCGTTGAATGTCAATGAAATATCTTCTGATCTTGAAATAATAGCGCTTGATCCGGCGACGATTCACGGACTTGAACCGGATGAGGACATTCAGGTAACTGTCACACTCGCAGCGGAAGAGCCTGATGAATATGAAGGTTCAATCACATTCTTCAGCAACTCCGAGATACATCCAGAAGTAACGGTGAACTTGCATGCGCTTGCGCTTGATCCGCCCGGAATGGACGCGCATCCTGTTGATGTTTCAACAGAGCTTGGATATGGCGACACTGAAGATCATATAGTCGTAATTGACAACAACGGCGGCGCTGATCTGATCTGGGATTCAGATGTTGAAATAATAAGTGAACCGGATCGAGACAGGACTTTCGAGCGTTCTCTGAGAAGCGCCAGAATGACATCTGCGCCTCGTCGTGATGATCTTGGTGATGTTATTGCTCAATTCTCGGTTGCCAATCATGCTGGTAGTCAATACAAATCAGGAATAGCATATAATCCCGATAACGAGCTTATGTATCTTGGCAGTTATTCGTCAAATCGTATTGATGCGGTTTCTTTTAACGAAGATTACAGTGAAGTCACCACAGAATTTGGATGGCAACCTGGCGCTGTGATGGGCGCAGGATGGTTAAACGGTGTACTTTATACAGTCATTTGGTCAAACAATGCTGTTTATAAATATGATACGAATGGTCAATATCTGGGTTCGATAAATGTACCAACCCGTCCGACTGCTTTAACCACAAGTCAGGAAAATGAGTGGCTGATGATTATTGGAGATCAAGCCGGATATGATCTATTCATTTGTAATGAGAGTGGACAACAATTAGGTCGCGTTGATATAAGTATTGATGATATTCCAGCGACAAGTCGTAGCTGCTGCTGGGTAGATGATCATCGGGATCAGCAACTCTGGGTCAACACATCTAACCATATCTGGAATCTTGCTATTGATACTGACAACTGGCAGGCTTCAAAGGTTCAGGACTGGTCGTTTGATAATGGAAATGACGTTTGGAGTGGTATTGGCCATGATGGAAACAATCTCTGGCTGGGTCCCTATTCAAATGCTAATCACGTCATTGTTGACGATGCGATTGCTGAAATCAGGTGGTTAACTTGGGAACCATCAGAAGGTGAAGTCAGTCCTAACGATTCAACCGATGTGATTCTGACGTTCGACGCCGGTGATTATCCTGCAGGTGAATACACTGCTGAATTGACCATTACCTCTAACGATCCCGAAAACGGAGAAGTGGTTGTTAATATTACGATGACGATTGATGAATTCCGCAGGCTTGTTCATGATCCAGAGGAGTTGAGCTTTGGCGAAACACTGGTTGATGAGAGCACATATCTGGTTCTGACTATTGGTAACGATGGTAATGCTGATCTGACTGTTTCTGCGATGGACATAGAAGGCGAATATTTCTCGATTGATTTCGAGAATGAATTTACCTTAGCGCCTGAAGAGCAGCAGCAATTTACAGCAACGTTTGCTCCTGAAGGTTCGGATGTTTACAGAGGAACATTGATCATAACATCGGACGATTCCCAGAATGAAGAGACCGAGATCGCTATGGTTGGCTGGAGCCGCGAACGCGCTCCGAATATCTATGTTGTGCCGATGACACTCGATTTTGAAGAAATCTTCGTAGGCACAGAAAAGGATCTTGATTTCCGCATCGGTAATGATGGTGACGGGCCTCTACAGGTAGTCGATATTACTGCAAATGCAGATTATGTCACTACTGATTTTGCAGGTGAATTCGTCGTTGAAGCAGGCAACAGCATTGATATGGTTGCATCTTTCGCTCCTGAATCAGCAGGAGAGATAGAAGGCAATATTACTATAACATCAATCTACGCCGAAGAGGGAGACGAATATATCGTTGAAGTCATCGGCGCCGGACTAATTCCGCCGGATATTCTGATCGAGCCTGATGCGGTAAGTGATGAATTGGCTTACGGTGAAGAATCGGATCACAACCTAACCATTTACAACGACGGTGGAACCGAACTTATCTGGGAATCGGAAGTCGAGATCACACAGGAACCGGAACGTGATTTCACTGATTCACGACAATTGCGTGGATTGATGAGCGTTGGTCCGGAGCGTAATGTGATTGAAATTCCAAGTGATGCTTTGCAGATTGCGGTTAAAAACAGGACAGCTACTCCGGCACAGCTCATGGATTGGAAAAACTACCTTGCAGATTTAACTGGAAACGCTGACAATCCTCGTCGCGATCGCCGCAGTGATCCTGATGAAGCCGGTTACGAATGGCGCGATAGCGATGACTCCGACGGACCGGAATATAACTGGATCGACATTACAGGTGAAGGTACACGACTGAATCCGAGTGATGATTGGAACAGCGGTGTTCTTGAGTTTGGCTGGACATTCAATTACTACGGGCAGGAGTACAGCGCCCTACGAGCCTGTTCCAACGGTTGGGTGACGCTGGATCGCAGCTTTGGTGGAAATACAATCAGCCTGCCAAGACCGGTAAACAGCGGATCGCCCAATGCGCTGTTCTTGATTAATAACTATGATCTTAATCCTGCTGCCGGTGGTTCCATGTATTTCTGGACTAACGAAGAGGATCAGGCTGTTCTCAGTTGGATAAATATTCCAAAATATAGATATGACAATGTACGCAGCACTTTCCAGATTGTTTTCGATGCTTCTGGCATGATCACCTATAACTATGGCGCTCAAGCCAATGTTAACGGTTCTGAGTCAAATATCGGTTATGAGAGCCCTAACGGCGGACTTGGAGCCAGTATTGTTTATTATGAGGCAAACAGAATCCAGGATGAATTCTCAATTGGTATAGGAACAGACGTCATGTGGCGTCAATGGTTATCTTGGACTCCACGGGATGGTGTGATCGAACCTGATTATAACCAAAACATTACCGTTAATTTGAATGCCGGTGATCTCGGAGCCGGAGATTATAGCGCAATACTGCATTTCCTCTCGAATGACCCCGTAACTGAAGATGTTGAAATAAATGTTTCAATGAACATAGAAGCATTCCGTGATATAACGGTTGAACAGGAAGAACTTGACTTCGGGGAGGTTGTAGTTGGTCAATTCGAGGATTTGCCGGTTACTATCACCAATACGGGTAATGTTGATCTGACTATCAGTGATATTTCAGTCGAAGGTGATTACTTCAGTGTCGATTTCGATGGCGCTTTCGATATGGCGCGGAGTACGGATGAGGATGTAATTGTTACCTTTGAGCCGGATGGCGCAGGCGATTATCAGGGCGCTTTAACCGTTACGTCTAATGATCCCGATGAGGCTGAGATAACGATTAACCTCTTCGCAAGCAGTCGATTCCCGATTCCGAATATGGTGGTCTCAACTGATTCACTTAACTTCGAGATGACGTATGTAGGACAGTCAAGCGAGCTTACATTTACCATAGCTTCCGATGGTGAAGATGATCTGACCGTGTCGGACATTCTAATAGATGGTGAATTTCTGACAGTTGATTTTGAAGAACAACTATCGTTAGCGCCTGATGAAGCCAGAGAATTTACAGTAACCTTTGAGCCGGATGATGAGGTTGCTCTTGTGGGAACGATTACTATCGAATCCGATGATCCTGACTATGCTGAAGGATTTGTAATTCAGGTTCGAGGTGAGAGCATTAATCCACCGGTTATTGACATTGATCCGCGTTCTATTGAGACTACTCTTAACTTCAGAGCTGAGGAGAGGCATACTATAGCGCTCGCAAATGAAGGTGGGCATGAACTAATTTGGGAGAGCGAGCTTTCCATCATTAGTGAGGCGATAGAAGGTCGCAATTGGATAGGCTGGTCGCCTCATAATGGTGAAATCCAGCCTGAAGATAATATGGATTTGGTTATAACGCTTAATGCCGTTAATCTCATTGCTGGTGACTATAGCGCTAACCTGCACATTACTTCTAATGATCCGATTAACGATGACAGGGTGATTCAGATTCTGATGCACGTAGGACGTGTTCCCGATATAAGCCTTGCCGTTGACGAGCTTGATTTTGGTTCGGTTGACGTCGGTCAGGAAGAGCAGCTTGCTCTTAGAATATATAACGAGGGTGATGGAAACCTGATCGTCAGTGATTTGATTATCAGCGGAGACAACTTCACTGCGGACTTTAGCTGGGCTATAGTGGTTGCTGCTGAGGATTCTGAAGATGTGACGATTACTTATTCTCCTCATGATAGAAGGCATGTCGAGGATACTCTAAGAGTGGTTTCAAATGATCCGGATGACGGTGAATTGATCGTAATGTTAACCGGCACGGGTATAGGTCCTGCGCTTGCTACAAATCCTGAAGCGCCTGATTTTGGTGAAGTTTTTGTAGGTGAGACAGGCGAGATTGCTTTTGAGATTCATAACGAAGGTAACAGGCAGCTAACGATTACAGATATTTCAGTCGAAGGTGATTATCTCGATATTGACTTCGAGGGTGGATTTAATGTCGAAGCTGACGAGCAGCATGATCTGACTCTGACCTTTGCACCCGAAAGACCATTTGAGCTTGAAGGATTGATCACCATTGAGTCAAACGATCTTGCTTATGAGGATGGTTTTGAGGTCGTTGTCAGCGGAATCGGTGTGGCAAGTCCTGATATTACCGTTAATCCCGAATCCATAGATGCAGTTCTTGCGTTTGAGGAAAGGGATGAGTTCATAGTAACCATCGGTAACGAAGGCGGTTCAAATCTAATTTGGACAACAGAGTTTGATGTTGTTTCAGAACCGGATCGTGATGCTTATGCTCGTCAATTACGCAGTGTTGGTAAACCTGCTCGCAGAATAATCGAAGCGCCGGATGCTGTGATGATTAGCGATGTTAAATCCGGAAATGCTTCTGCCTTTGACATGATACAATGGAACAGCTTTATATCAAGACTGGAAAATGAGGCGTTACACCCACGGCGAGATCGCCGAGGCGCTCCGGATGATATGGGTTATTATTGGATCGACAGCGATGAATACGGTGATCCGGAATATAACTGGGTCGATATTACGGGAGCTGGCGATCAGCTTAATCCTGGTAATGATTGGAATTCGGGTCAGATGCGTCTCAGGTGGAATTTTCCGTGGTATGGAGATGATTACGATATTATTCGTATCTGTTCCAATGGATGGATCACATTCGATCTCAACTATGAAGGTACAGCTACCATTCTGCCTCAGCCTCCTAATGCTGGTGAGCCTAATTCTGTTTTACTGGTCAATAATTATGATCTGAATCCTTCTGCCGGTGGTTCCATGTATTTCTGGACAAATGAAGAAGACTCAGCGATTGTGAGTTGGATCGATGTTCCGAAACACAACAACAACAACGCTCGATCCACATTCCAGGCAATACTTACCAGGAATGGGTTTGTCAAGTTCCAGTATGCCGCTCAGCAAAATGTTGACGGTTCATACTCAAACATCGGTTATGAGAGCGGAGATGGCGCGCATGGCAGCAGTATTATTTACCGTGAGGAACATCGCATTCACGAAGGACTTGCTGTTCTGATCGTTCCGGGTGGTGAATGGGCTGACAGATGGGTTACGCTTAATCCTTCCGGAGGCGTCGTAACAGCCGATACCGAGCAGGAGATGGAAGTCAGGCTTAATGCAGCTAACCTCGAAGAGGGTGAATATACCGCCGATCTGCATATTCTTTCAAATGACCTTGATGATGACGACATAATAGTGACTATTACCCTTGAAGTCGGTAATGTGCCTGATATAGCGGTTGATCCTGAAGAGATGGACTTTGGTGAGGTCGAGGTTGATGATGAAGAGGGCGTGGTGGAAATGGCGCTGACTATCTCCAATGTTGGAGATGTGGATCTGAATATCTATGATGTTTATATAGCTGAGAATGAAGAGGAATACACGGTTGATTTTGAGGATCAATTTGTCATTCATGCCGATCAAAGTGAAGAAATTGCGGTTACTTTCAATCCTGAACACATAGCCGACAGAAGCGGTTCGTTGATTATTCAATCTGACGATCCGAATGAGGAAGAGATCGCTGTTGGTCTAATCGGTATCGGTCTTGGAGAGGGCTGGGTTGTGCATGACGATGATGAACCGCAGACAAGCACTACCGACAGACGAAACTACTATTCACGTTCAAGCTTCACATCAGCGGGTACATTTGAATTGCAGGGTGTGCGAGTCATGCCCTTTAATCCATCAAACTCGGCAGCGCCATGTTGGATATTCGTATTCACCGAAGATGAAGCGCATAATCTGGACGAACAGATATGGGCTATGAGAAGGAATAGTGTACCGGCTTGGAATGATCAAGAGGAAGAATTCGAGCAGAACTGGATCGAGTATGACATTCCTGAAGGAAGCTGGCACAGATTCAGACCGGGCGATAGCTTCAGTATTATCTATGGTCCCGCTCCGGGTGGCGAATACAGCGAGAATAACGGCAGCGGATGGTGGAACCTCTATGACGCTGATGTTGAAACAAACCGCAGCTTTGTTTCTTCCAACCTGACCTATGATCACCGCATCTGGGAAGAAGGAACGCTGCAGGGCGATCTGTTTATCAGGGCTTACGGTTCATACACGCTGACTATTCCAAATCGTTCGCCGGAGTGGGTTGATATTCCTGAGAGTATTGCCGGTAATGATGGCGATTTGATTGAGTTTACTTTTGAAGGCAGCGATCCTGACGACGAACAATTCACCGAACTTTCAATCAGTTATTATTCGGCAAATATTCCGAGTTATGCTGTTGATTTCAACGATAACGGCGACGGAACAGGCGATTTTTCTTGGCAGACCAGCTATAATGATATTGGAACATATACTGCATTGTTCACACTGACCGATGGCGAGTATGATGCAGTATCAGAAGTCGAGATAACCATAAGCGATATTAATCATCAACCCGAATGGTCAAATATTGAAGATCAGTACACTACCAACGAGGGACAGATTTTAACCTTCTACGTCAGCGCCGGAGATTTTGATAGAGACAGGCTGTATCTGAGCTATGAGTCAGAAGATTTACCCGACCATGCTGTTTTCGTTGATCTGGGCCAGGGACGCGGAAGATTTATCTGGCAGACCGGATTTGACGATGGTGGCAGTTACCATGCGACATTTATAGCTTCAGATCGAAGACTTACCGTTGAAAAGGATGTTGAAATCGTTGTTAATGAGGTCAATCGTCCGCCGGTATGGATTGCAGTTCCGCAAGCTAATATGGTTGTGGGATATGTCGATCAGGAAGTTAGTTTCGATTTACGGGCTGTCGATCCGGAAGGTGGTAATGTTCAGGTACAATGGAGTTACATTAATCCACCGGCAAATCCGGAGACGAATGTAACGATTGAAAATGGAGCCGTTGAGTTTGTGATGGAACCGACGAGGGGTCAGCATGGTCAATACAACATATTGTTCACCGCTTCGGATGGTCAGAACAACTCCGCCATTACGCTTTCGGTAAATGTCAAACCTGATCATTATATGTTTACCACTACCGGACGTCAGCACACGCTTCGCTTCAATAGAATATTCTGTTTTGGCGCAGAGCTTGTTGAAAATGACGGTACGGTTGTCTTAGGTGATAATGAACTTGACAACCTTGGCGTATTCACACCGGATGAGCTTATAGCCGGTTCATTCGTTTTCCTGAACGATAACGACAGGGCGTTAATGACTGTCTATGGTGATGAGCAGTTTACTCAGGAAGTAGAAGGATTTACACATGGTCAACCGTTCGGATTCCTCTACTGGGATTACGATGCAGGACAGGAATATCCTGTCAGAGCCGAGATACGCGCCGGTTCAACGCGCTGGCGCTGGAACGGATTCAGTATAGTTGACCTATTCATCGGGCCTGGAGTTGAAGCTGACGAGATTGCACATGACTATGGTGAATTCTTCGTTGGACAGGGAACTGAGTGGGATGTGACAATCTCATCAATCGGTTCGCAAATGGTTGAATATCTAACCTTAAGTACATCAGATGCAGAGGTCTTTGCCCTTCCTGAAAATCTTCAACCTTTCAATCTTGATGTTGGAGAAGAGAGAACGATTACTGTTACCTTCCAGCCTGACAGAACAGGTAGTTTTGAAGGCAGGCTGCTTGGTTACAGCGGTACAATGGATACTTTGGTAGTAGAACTAAACGGTACAGGTATTCAATTGCAACACTTCAGCGACTTCGATATAACTACAAAACGACATCGCATTGAGGTTGTACGCGCTACCTATAGAGATACAACCTTAACCGAAGGTGATGAGGTCGGTGTCTTTGCAGATGAAGGTACGCTGCTGGCAGGCGCAGGTGTGGTCAATGCTGACGGTGCGGTTGTAATCTCTGCTTGGGGTAACGACGGTGTTGGTGATGGGTTTGAAACTCAGGAAGAGTTCTGCTTCAGGTTATGGGACGAAAGCGCTGATGTTGACACAGCCGCCTTTGGAACCTTCCTCGGTGGTCAGCAGCGTTGGCGTGAAAATGGAAGCAGCGTTGTGTCATTGACGTCAGGAGGCAGCCACTTCAACTGGATAGCCTCTGCTGAAGCTGATACACATAGCCTTACTGTTGATAGATTTGATCTGAGAGGAATAGGTGATAATGCAAATATCTATCTGCAACCGGGTGATGAAGTAGCGGTTGTGACCCCGCTTGGAGTCGTCGCAGGGGGATACCGTGTCGGTGAAGATAATGAGGATTCCTATACACTTAACGCTTATGGTGATAATCCTCAAACCAATAACGCTGTAGAGGGCTACAGAAATCGCGATGAGATATATTTCAGGATTTGGCGCGCTGCGGATCAAGCTGAATACCTTGCTCGTCCAACCTGGACTGAAGGTCCCGATATCTGGCGTGCCAATCAGGAGAGCGAATTAAGACTGACGGTTGTTAATAGTAACAGAAGTCCTGACTGGCGTCCACTTGAAAGGGTGGATGCAAATGAAGGCACAACTCTTAGGTTTGATGTGGTTGCAACCGATCCGAACCGTGATCGGGTAAGCATCAGACTGGTAGCCTGGGATCTACCGGAAGCTGTCCAATTTACGCGACCCAGCGTTGGAGCAGGTCACATCGAATGGCAGACAACTTATAATGACGCCGGTCAGTATTCTGCGACTTTCGAAGCCTATGACGGCTGGGAAACACGCAATCTGACGGTGCCCATTTATATCCGTAATGTAAACAGAGCGCCTACACTTGCGGAAATCGGTGATCTTGAGGTTAATGAAGGTCAGGTGCTTAGTCAGATGCTTCAACTCGCAGTTGCGGAACCTGATGGTGATCGGGTGATATTTACTGCGAGCAATCTGCCTTATGGCGCTCGTCTTGAGAATAATATTTTCTATTGGGTTCCTAACCTTGATCAGGCGGGTGAATACAATGTTACCTTCCGTGTTACTGATGCCGGTCAGCCACCAATTTCCGATCAGGAAACTGTCACAATAACCGTTAATGACACAAACTACCCGCCTGTTTTCAGTCAGATTGCTCCAATTACGGTTCTTGAAGGTCGTCGGGTACGCTTTACTATTCAGGTCAGCGACAGAGACATAATGGCAGGTGGTGGTGAACTTGAGCTTTCTGTTGAAGACCTTCCCCAGGGAGCTGAATTTAATTCGGAAACCGGCATCTTTAACTGGACAACCAACAGAAGCTCTGCAGGTGAGTACGAAGTAGTATTCACTGCTTCCGATGGTGAGCTTGAAGGTGAGATGGTTGTCGTTATAATAGTTGAGAACGCCAACAGCGCTCCCCGCTGGGATGGTATTGATAACCAGGTTATAATGGCTGGCGAGACCCTTCGCTTGCGGGTAGTTGCACGTGATTCCGATCCGGGTGAACAGCAGCAACTTGAACTGACCGCTACAAATCTACCGCCTAACTGTACGTTCACCGATTCATCCAATGGTATCGGTGGGATTCTATGGCGACCGACTTTTGCTGATCGAGGTGTTTATCCCATTGTGACCTTCATAGCCGAAGATCCTTACGCATCTCGAGCCATAAGACGTGTTTCCTTTACCGCAAGGGTCGAAGATACTGATGCTCCGTTGATCACAAATCTTTTACCTGCAAACAATGCAGTGATAAATTCTAATACACCAACTATTTCAGCGAGAATTACGGACGAACGCAGTGAGATTGCGAGTATTGTTTTTAGCGTTGATAACAGCGCACGAGGTGATTTCCGTTATGATCATAACACAGACGAGTTCAGTTGGAGACCTAACCGTAATATGTCGGAAGGACTGCATACTTATCTGATCAGAGCGGTTGATTCGTATGGTAACGCCAGAATAGCCACTGCGAGATTTACCATCAATAGTTCTGCCGGTGTTATCACTGCCCGTGATCTGCCTGAATATACACTGCGTCAAACCATTAATATTCTCGGTACTTCAGAGCCAAATCTGCATGTGGAGCTATGGAGAGAAGATGAGCTGATGGGTGAAGTCCAGGCGAGTGGCGCCGGTAACTGGAGATTTGACAATGTTCAATTGAATGAAATGCAAAACAACTTCACAATCATGGGCTATGACGATTATGATAATGTTGCGAGTCAGGACTGGGTTAGTACTTATGTTGATCTCGATCCGCCGGAGATTGAGTTCATCACACCGGAGGTATATTGCAATACAAGCACACCGGAAATAAATATTGAGATTAACGATATCGGCGTCGGTATTAACGAAGGTGATGTACCCAACGCAAGACCTGCCGTTCAGATGGCTATCGATGATGATGCAATAGTCGATTACGAGATTGAAAATGGTTTACTGACTTATGAAGTGGTTGAAGCATTGTCGGAAGGTGAGCATATTTTATCACTTTCCGCAGTTGATCTGCTTGGCAACGCTCATGCGGAACCGATACAGATGGTCTTCTTCGTTGATACAGAGGTGCCTTCGGCTATCCACGACTGGATTGCCCAGGAAGTGGACTCGGTTGGTCATCGTGATCATGAGTTGATCATTCCGGTTGCTGATCCACGTCCGTCAAGCGGTATTAATGCTGAGTCCATTCATCTGATTATTGATGATCAGGAATACGATTTTGATTGGGATGAACAAGCCGGTTCGGTTTACCGTATGTTCGATGCTGACGAACTTGCTATCGATATGCATGAGGTAGTATTTACGGTAGAAGATAACGCTGGTAATAGAATTGAGGCAAGAGGTAATGTTTCGATTGGAGACTGGGATGATATTGATCCACCGTTCTTTGAGAACCTCAGTCCTCCTCCCGGTAGTGTGGCTGGACGAGGCGGTATTGGAGGAGGCGGAGAAAGAATGCCCGCTGAGGATGTATCGGGTGATACGATTTCATTTGTGGTCGGTGATAACGACGCTGGCGTTAACTGGGAGTCAGTCTATTTGCAGATCATCGCTCTACATAATCTTGACAATCCTAATGACAATGACACAACCATTGTTGAATGGGCAGACCTGATTATGAATAGACGATCAGGACATGTTCAGATGCCTATACCGCAACGTGATCCTGGTGTAGAATTAATGCCTGGTGAAATGCCCGGTTTGGAAGAGGGTTTTAACGACGTTAACATTTTTGCTAACGATGAAGACGATAACGGTGGCAATGAACAATGGCAATTCTTCTATGATGAGCATGAGCCTGATCCGCCTGAGCTTGATGATCCCGAGTCCGAATTCGTAAATGAAGAGGAAATAACTGTTACAGGTAGTACTGCTGGAGACTCACCGGATTATCCCGATGACGTTGATGACACTCCAACGGTGAGTATTTACCGTAATGATGAGAAAGTTTCCGAGATTGAAGCGGAATACGACGCTGACTTCGAAGTAAATAACGTCATTCTGGTCGAAGGTGAGAATGTTATCGAAGCTACAGTGTCTGACGCGGGTGGTAATGAATCGGACTTCAGCGAACCTATTGTAATATTCCTTGATCTGTCGGAACCTGAAATAGAGGACTTCGAAGCAGCCAACGGACCTCATCTTGCTATCGGAACTCCTGAATTTACAGCTATTCTTCATGACGCCGGTTCAGGTATTGATCCTGATAATCTTGTTATCGTGATTGATGAGCTTGAGATTCCCGGTGAGTTTGACGAAGAAAGCGAGACTATGACTGCCACTGTCGGTGAGGAGGATGCGCTTGAAACGGGTGATTATACGGCAATGTTGATCATCCATGATTACGCAGGAAATGCTGATACTTCAGAATACAATTTCGATATTGACCTCGGTGAGGTTGAGCCTCCTGTAATTACACAGTTTGCACGATACACCTGCCTGAATAAAGTCTCTTTGACCGGTGAAGGTGTTGTGGGTACTACAGTAATACTGATACTTAATGATGAGGAAGTGACAGAGCTCGAACTTGAGGACTTAGCGGAGTTCCAGTTTGAATATACTGCGGACGAGCTACCGGATACATCTCAGGTTCAGCTTATTGCCATGAATCCGGCAGGAACTCGCAGCGAACTGACTGATGCTGAGGACTTGATTGTCGATAACGACCCTCCGGTATTCGATCATGTCAATCCTGAAAACTCTGAGGTCGTTCCGGTAACAGTTGAGGAATGGAGAGTTTTGGTAAATGATCTTATTTCTGGAGTTGAGACCGACAGCCTTAAACTGTGGCTGCGTGACGAGGAATTTGATTTCGAACTGACCGAGACCGACAGCGGATACTGGCTTGTTGCCGATCTCAGCGAGGTTGAGTTTGATGAGAACGAGGCTGTTGAAGTATCTGTTGAATCTTACGACAACTCAACACCTCCTAACCATCAGCAAAATAGTTGGGAATTCATCACCAATGTTAACTATGAGCCGGAGATTGCTCTACCGGATACCAGCTTCAATGAGGATGAGCAACTAACGCTTGATCTGCATGATTTCATTACAGATGAAGATAACTCTTATGATGAATTGGAAATCGCTGAGCAGCTTCTTATCGGCGCTGATAATGCAGATCTTACTTATGATGAAGACGAGGGTTTCCTGCATCTTGAAGCGGACGCTGAGTGGTTTGGCGCCTTGCGTATGGCGGTTTCAGCTACTGATCCCAGCGAGTTATCGGATTCAGACACATCGGATGTGCAGGTAACGGCAGTCAATGATGCTCCTTATTTCGTTGTAAATCCTGATGACGAAACTATTTTTGCCGGTGTACTTTTTGAAATGCAGCTTGAGGCTGAGGATATTGATGCTGGTGATACGCTTATCTACGGCGATAATACCGACCTGTTCCAGGTAGGCGCTGATGGTTCGGTATCGTTCACGCCTTCTGAGGAAGAACTCGGAATGCATGTCATTATGCTCTACGTTTTCGACAGAGTAGGCGCCAGCGATACAACGATGTTCCGTCTCTATGTTGAACTGGAAAACAGTCCGGTTGAGGTCTCCGAAGAGATAGACGATATTGAGATCGACGAAGACAGCGATCCGATTGAGATTGCTAATTTGAATGACGTCTTCTCGGATGCGGACGGTGAGGACCTGCACTTCCTCATTGAATATAACAGCGATGGGATACTCATCGAAATAGACGAGGATACCAACATAGCAACTCTGACCCCCGATCCTGATTTCAACGGTGAAGTTGAAGTTACTATTACTGCTGATGATGACGATAAATCTGAGGCGTCAACCGTGTTCATTGTGGATGTGATTTCGGTAAATGATCCACCGAGGCAGGTTGGTTTGCTGCCTTATTACGTGATCGTGACAGAGAACGAGGGCAGGGAAGAGATCGCCGGTCTCGACACTGTGTTCACCGATATTGATGAAGGTGAAATAGAGTTTGCTTTCTCCGGCGGTGAGCACCTCGGAGTCGATATTGACGGTGACTTCGTTCTAAGCATTACACCTGACGAAGACTGGGTCGGTGAAGAATCCTTCCTTCTAACAATTGAAGACGGTATAGAAGGACAAAGAGCGCCGCAGCGAGAGTTTAACAACAATGATGTGGCTTATCTGTTCTTTGAAGGAGTGAACCACGGACCGCGTCGTGATGAATCTTCTGAGGTTGAGATAACGGTTGACGTCAGACATGTTAATCATGCTCCGGAGTTACTGGTCAACGATCCGTTTGAGGTTACCATGCAGGAGGATCAGGATCCGTTAGTTATTGAGACGCCGATAGCAGAATTGTTTACCGATCCCGATCTTGATTATGGGGATGAGCTTGAGGTGATGTGGGATGATATTGACGGTCCGATTGAACTTTCGCTCGACGATGACGAGGAATATATCATCGCGACTCTCGTCGAGGAGAATTTCAACGGTGATTATGATTATGCTATAACTTGCACTGACCTTGAAGGCGCTCAGGTTGCATTAACACTTGCATTCACTGTAACTCCAGTCAATGATCCGCCGGAAGTCGTAGAGGACATTCAGAATGTTGAGGTTGATGAGGATGAAGAGCCTCGCCTTGTTGAAGTAGTAGATCTTGATAATATCTTCTTTGATGTCGATGGAGATGAACTTGTCTATGGAATTGCTGAAGCGCCTGATGAGTTAAACATGGGCGTTGATGAAGATAATGTTCTCTATTTCTCTGCTGATGACAACTACAATTCGGCAGAAGGGATAACGGTAACGGTCTTTGCAGATGATCAGCATGATGGAAGAATGATGGTGAGCTTCCATACACTCAACCAGAGCGATATTGATGATCCCGGTCTTGATTCAGGACCGGTTCGGCAGTTGCGCTCGTTGAACGCTAAAAAGTCATCCGATGATTCAAACAGTATTTCTTTGAATAATAATAGCTCAAACGCCATAAGAACGGACAGAGCCGTCAGGCAGCTTCGCGGTATGAAAACTCCTGTTGAAACGAGCATGAGTTTGTTCAACAATACCAGACTGTCGAGAACATTAGTACGACGTGATGATACTGCCGATGCAGAGTTCCAGTTAGTCATTAATCCGGTTAATGACGAACCGTATTGGGATGAGGTCGATGATATCGAGATCGATGAGACTGAAGCGATTGAAGCAACAGTTACCGCTCACGATATTGACCTTGATTTCGAGGGTGACGATCTGACAATCCGTATCATAGATGATGATGGACTGGCTGCAAGAGGCGCTCAGTTCAGCGATACCGGCGATGGATCAGGCGTCTTTACCTGGCAGACAGGTTACGAGGATGCGGGTGAATATCATCCTGTGATACAGGTTTATGATATTGATGAAGCGTCAGCGGAGATGTCTGTTACGATCATCGTTAATAACGTTAATCGCGCGCCGGTATGGGATGCGGAAATGCCCGACACCTACAACGGACACGAGAACGAATTACTCGAATTCACTGTTGAAGGTTCTGATCCCGATGGTGAGGAAGTTAGCCTAAGCGCCGCTTCGGAAAACTTACCCGAAGGCTGGGAATTTGCTGATAACGATAACAATACCGGTACGTTTAGCTGGACGCCCGGCTATGATGACTCAGGTGAGTATTTATTAACATTAACCGTATCCGATCAGGAATACGACGTTGATGCGGAAGTAACGATAGTCATTGAGCACGTTAATCGTCCGCCTGTCTGGGATGAGGAAATGACCGATAGTTACCGGATCGACGAAGCTCAAACACTTGAGTTTACGGTCGAAGGTTCTGATCCTGATGGTGATGCTGTAAGTCTTGCAGCGGCTTCCGATGACATGCCTGCTGCATGGGAGTTTGTTGATAACGAGGATAATACAGGAACATTTACCTGGACACCCGGCTATGAGGATTCTGGTGATTATTCATTGACTCTCACAATTTCAGATGCAGAATACGATGTTGAAACTGAAGTAACGATAAACGCGATTCACGTAAACCGTCCACCGGTATGGGACGAGGAATTGGTTGAGAGCTACGAAGTAGATGAAGATATGCAGCTTCAGTTCACCGTTCAGGGTTCCGATCCCGATGGTGATGACCTGACGTTATCTGCTTCGTCCGAAGATCTGCCTGAAGGCTGGGAATTTGCTGATAATGATGACAATTCAGGCGCTTTCACTTGGACGCCTACGTATGACGATTCAGGTGATTATACGCTGACTGTGATTATTTCAGATGAAGAGTTCGACATAGAGACTGACGTCACTATTAATGTTATCCACGTTAATCGCACACCGGTCTGGGATGATTACCCTGAAAACGTCGAGATATATGAAGATCAGACGCTTGAATTTACGATTGAAGGTTCCGATCCGGATGGTGATGCGTTAACAGTAACCGCCGAATCTGTAGATTTACCCGAAGGATGGGAATTTACAGATAACGAAGACGGAACAGGCAGCTTTATATGGCAGCCTTCTTACGACGACGCTGGTGAATATGGTCTGACAATACTCGTTGCCGATGCAGAGTTCGAGGTAGAAGCAGAGATCAATATTCTTGTCGTCAATGTCAACCGCGCGCCGGTGGTTATCAGCGCTATTGAAGATGTTGAAATAGACGAGGATTCAGGTGTATATGAGGTTGTCGATCTGGATCAGGTATTTGAGGATCCTGATGGTGATGCTCTAACCTTCGAGATAGTTGAAGGTATTGAAGCGCTGAACCTTGTCATCGATGCAGAAACCAATATTCTGACGCTCGAACCGGGTCTGAATTACAACGGTGAATCAGACGTTGTGATTGCCGCTGATGATGGATACGAGCAGGCTTTATTATCAGGCGCTGTCAGATTTAAAAGAAGCATTGGCGGTTCAGTAAATTCAACTTTCGAGCGAAATCTCAGGTGGTCTGGTAATTCAAACGCAATTACGCCTCCAAACCGTGATGCTGTTGGTGAAGAAGAATTCACTGTCACCGTTCATCCGGTTAATGATGAACCGTTCTGGGATGAATATCCAAGTGCTGCAACATTTATTGGTGTCATTACAGATCTGATAACATTCGAGATCGAAGCTGAGGATGTTGACACAGGTGATGAACTTACCATTGTGATGACGGACGCTGGAGGATTACCGGAAGTGGTCGAGTTTGTGGATAACGAAGACGGGAGCGCCACATTCACATGGCAGACGACAGATGAGGATGAGGGTGAATATTATCCGATCTTTGTCGTTTCCGACGCTGAGTATTCCGATGAACTCGAATTTACTGTCATTGTTGCCGGTGAGCGAGATCAGGAAATTACCCTGAATACCAATTGGAATCTTATCTCACTGAACGTTTCACCCGGCGCCAGATTCTATGTGGAAGGAGAAGAACGTGGCGCTGACGTCAGGTTGATGATGCAGACGCTCATCAATGATGATGAAGAATTGCTGATGACAATGATGAAGAGTGAAGACGGTTCATTCTGCTCACCGGCTTGGGATTGGTGGGGAATTGACTTCTGGAACCTGCAGGAAGGTTACTGGATCGCAATGAGCGCCGATTGGGATGCTGTTTGGACTGGAGCCCCCATACCTGCCGATACGCCGCTCGACATAGCAGAAGGCTGGAACATCATTCCGTACTATCCTACTTATGAACTTGACGCAAGCGCTGATGGTGATTTTTATGTTATTTCACCCATCATAGATTACGTTGTGATTGTTAAGGATGTTCATGGTAATTTCATAATTCCGGCAGAAGAATTCTCGAACATGGAAGACTGGACGCCTGGACAGGGTTATCAAATCTATGTCGAAGACGACATTGTCTTCACATATCCTGAAGAGCAGAATGAAGGCGGGCTTTACACAACAGGAAATCGCGGTGATGTTGAAAGCCACTGGACGACGCCAATTTGTACAGGTGAAAACATGAGTGTTCTGATTAAGTCATTTGATGGATTATCCAGGGATGATGCGATTAGAATCTCCGATGGCGACCAGGTTGCAGCGTTTGATTTGGATTCCGGTCATCTTGCCGGTGTAGGAACGGTCAGGGATGAGACTTGTGGATTTGCAATCTGGGGTGACGACAGCAGAACCGAAGCTAAAGACGGTCTAATCATTGATGATGAGTTCTGTCTCGTGGTCTATGATGTGGAATCGGGTATTGAAATCGACCTGACTCCGGGTGTTTATCATCGGGGTACGGGATTGAAGTACAGCAAGGACGGCATAGTGATACTGGATGCGGTTGTGTCGCCTCAGATACCTGATGAATATTATCTGTTGCAGAACTATCCCAATCCGTTCAACGCCACAACTCAGATTCGTTTCGGACTACCGGAACGCTCTGATGTTCGGTTGTCTGTTTACACGGCTTCAGGACGGTTGGTTGACACTGTGATTGCCGGTGAACTGCCTGCCGGACAACACAAAGTCACTTGGTCAGCGGCTGATTTATCCACCGGCGTTTACATCTTTGTGCTGCAAGCGGGAGACACAAAGCTGATAACGAAGAGCGTATTGCTGAGGTAATTGGTTAGAAATACTCTAAAAATCCCCCTTCAATTCCCCCTTTTCCAAAGGGGGATAAAGGGGGATTTATTGTAAGAGTGGTGTCACACGTCCCCGTGTGACACAGATAGTACTAAGTTATTTAAGTGGTGTCACACGTCCTCGTGTGACACAGATAGTACTAAGTTATTTGAGTGGTGTCACACGTCCTCGTGTGACACAGATAGTACTAAGTTATTTGAGTGGTGTCACACGTCCCCGTGTGACACAAATAGTACTAAGCTATTACAGGAATACAATAATGAAGACAACACTAAGAGGTAGCCCGGATTTCCCAAATCCGGGAATCCGGATTACTACGAAACCACGAAACTCATTTCAAATGACAGATTGACACTGTAAAGACATAATCTCTTCAGTGGGGCAGGCATCCTGCCTGCCATAAGCTATTGCATTTACAATCTTTGCTGTATATATTTGAATGGTGTTATACGTCTCCGAGACCTTTGAAATATTCAGAAACGAAGCCCGTCATCCCCGCGAAGCCTGCCCTCGACCCCGATCGGGGGGCGGGGATCCAGACAAGCTAAGTACTTAATAATGCAGTTATTATGGATTCCAGCTTCCGCCAAAATGACACTGTTTTCCTAATATTTCAAAGGTCTCTAAGATAATTAACGATAAAGTTTGAAATACTAATTTTATTTTTTGAAATAGTCTTAAATGTGATCCAGATCATTTAACTTAATTAAGTTAACATATATTTTCAGTTAACTACCGCAAACCAGATTAAGCACAAACCAAATTAAAAAGATGGAGCGTGTCATGAATCTTAAAAGAATACTTCCGATTTTTACCGCCTTTATAATCCTCTGGAATAATCTCTGTCTTGCTGAAAGAATGTGGGGAAACTCCGGTGTTTCACTTGGCGCAAGTATTAAAAAATACAATGTCTCATCTATGCTGTGGGGTGACAATGATCTTCTGCTAAGTCCGATTGATGTTGACAGTACGGGAATCATGCGTGTAGCGATTCAAATTGTCAACGATGATGGATCAGTCAGGTTTGAGGATGAACTTATGTATTTATCATCAATAGACCAATATCCGTACTATGAACCCATACTTGCACCAGATGGTGAGGGAGGTGCGTATATTGTATGGCTTGATGAAGTCGGCGCTCATCGGTACGATATCTATCTGCAGCATTTAAATCAAGATGTTGAACCGCAACTCAATAACGGGGGAGTAAGAATCCTTCAGAATTGTCCGACCGATTATAGTGATAAGATGAGAATCGTTCCAATGGAGGAGGGATTGTTGTTTTTTTTCGATGTATTCACAGAGGTGATTGACAGGAGAGCTTATTACCACTTTGGAGTGATTGCACTTGATGCGCAGGGAAATCCACAAGAAGGTTGGAACGAAGATGGAAGAATCATCTTTCAGGAAGATGGAGTCTATTATCATACTACATCAGATCCCGATCAGGAAGGTCTCTGGATAATTGCTCATGCAAATAATGAGGGAAACCGGTATTTTATGAATAAATATCTTTGGAATGGGGAGATGCTTTTCGAAGAAAATATCGTTCCCGAAATCCCTGATTATTTTTACATTTATGATATTTGTTCAGATCAATCAGGTGGATTGTATATCTGTTTCAGTACTCATGATGCGTCAGGATTAATTCATTATAACTCAGAAGGTGAGCTTTCATGGCAAGCGGAGGATGGAATAGTTTTTCACGAGCTTGGTGATTACGAGCTTGGTGATCCGAAGATGCAAGTCTTTCAAAGTGATGATTCTGAGGAGATATACTTAACAAATTTAGTATGGAATTCTGACGAGAATAGAGGTTTAATTAATGTGATGATGTTGAATCATGGGGAGAATGGACTCGTTGAATCCTGGGAGCAACCAGTCCCTATCGAAACCTATTCATCAAATTATGAAACCGATTTGTTAGGCAATAACACTTTACTTGTTCTTGTTAATGATGAACTTCCAAGAAACGAGGATGCGGACAGTACAGGATATAGTAATGAATTGTTTTACAAAATAGATAGAGATGGTAATCTTGTATGGGGAGACGATCCGCTTCTTATATTCAATGAATATGTGCGGGAAGGAGGCGGAGGAGGTTTCTCAAGATATGGTATAATAACTGATACGAATGGAGGATTTTACGCTTTTTACAGGGTATATGGACATTATTCTGTTTACTCAGTCAATGCTGATGGAGAGTTCAGGTGGGATAATCAGTTTATTCGTTCATATCCATCTATTTTTGGTTGGTATGGTTGTTCTCAATTGCTTGAGAATCAAGTCGTTCACATTTACAGCCATGATTCTCCACATATACGATACAGAACTATTAATCCTGATGGATCGTTGGACTACCCTCGTCGTGGTAGATTTGTTATGGGTATCGATTCAGCAACAGTAGCCTCTAAAAGTTGGGCAACGAGCGGTCAAAATATGGCTCTGACATGGAGATTTGATAACGATGTAAAACAATCCTTAAATTATCTACGTATGGTAACAGACGACGGACAGTTACATCCTGAAGCACCATTAAATCTAACTGATTATATAGGTCTTGATCTTTCGGCTGAAATTTCAGGTGATGAAATTGGTAACTTTTTTATTAAAACGCGTGATCGGCACGCTGATTATGGTCCGGCTGGAATATTGAAGATTACTGGTGAATGTGAACTATTTAATGACGAATTATTAGCGCCTTTCCCTAACTTAGATCCTGATTTTGATGCTAAAAAAATCATTCCTGATGGTGAAGGTGGAGGCTGGATTTGGGTTTGGGATGAATCCGATTATGTCTATATTCAACGGATTCGAGAAGATGCGACATTGGATTGGGAAGAGCCGATCAGGTTTGAATTGATGAATGAAGATATTGAACCAAAAATATTACTTCCCATCGCAGATGACTGTTACATGTTACTAATGACTTACTGTGCTGATGATCCGGAAAATGCAAACATATACGCTATGCTTTACGATAATGCAGGTGAACAAGTATGGGATCAAGTAGCTATTCCCTTTGATCCAAATCCTTGTATTGATTTGAGATATTCTTTAGGTGTATCTGCTGTTACAAGAACGGATGGTGGAGTTTGGGTATTAGGTTCTGGGGTCAATTGGGATCAAACTCTAGAGTTATATCTCCAGAAAATCTCGATTGAGGGCGAACTTCTATTTGATGGACGGGGTCTTGAAATTCCGCCATCTAAGTCTGGAAGCAGGAATAAGATGATTGCGGATAGTAATGATGGATTATGGTTCTTTTGGTCCAGAAGGATAGGCGAAGAATTTGAAGAATGCTGCGCCTTGCATATTAATTCGGAGGGCGAGATAATAGATGATGATGGAGACGAAGTACCCGGAATATTAGCATTTGAAGGTCAGTATAATTGGCCTCATATGATTGGTGCATGGGATTGTTTCCTTTACGATGATGGCTCTGTAGGAGCTATTTATAGTGTTGGTTATAACGACCAGCATTACATTGCTCAAAGGTTCCAATCAGGACTGAATGTAAGTGGTAGTTTCACTCCGAATGCAACTGAATTTTGTTTGGATAATGTCTATCCTACTCCGTTTAATTCGCGCATTAACATAACATACAGTTTAAGCACACAAGGACTTATAGCGCTCTATCTGTATGATATAGATGGCAGAAGATTGGAAACAGTATTTAATGGGATTCAGTCGGTTGGCAGTCATAGCATCAGTATGGATGCATCGCATTTACCATCAGGGATCTATGTAATCGAGATGCAAGGAGGCTCAAAATCTGAACAAAAGAAAATAGTCTGTGTTAAGTAGTCCGGATTTCCCAACGCCCGTGTCCTATTAACTTCAAGTTGGCGCTTCCCAAACCTTATAGTTGAGAACACACCATTTTTTTACTGCACAAGTTCAGTATGTAGCCCGGATTTCCCAAATCCGGGAATCCGGATTACTACGAAACTACGAAACCACGAAACCACGAAACCACTACGAAACTGTATAGATATAATCTCTTCAGTGGGGAGGACATCTCGTCCGTCTCTGGCGGATTCATCTGCTTCTATGAAAGAAAAATGTTCCCGCTTTTCCCAAGTTTTATATTGGGAATTAATTCCATGCTTCTATTCATCCCGTTTTATCGGGATAAGTTTACGGTTCGGAACCAGGCACCCTACGCTGTGAAACAAG
>JAIPJL010000043.1 GCA_021734165.1 bacterium | reverse complement strand
GGTGTTACTGACCCTAATTTGGGGGGTACAAACAGGACCTTGACAGGTGGTAACAACTCAACCTTGGGTGTTACTGACCCTAATTTGGGGGGTACAAACAGGTGTTCGGGTATGCCTGACTCTTGCAGGGCGGTGTTACTGACCCTAATTTGGGGGGTACAAACAGGGCTGCGCCAGCCCCCGAACATATCCTGTTAGGTGTTACTGACCCTGATTTGGGGAAAAACGGGCTACAAACTTCACTTCGTTCCGTTTGAAACCTGGCAGGAACTCATTTTATAAGCAAGCTGGGAGGGGAGGATTTGGGATTCACAACCACCGGCTGGCGCCGGCGGCTATTCATGTTTAACCCTTTCAGGGTTTTATCCTCAATCCGTCGATAGGGAAATTAGACAAGGATTTACAGGATAAACAGGATGAAATTACAATTTTGAATGTTGGATTTTGAATTAGGAATTGAGAATAATGTTAACAATACTGGATTCCTGCCTGCGCAGGAATGACAGTAGCAGGATTCCGGATCAAGATGGTTATGTGTTATCTGTCACATGAGGACGAGTCCTTTGAAATATTAATTGATAGAGTCCGTCATCCCCGCGAAGGCGGGGATCCAGGCAAGCTAAGTACTTAATAATGACTATGTTATGGATTCCGGTTTTCACCGGAATGACACATTTTATGCATTAACAACGAATATTTCAAAGGTCTCGAGGACATGTGACAGCATTCCAAAACACGCCCCCCCTTTGATCCCCCCCCCGCAAGCGAGGAGGGAGAGAGCTTGGGGTATTCAATACCACCGGCTGGCGCCGGCGGCTATTCATGTTTAACCCTTTCAGGGTTGACTCCCGAATCAGACAATTTGTTTTCTGCGCTTCAGTCTTCTCTTTAATGGGATATATCCGAACCAGTCATCAACAATAATCGAATAAACCGTAGGGATAACCAATAAAGTCAGTAATGTTGATCCAAGCAGACCGAAAATGATAACATTTGCCATCGGTCCCCATGACTCGGACTTGCCGCCAAGTCCTATCGCCATCGGCAGTAATCCGAGTATGGTAGTTACGGAAGTCAGTATAACCGGTCGGAGCCTCACACGTCCGGCTTCGATTATCGAACGCCAGTTGCTCTCACCTCTCTCTCGGGCGTTGTTGATAAAGGATACCATGACAATAGCGTCGTTAACCGCAATTCCCGCCAGAGCGATCATTCCGAACATGGTTGTGATTGAAAATGGAGACTGAATAATGAATAACCCGATCATTGATCCTATGAATCCAAACGGTATTGTCAGCAGGATAATAAATGACTGACGAACGGATTTAAACTGAGCAGCAAGGATGGTAAAGATCATTATAACACCGAACAGGAAGAGCTTGGTTAGTTCATTGAATGCTTCAGCGAACTCCTCCATTTCACCGCTGAAATCAAGGCGGTAACCGGGATGTCTTTGAGGCAGGTCTTTAAATCGTTTTTGTAGTTCCTGATTAACTTTAACAGCGGTTGTGACACGTTTATCGATTTCTGCAGAGACCGTGATTGCTCTTTCCTGTTTATAACGTTTAATTTTAAAAAGTGTAGGTTCAACACTGAAGTCACAGAAGTTGTCCAGTCTGACCAGCGCTCCGGTTGGTGTGGCAATCGAAAGGCCTTTCAGAGACTCAATTCCAGCATCATACATTCCTGCCATCTTCAGCCTGACGTCAACCTCTTCATCACCTTCCCGATAGACGGTAACTTGTAAACCGTCAACCGCCATTTGAATTTCGCCGGCAATCATTATCACGTTCAAGCCGTAAATAGCAGCGCGTGCTTCATCGACTTTTAGTTGCAGTTCCTGTTTGCCGGTAAGGTTATCACTGCCGATGCTGTGCACTCCGGGGATGGTTTCAAGTTCTGTTTTGACTTCATCAGCGACTATTTCCAATTCATCGAGGTACTTACCCTTAACCTTAACCGCAACCGGCTTAACGGGTGGTGGACCGCCACCATACTCCATCAGCCTAACAATAACCGGACCTTCGATGTGTTTAATTTTTTCATTTAATTCGGCTTTGATTTCAGCCATTGAGCGTTTACGGAAATTCGGTTCGACCAGATCGACAATCACCTGTCCTACGTGATCTGCGTATATCCAGTCATCCTCTGTTTGTTGAAGTCCAGGATTTGCAATTACGGTATGTACTTCTTCGTCCGGTAGATTCCGCGCTGCGTCTTCAATTCGTCTTATCACTTTATCGGTTTCATCAAGCCTTGTACCTGGGGGCATGGTAGCCAATACAGTGAACTGAGAGAACTCATCTCCCCTGTAAAATTCAACCGGTATTAGTCCCAAAGCAATGGTTGAAATCATAATAATAATGATTAAAAATAACGCGGGCCCAACTAAATACCGTCGTCTGATCATCCACATGAGCATCTTCGAATAGATAGTCTTTATCTTAATAAACCATTTGTCACCTCCCAAGCCGCGCGAACCTCCCCATTCAGCGAAATGGGATGGCGCTATAAGGAAGACCTCGATCATTGAAGCAGCAAGAGTTGTACAGACTACTATAGGGATAATACGCATAAATTTGCCCATAATTCCTGTCATCAGGATCAAGGGCATAAAAGCGGCAACCGTCGTCAAGGTGGCTGCTATAACAGGCCCCATAACTTCAGTAGTACCAACGATTGCAGCGTCTTTGCGAGACATTCCTTTCTGACGATGTCGGAAGCAATTCTCTATAACAATAATTGCATCATCGACAACCACACCGAGAATAAGGATCAAACCGAATAATGAATTGCCGTTGAAGGATTGTCCAGTGTAATTCATGAAGATAAATGTTGCCATAAAGGCTACCGGAATCCCTATCGCAGCTACCAAAGCATTCCTTAGTCCCATAAAAACGTATAGTACAATAACCACCAGTATAAAACCAAGCTGAGCATTGGTTTGCAACTTGTGGAGCATGTCCTTAATCCAGACCGCATTATCATTTGTGAAGATTATTTTAGCTTCTTTAGGGAGACGGCTGCGATATTTTTCAGCGACTTCTTTGACAAGCGCTATGGTCTCAAGTGAATTGGATTTGGCACGTTTAGATATAGATAGTGTTGCTGCGGGGTTTCCATCAAGTCGAGAACGTGTTCGTTCACGTTCCCAGGTGTCTTTGATAGATGCAATTTCCCCAAGATATAGATGATTACCCTGGGGGTTCCATCTTACAACAATTTTTCCAAATTCTTCAGGCGCTTCTATTTCGCCTATTGTTCTAATTAAATATTCCTGCCTGCCGACCTTCATTTTGCCGGCAGGGATACTCAGATTACGACTGGAGATCGCTCCAGCTACCTGTGAAAGTGATAATCCATGTTTATAGAGTTTTTCAGGTTCGACTTCTATCCATATTTCCCGTTCTCTTATTCCGGTGGTTGCAATCTGACCGACATTTTTAATATCAATAAGATCGTCTTTTAAGTCTTCAGTTAGTTCTCTTAGTTCTTTTTCAGGGATATCACCTGTTATAGAAAGCGATATTACCGGCATAAAGTCGTCAGAATCAAAACTATCAATTATGGGATCAAATGAGGCTTCCGGCAGATCGAGAGCATTAATTTCGCTTTCGACCTGGTTTAGCCTTTCACGGAAGGTTTCATCATTAATTTCTTCAAATTGAATCCAAACAAAACCACCACCTTCATTTGCCTCACCGCTGATAAGCTTTATATCATCAATATCTTGTATTGCATCTTCAACAGGAATCACAACAAGTTTTTCAATCTCCTCAGCGCCTATGCCGGGATATGGGATAATAATGAAAATCCAATTGAAAGAGACCTTTGGGCTGAGTTCCCGTGGCAGCTCAACCAGGGATATGATACCCATTATCAGGATGGCTGCTGTCAGAATGTTGACAATTACAGGATTCTTTACGGAATATTTAATTACTGACATGGCTGTAAATTGCTTAAGGAATTTTAGGTGTTATTGCCGTTTTGTTATGTTTTACTAACTGTCTCATCCATTTTCCTCCAGGTTACAGTTCGTTTGAAATCTGGAGGTAAATCTTACACAACCTGCTATACATTATTGTTATGTTACTAATTTTCGGATAAAGAAAGACTGACTTTCTGTCCCGTTCTAAGTGACGATCCGCCAACTGTAACTAATGTATCACCGATATCCAGACCGGATATAATCATAACAAAACCCTGATTAGGTTGACTAATTTGGACAATTTGTTTTGTTGCTCTATCTCCATTAATCTCATAACAGGTGATTTTTTCACCATCGTTTTTCATAGCATCTATTGGAGCTATCATTGCGTTTGTGAAGACATTAGTAATGATTTTTGCCGTTGCAGCCATGCCGGGTTTTATATCCAAATCTTTGTTTGGGAGTGAGATTTCGACAGGATAGAGCCTCGTGGCATTTTCAGCAGCAAAACCAATTGCATGAACTTTCCCGGCAAATATTCTGTTACCCAAACTTGCTGCAATGATATTGACGTCCTGTCCTTGCCGAATTTTAGTAATCTCAGATTCCGAAACACCGATTGTAAGTTTTACCGGATTGGTTTGAACTACCTCAACTACAGGTGTTCCGGGAAACACATTCTGACCTATAACCGCCATTTTAGCCGAAATCCTGCCGTTAAAAGGCATTCTAATCTTTGTTTCGTCGAATGCGCGTTTAGCGAGACCGGCGCCTGCTTCAGCGGCTTTCAATCCGACCTCAGCATTTCGCCAAGCCAGTTCGATAGTTTCGAAGATATTATCTGACAAATCTCCCTTATCGTAGAGGGATTTTTGTCTTTCATAATCGCGTTTGCTTTTATCGGCAGCGATACCGGCAGCTTCAAGCGCGGCTTCAGCCTGTTTCCATTGCAGCTCTGCCACTTTATCATCAAATTTGACAATTACGTCACCAGCGCTAAGATACTGACCGATCTCGGCTTCCCAACTGACTACACGACCGCCGGTCTCGGAGCTAAGCATGGTCCTGTTCCAGCCTTCAAGTATGCCTGTTGCCTGGACAATTTCCTTAAATACAGCGGGTTCAAGTCTAATTCCCTGAACGGGGATTACTTTCTCAAGTCCGGTTGTATCAGCTGTTAATGCCTGAGTTTCGAGTTTAGCAGATGTATCTCTGCTACTGATAATGGCAATTATAAGCAGTATGATCAATGTACCGGCAATCAGCGTAATTCGTATTTTTTTCTTCATTTTAATTTTTCGGGCGTAATGTTAAAATCAACTGAATATTCCGATGGATACAAATTCCCACGGATTAATTCCTGTATTATTTTTTGAAACCACTCAATTTCAACGTCAACGTGCATTAGATGATGCATAATCAACCAGTGCGGGAGATTAGAAAGACAGGGCGCTATTTCTTTAATTTTTTCTTTATGTAATTCAAGATGTTCTTTAAGCTCATTCATTTTTTTCAAACGTTCTTTAAGAATACTTAGCAATTCACCTTTGTCCATCTTTCCTCCAAAGAAAACTCCGATATCCTCCTTTAGAAATACTCTTTGCAGGTTTAATATATTATCTTTTAATCTTTTGCAGAATTCTTCGTGACCAGTTTTGGTTATGCTAAAGATACTACGCGCCGGTTTGCCGCCCTCGCTTGAAGTGGAGACCTTTACTACAAATCCTTCCTTTTCCAGGTTATTAAGAGCATGGTAAAGTGAACCAAATTTAATATCCGTCCAAGCTCCCATCTGGCGTTCGATGGTTTTTTTTAGTTCGTAGCCGTGGTAGTTGCGTTCGCGCAGAAATCCGAGTATTGCCAATTGCACAGACATATTGTTACCAGGTTTTTCCCAAGCTAGTCAGTATCACAGGTTCTTCTTCTTGCGGTGGATTGAGGCGTAAAACATCTAATGCCTGTGGTCCTTTTTGCGCTTGAACCATCGTATATTCGACTTCTTCACCGGGAATCAGGGTTCTGTAATCCCCCCCTCTGATGGCGCTGAAATGTACAAATACACTAATTCCATCACTACTGCGGATAAATCCGTAACCTTTTCGAGGCAGAAAATTAGTCACAATGCCTCGCTGCCTGACAGTACTAATATCTTCATTCATTTTATTACTTCTCCTTTTCAAATAATCTATAAATTACAGGGATCACATACATAGTGAAGATGACCGAGGTCATCAATCCGCCGATTGCGACGATAGCCATGGGGGCTCTCATTTCACCTCCTGCGCCCAGACCAAATGCCAGTGGCGTCATGCCCAAAGCAGTGGCAATATTCATCATAATAATTGGTCTAAGTCTGATTGGACAGGCTTCAATAATTGCTTCTTCGAGCCCCATGCCTTCGCTCCTGAGCTTATTCGTATAGTCAATCAATAGAATTCCGTTGTTGACCACAATTCCCACCAACATCACCATCGCCATCAGCGAAAGCATACTGATGCTATTATTGGTAATGAACAAGGCGAGGATAACGCCGATCAGACCAAGAGGAAGCGTGAGCATGATAGTGAAGGGATGCTTATACGATTCCAATATTGCTGCAAGCAGCATATATGTGAGTATGATAGCGAGAAACAGAGCCTTGAAGAGTTCACCAAACGCTTCACCCATCATCTCTGCTTCACCACCGAAATTGATGTGATATCCAGTTTTTAATTTAAGTCCTTCAAGTCTTTTTTTAATTACATTAAGCTTTTCGCCAATCGTACCGTTTGCCACATCAGCAGATACTACCACCATGCGTTGTTTATCTTTATGAGCGATTGAAGCGGGACCTTCAGCGAATTTTATATTAGCGACTTCGCTAAGCAAAACCTGATTTTTTCCGGCAGGTATATAGATATCACCGACATCGGATTCGCTTTTAATTTCAGAATCATCAAGTTGAACCCGTATATCATATTCTTCACCTTCTTCTCTGAATTTTGAGGCAACCTCGCCTTCAATCAAATTTCTGAGAGTCATTCCAACCGAGCCGGTTGAAAATCCGCGATCAGCAAATTTATCGGAATCAGGAGTTAGGCGAAGTTCCGGTTTACCGAGTTTCCAGCTTGAACTGATATTTATCAATCCACCAATATCTTCCATATAAGTCATCATACTGTCAACTATAGAGTTCAGGTATTTAATGTCCTGTCCAGTAATTTCAACCTGCAAATCAGATTCACCGCCACCGCCCATGGGTTCGGTTTCTCTGATAATAATCTTAGCGTCGGGAATATCAGTCAGCTTTAATCGCATTTCATCAATGAAAGCAGCAGTATTAATTGGTCTGTCTTTTTTATTCACCATCTGAACTACTATCATCCCAAGGTGAGTTCCTTCACCGCTGCCGAGGAATTCTGTTTCAGACTTTCCAGTGTTTGTGTAAACAGTTTTAACATACTGCTGATTCATTACACGCTGACCAATCTCATTTACAACTCTATCAGTTTCATCAAGTGTCGTTCCGATTGGCATTTCTACATATACAGAAAATTCACCCTGGTCTGTTGAAGGAAAGAATTCCGATCCAATTATACCAAATCCCAACATACTTATACTTCCAATAAATAGCAGTAAAGCAAATCCTATAACAACAATACGATGTTTTAAAGACCAGATTAATGACTGTTTATAACCAGCAGCAATATCTTCGTAAAACCTGTTCCATGCTACTGATAGCTTTTTCTGTAATCCATAAGTAAATGCCAGTCCTGCCAGCGCTAACGCTAAAAGGAATACTAAGGCTACGTCAATACCAAGTAAGTAATAGACGCCTCCAAAGGCGACGATTACGATTATCAGATAAAACCAGGGTTTGATCGGTCTTGATGCCATCATCGGCGTCAATGTGAATGAAACCAACAGAGAAAATATTGTTGCAAACGCAACTGTTAATCCGAATTGGATGAAAAATTGCCCAACTATACCAGACATGAAAGCCATAGGCGTAAATACGACAATATTAGTTAAAGTCGAGGCAGCCACGGCAAGTCCGATCTCTTTTGTCCCTTTTGAAGCTGCATCCATTGCAGAGAATCCTAAAGATTTATATCTCTCAATGTTCTCTAACACAACAATCGAGTTTGCAACCAGGATACCAACCGAAATAGCAAGCGCCATCAGTGACATCATATTGAGCGTAAAGCCTGCAAAGTCAATCAATACAAATGCCGAGATGATCGAAGTTGGCATGGCTACAGCCGCGATAATAGTCGAAGGAACGCTGTGCAGGAATAAATACAGAACAATAACCGTCAGGAGGACACCGATGGCGACATTACTCCAGACGTCGGCGACCATGTCCTTGATGAATTGTGATCGGTCACGAGCAACTTCGAGCTTGAAATCTTCAGGGAGCTGTTGGCGCAGCTTGTCGATTTCTTCAAATGCTTTCTTTGCCACTTCTACTGTATTTGCATCGGTACGTTTGACTAAGGCTAAACCGACCGATGATTCACCGTTAAATTGAGCTAACTCTTTTTGCTTTTCAAATGTATCATCAATCCAGGCTATGTCCTTCAAGCGTACTTTGTTGCCTTTATCGTCAATAGAGATTTCAAGATTGCGTAGATCATCAAGATCATCAAATTCGCCTTCAAGCCGTATCGTAATCTCTTTTTTGTTCTGTATGAAACTTCCAGCCGGAATGTTCAGATTGTGAGCGCCTATCATTGCAGTAACCAGTTGCGGTGACAGGTTATAGGCTTTCATTTTACGGCGCGATAGATTGACTTGAATTTCTCTTTGCAACCCGCCGGACAGTGTAATCTCCGCTAAACCTCGAACTCGCGAAAGCCCTGACTTAACTACATCATCAGCTATTCGATAGGTCTCTTCGAGTGAACGTGGGCTGGTGAGTGCAAGATTGATAATAGGAAAAGCGCCGATGTCGAACTTCTGGATAATCGGATCTAATATGTCTTCCGGAAGGTTATAACGAATCTGATCGACCTTGTCTTTTACATCAATTGCAACGAGATCAACATCCATCTCCAGGTCAAATTCCATAATGATAAGCGATAGTCCTTCTTGAGATGAAGACGTAATATGCTTAATACCACCAATACCACTGACCACTTCTTCAATAGGGTCAGCTACTTGTGTTTCCATCTCTTCAGGTCCGGCTCCGGGGTATATTATTGATACTACCACGTAGGGCAGTTCAATCTTAGGCGTCATATCTATTCCAAGCCGGGTCAGACTGAATATTCCGAGTACTACAAATGTCATCACCAGCATCGTCATCAGAACCGGACGACGGATTGAAATATCAGCGATACTCATCGCTCAGTCCTGGTAATAATTCTCACAAGCGCTCCGTCATGCAGCAGGTTAGCTCCGCTGACTACTACTTTTGCTCCCTGCTCAATTCCGGATTTTACCCATACAAGGTCAGAGTTTTGTCCACCGATTTCGATAGATTTGAGTTTTGCCTTATTATCTTCAATTTTGTATGTATTCCATTTTTCGCCGTCTCTTATTAAAGCGTTTGGTGATATAAGTGTAACATCTTTAACATCGAGAACATTAATTTTTACATCAACCAGCAGTCCGGGACTAAACAGAAATTCATCTGTTTTCTCCGCGAAATCAATCCAGGCTGAAAATGTTCTTCCGTCTGGATTTGCGGAATAAGATACACGCTCGACTTTTCCTTTGATCGAAGCGCCATCAGTTGAGATTTTGCAGGCAGATCCGGATTTAATCAGCGCTCTATCAGCAGCGGGTATCTTTATCTGCACACGGGGTTTTCCTGTTGATATAATCTTAGCTAAGGGGAAGCCCGGCGCTGCATATAATCCTTGTTCAGCTTGAAGTTCAGTAATTTTACCTGAAATCGGCGCTTGTACATACAACAATTTTTCAATGGTTGACAGGTTTTCCGCAGTTATGTCTAATTGAAGTCTAATGCCGTCCAAAACTTGTTGGGACACGGCTCCTTCATCGTGCAGTTTTTTAATTCGTTCAAACTCTTTTTGAATGTTATCATAGGCAAGTTTAGCCTGTGCATAACCAGCGTTTGGATTATCGCGTGACAGCTCACATATAACAGCGTCTTTCTCAACATATTGACCTTCCCTTACTGAGATACTGCTTATATATTCTGGCAAAGATGAAACAACTATCGCTTCTTTTTCGCCGATAACCGTTCCAGTAAATTTACGCGTCATGCTAAAATTACCTGTTATCGCAGGTTCAACCTCCACGGGGTAACCTTCTTCAGCCTGTATCAGCGCTATGGTGCGAGTTGCTTCAACGCTTCGTCTTTCGATAAAACGATAGATAAGAAGAGCGACAACTGCGAGGGCTATTAAGATTAAAAATGCTCTTTTCATTGGTTTATCCTACTCAAATCTGTGTCGTTTTCGACTATTCTGGCGTACTCCGCTCTGGCGATACGCTGATCATATAAACCTTGGAGGTATCCAAGTTTTGACTGATGCAGCGAGAGTTGAGCATCCTGGATTTCAAGCTCAGTGCCAATTCCCTGTTCGTATCGGGTTTCAGCGATGCTGTGCGCTCTCTCTGCAAGCTTCAACGCAGTTTCAAGGCTCTTAACCTGTTCATCGGCGTGTTTAAGCTCATTTAATGCCATAGACACTTCAAGTTTTATTCCCTGCTCAAGCTGCATACGTTCGATTTTTGTGCGCCTGAGCCCGATTTTAGCCTTCTGGATGTTTGCTGATGTTGCAAATCCGTCGAAGAGCGGGATGGACATATTAAGTGTCCAGGTAAAGGTTTCAGACCAGTAAACATCCATCATATCAGGAAATTTCCGCTCCTGTGCCTGCCTTTGGTAGGCAGCAGCGAAAACAAAATTGGGCCAGTAAATGCTGCGTTGCTCGGCTTTGATGCTGATTTTGTCAAGTTGTTCGCGCTTATCGGATATTGCGAATTCCGGTCGGATACCAAACGCCGCCCGGCAGGCTTCCGGATATTCAAGTATGGATACCGATAAATGTTGAGGATTTAGTTCATCAGTCAGAATCAGTTTAGTATCTGACGGAAAACCAAGCCGGTTACAGAAGGCGATTCTTGCAAGATCAGCGTTCTTTTGAGCTGTTATAAGTTGAGGTTCAAGGGATTTCACTTCAACTTGTGCTCTTAAGTAATCAAACTCGCTTGCCATACCGACATCATACATACGCTTGACAGTTTCGCCATGTTGCCGGGCTATGTCGATTGCATTGGAAGTTATTTGAACGACTTCCAGAACAAGGGCTAATCCGTAATATTCACGTATGACGTCTGATTTTAATCTGGCTTGATTCATTTCGAGAGCATCCCTGGCAATCTGCCGATACGTGCGAGCAGCTTTAAGCGCCATGCCTACTTTACCTGCAAGCCAGACAGGTTGCTGGAAAGTAGCCTGGGAAGTGATGTCACTGGGGGGAGTTACCTCAATCCTGTTAGGACTTCCGGGAGGAAGCATCGATGGCGGTAGATACATGGTCGGCACGACCATGTGCCTCATGGCAGTTGTACTGAGGTTGATTTTTGGCAGCGCAGCGGAGGTTGCTTCACGCACTGTAGCATCACCGGTTTCAACATCGAGCCGGGCAGATGCCAAGCTCAGATCGTTCTTCTCCGCCAGTGCAAGCGCATCCTCCAATGAGAGTGTAACCTCTTCGCCAAAAACGCCATTAACAGATAAAAAAACTGCTAATGCCAATATTAATAGTTGTTTCATGCTTGACTTAAGTTATTATTCAAGTTTGTATATTCAAGTTTGAAATATCGAACCTTAAATATAGTTTGATAATAAATAAAAAGCAAATATTTCTGTTAGGTCTGTAATGAATTTTAGAGCAAAAGTAAAGGGCTTTAAAAAAGTATATTGATGGAACTCGCGAGGGGCGATATAGGCATGATGGACACTACGAACGGGATTAAGGTAAGGTTAATCCTTTAATTTTCCATCTACACTTTTGTTTTTGGTCAGATTGTTTATTCCGGACTTGTCATGCGAAAATTAACTTCTCTTCCGCAACCACCACATTTAGATCCTTCAAGATTTACGATCTCGGTATTGTAACCAGTGCGTTTCACGAGAGGCGCGCCACAACTTGGACAGAGACTATCCTGACCAACGGGAGATTGCACGTTTCCAAGATAAACCCATTCAAGTTGAGTTTTTGCGAGTTGATAGGCTTCCATCATAAAATGCACATCGGTGGGATCTTCGTAATATTTATTATTAGGAAAATAGCGTGAGAGATGCAACGGTATTGTAGGATCGAGATCAGCAATCCATTTTACTAAAGGTTCGATTTTTTTAAGATCATCATTAATTCCAGTGACTATTAGGTGGGTTATTTCCAGATGAACTCCGGCATCGTGGATTTTCTGAATTGTGTTTAATACACTTTCAAGTTTACCGCCACAGAATTTTTTATAACATGCTTTGTCGAATGATTTAAGATCGACATTAAAGGCATCCGTTATTTGAAGCATCGCTTTGAGAGGAGCGCTGTTTATGTAACCGTTTGAAACAAGCACGTTAACCAGACCACGTTCATGCATTGCGCGACCGGCGTCCATAATATATTCATACCAGATTAAGGGTTCAGCATAAGTATAAGCGGCGCCTATACCATCAAGCGCATCTACCATGTCTGCAAGTTCATTGGGACGAATTATACGTGTAGGAATAATGTCCTGGGATATCTGCCAATTCTGACACCAGACACAAGAAAGGTTACAGCCGTTAGGTCCTACGGAGAGAATGTCACTATCAGGGAAGAAATGATAGAGAGGTTTCTTTTCCATCGGATCAAGATGTAGCGAGCTAACCTGGGCGTAGTTGACAGCAATAAATCTATCGTTGATTACCTGTCTGCCACCGCAAACGCCAATTCCGCCTTCAATTAGCTTACATTCCTGGGGACAAATATCACAGCAGAATTTATTACCTTCTTTATGTTGATATGCGACTTCTACAACAGGTAAATCAGTTTGAGTTTTTTTCATTTGGTTATCGGTTTGGTTAGTTTAAGCAAATAGCATCGTAATTCTGCTATAGAATACGCTGTTAGAAAGTTTATTGTTGGCTTTTAAGAAAAAAACTAACTGGACTAAACATTGAATTAGAAAAAATCTGGATTTTTGCGAAGAAGAGGCGGAGAAGCTTAAGGGGAGTAGTGCAGGATGTTATTACAGACGATACTTGCTGCCAATCCTGCCATGTTACTCCCGCAATTGCGGGGTTGAAACATAGCAGTAACTCTAATTTTTTATATTACCGGACGGACTCAAAATCGAGCGCTCAATTTCGTAAATAACGGACATATTCATGGAAGAGAATGTCAGCAAAATTTGCAAAAATAACTACGTTTTAATATATTAACAGAAATTTAATAGAAAGTTAAATCCTTAATCAGGACATTTTTATGGATGAGCGTCGCGGAAATAGCAGAAGAAGTGAAGATCGCAGAAAGCAGCAGCACGAATCCTATTCAGGATGGGATGGAATTGATAGAAGAAGTAAACGCGACAGGCGAACTAAAAGTCGCAGAGGCGAGCGTCAGCATGCTTATCTTGAAACTCCCCAGGCAATTGCTAAAAAGGAGATAAAATTATCAAGGAGAGAAAAAGAACGCCGTGTTAAGGACTTAAAGCGGGAAGGGATTGAGCGTCGAGAATTTGAACGCAGGATTGTGAGCGAAGATTAGCGCTTGAAAGCATTGCAGGATATCCTCGACCAGCTTTCAAATTCATATTATTCCGTCATCCCGCACAAGCAGAATGAAAGTGCTTTGGAATAAATTTGAATCGCAAATGTAAAATTGTTGAGAGTATTTACCAAGTAGTGATAACGGATTTTGAATATCACCATTTACTCTGTATTTAGCAAATAAAGCCATTGTTAAATCAACCATTTCCAATGATTTTGACACTACAATTGACTTACGTTTAAATCATCCAAACCAATGGCTATTGCTACCGTTTCGCTCTTGCTTCGTATTAAAAGCTCTTCTGGTAACCCAGTTACTTAACCTGACTATCAACCGCTTTAAGGTAACTTGATCACGATCCCCGCATTCCCAATCAATGAGACACCCTGTATCTCGACAATAAGCATTCCAAATCCAGATTTTATAGCACTTCTTGAAAGTTTTGCATTATTTGAGTTCCTGACAGACTTCAAGTGTAGCTTGCGAAACGTAATCTACCAGGTTACGCTTCGCTTGAAACCCGGCAGTAACTTCTATGATTTTCACCTAATACTTTCGGGAAATGCTATAATAATGTGAATATGAGAATTTTGAGAAATTAGATTAGTTATAGTTACGAGCTGTATTAATGCCAAGTATTCTCAGGAGAACACGAGTACCGAAAATAGAATTTGCTTTAATTAGGTATCCGTTTTATATTTCAAAATAATCTTTATTAAAAGCATTGGCAGATCTTATGGATTACTCAGCTATACTTACATGCCTACAAACAAGGAGGTGACATAATGGTTTGGTATCAAAGGATTCTCCTGATAGTTGCCCTGATGACGGCGATATTCTTTTACTCTTCTGCAACCGCTGAAATTACGGTCGAACCATGCGGTTTTGCTTTATCCTTAGAGGAAAACGCAAACGCAGATATTGAGTTGACGCTCAGCAACAGTGGTGAAGAGGATGTTGCATTCAGCATTGAATACGAACGGATTTTTGACGAAGACGATCGTCAGGCAAGTCCGCGTAGAGATGATCTGGGAGATGTTATACGAGAGTTCGATCTGCCGTTTAACCGCACGGATGGTATGGTATGGGACGGTGACAACCTCTGGGCATGCTCCTACGGTGATTCGCGCTATTGCTGTTTTGACGAGGATTTCGAGGTTATTTGTAATTACCAGACAGCAGGTCAGGTTGTGGGTATGACATGGGATGCAGTGGATGGTGTTTTTTGGATGGGTCACTGGAACACCCCTGAGGTTTATATGTATGACCGAGAGGGTGAACATGTCGGAACTTTCGAAATGCCGGTCAACTGCAACGGTGGCTACGCCACTGACGGCGAGTACTTCTACTGGATATCCGAAGCACGCAACTTCCCGCTTTACAAGCTGGATCGCGATCTGAACGAGGTTGCTGTGGTTCCTGATTTGCTCGATAAAATCGGGCACAGCATCCGGGTCATGGCGATAGAATATGTCAGGGAGCACAGGGACGGAAGGTTCTGGGTTACAACACGCGAACCTGGTTACGTCGTGCAGCTTGATGTTGATTGGGAAAATGAAGATGCGACGGTAGTGCAAGAATTTCAGATACGCAACATCTGGGCTCATGAAGGATTAACACATGATGGTGAAAACCTCTATCAGGGCGGATATGGCGGTGAACAGACCGGCTATGTTTACGATGATGGTATTCGGGAATTCGATATATTGACAATTGATCCTGAAGCAGGAACAGTTCAAGGGAATGAATCCGAGACTGTAAACATAAATGTTAATGTCGAAGGCTATGATGCCGGGGTTTATAATGCTCTGATTTCAATTGAACTATCCGAACCGCGGGAAAACCGTGATGACATGGAGCAATCACTGATCGAAATATCTGCGATTGTTTCGGTCGGTGAACCAACTTATAACCTGTCCGGAGTGGTCACTGAAGCAGCAAATGACGCTCCTATCGAAAGCGCTGCTGTTTCAATCGATAACTACCACATCACACGCTTTACCGATGAAGATGGCGCCTATACAATCGAAAACCTGCCTGCCGGTGAATATATGGTCACTATTTCAGCGGTCGATTTTCTGCCAATTCACAGAGAAGTAAGTATCGAAAATGAAGATATTGAGTTGAATGAAGCGCTTCGATATGCTGAATTTACACCGAGTCGTGATGAATTTATGGCACAGCTTGAACCGTTTATGGATTATGAAATTGAATTCCAGGTCACAAACACAGGCAACGGACCTCTTAGCTGGTCTGTTGAACGTAATATACCGGAAGTCCAGGATATTGATACATGGGAGATGCGCAGCAGTATTGATGTCCAGGAGATTGTCGGTGATGATATGCTCGCAGGTGTTGTTTTAGCTGAAGGATACTTCTTTGTTTCCGGCGGTAATAATGGTGATGACGTTAATAAAATATACGTACTAAATGATGATTTTGAGCAGGTAGGAGAATTTGATCAATTCGCTGAAGA
This sequence comes from bacterium, assembly GCA_021734165.1. Taxonomy (GTDB): domain Bacteria; phylum Electryoneota; class AABM5-125-24; order Hatepunaeales; family Hatepunaeaceae; genus JAIPJL01. The sequence goes on along the minus strand of JAIPJL010000043.1, from coordinate 9,371 downwards.
CCGTTATGGAATGCGCGATCTGGCTTATGATGGTGAACTGATCTGGGGAGCAGTCGAAGGGACATTCTACGGTTTTACAACGGTAGGCGAGCTTGAAGTTGAGATTGAAGCGGAAGCTGATGTCGAAGGACGCTGCATTGCCTGGGATCCCGATAGTGAACTTCTGTGGACGTCAGACATTTCAACTGATATATATGGCATTAACCGCAATGGTGAATTGGTCAGAACCATTGGAAACGATGATCTGCGTATATACGGTTTGGCATATTGGGAGGATGATCCTGATGACTATAATTTATACGTATTCTGCCGTGGACCTGATAATACTGGAATCTCAGTATATAAGGTCAACCTTGAGAATGGTGATTACATAAATGTGACGTATATCGATGTTGGCGAAAGCCGTCCCGGTGGTTTGTACATATCCAATCAGTTTGACATTTATAGCTGGGTTTTGATCGGATTGGTTCAAAACCCTGACATTCTCAACATCTGGCAGCTCGACACAAATTACGGATGGTTCAGTATTGAACCGGAAGAAGGTGTGATAGAACCTGATGAAAGCCAGGATTTTGTTCTTATTTTTGATTCTGCGGATATTTTTTTTCTGGATACAGAATATGAGGGTGAGTTGATTTATACACATGATGGTATTGGAGGTGAGACAATCCTCGATGTGAAACTATGTGTAGTAGATAGTCCTTGCCAGAGATCTCGAAGTATTGATTTGCATATCGGTTGGAACACCGTATCTGCTAATCTTCAACCGGATTACCATGAAGATATAGAGTATTTATTATCCGACCTTGTCGGGAATCAACAATTGATCATGATGAAAAACGGCGCTGGTGATTACTACAAACCTGAATACGACTTCAATAATATTCCCGGCTGGTATTGCTATGAAGGTTACCAGATGCTGATGGGTGAAGCTGCTACATTGACGCTTGTGGGTGAGTCGGTACTTAGAGACGACCCGATTGACTTGACTGAAGGCTGGCAGTTGATCAGCTACTACCCCCGTTACGAGATTGAAGCGACAGATGCTTTAGCGAGCATTTATGACAATCTAATCATCGCCAAGGATGGCTACGGCAATTTCTATTTACCTGAATGGGACGATTTCAGCAATATGGGTTACATGTGCGAAGGACAGGGCTATTTCATTAAGGTTAATGCTGATTGTAGGCTTATTTACGTTCCGGAAGAGGAAGAGCGTTCAGCAGGAAGCGCCGATAACTTGTCCGCTGACCAGCGGATTCCTGCTTGTCACGAAGACCAGGTCTGGCTTTCGGAAGTCCCCCGCAGCAGTGTATCATACAGTCTGCTATTGCTGACTGAAGGCATGGAGTCTGGAACTCGACTTGAGGCATACACTCCATCGGGTGAGCTTGCCGGACGAGGTGTTGTTGATGTCAACGGCAGATGTGGTATGGCTTTATGGGGGCAAGACAGCGGTTTTAATGAGGGCGAAGCGATCACTATTGTCGGTGGGTTAGACATTCCCCCGATCGGAGTCGAGGGCAGGCCTGTCTGTCATGAGGATTTTGAGTGGCTTGACGGAGACATAACCGGCTGGAAAGCAGATGGCTGGGGAGTTGCAAAGTTGACAACAGATGCGGAAGTACCACTGGAGTTTGGAATAGTGTCGGCTTATCCGAATCCTTTTAATTCACAGATGAGAGTATCTTACAATCTGTTAGCGAACGGCATTATTGATCTTGCTGCTTATGATATATCAGGACGTCGGGTAGCAGATTTGACATCCGGCAGGCAGGTTTCCGGTGTTCATACTGTCATGTTTAATGGTAAAGACATGCCGAGCGGTGTTTACATGCTGCGCTTGCAAGCAGGTGAACAAAACTCGCTGATGAAGGTCATGCTGGTGAAGTGATTACGGAGTGAGAGCTGAAGAGTCTGTCCGATAATGGATTTTAATGGTAGTTTGTAAATATTTGACAAATTAGTACTTACCGTCAGGTCACATCCGCTGCGTTAGCGGACATGACCTGACGGAACAGCCTAATTTATTTCACAAGCATTACCTTACGTACAGAGGTGAAGCCAGAAGCTTCCATACTGATTACGTAGATACCTGAAGCAACATCACCAGCATCCCAGACTGCTGTGTAACGACCGGTCTGATGCTCACCACTTACAAGCGTAGTTACCTGACGACCGGCAAGATCAAAGACCTGGATTAAAACGTTAGATTGTTCAGGAACTTCATAAGCTATCCGAGTAGCTGAGTTAAACGGGTTTGGATAGTTCTGGGCGAGGCAGAACTCTTTAGGCGTCACTTCGTCAACCTTGACGTCCAGTACAACAATTCCATCCTTCTTGTACTCAAGACCATTTCCAATCCTAACAAGACCAGCGCTTAAGTCAACCACTACCTGCCTGTCAGCATCCCAAAGTTTCAGCTTAAAAGTTTCATCATCAAGCAGTCCTTCAATTTGATCTGTAGTGTGAGGATCATCACCCCAAACAGCAAGACCACATTTTCCGTTGACAAACATTCCGGTACCAACAAAATCACCGTTGATGTTAAAGGCAGCAATCTGATCGCCTTTGTCAATTGAAAGTCCGACAACGGAATTGACAAGAACACTCATGTTCTCACCACTTGCAACAGGTCTCACCCAATGGCTTTCGGAAGTTGATTTACCTTTGCGACCAGGCAGTGACGCGCGATTTTCAAATTCAACGGGATAATTGAAAACTTCAATATCAGCGTTCAAACAAATCTGATAACCTTGTCCGGCTGTCCAATCTGCCATACTTGAGTAATCAAACTCCGGCATGCAGAAATCACCATATACATCCTTAGCGATAGTCACATAGTCAATAATTTCACTAAGTACATAGTAATTGTACTCGTTGTCATCGCCAATGAACTCACAAGGAAGATCATAGTCAGGATAGTATGCTATAATATTCCAACCAGTATCAAAGCCAAACAGATCAGCCTGTGGGTCAATCTGTGTACCTGTCCAGACTGCAACTTTATCACTATCGATCTTTAGCTGGTATCCTTCATTAAGATTCCAGAAATCAATACCCCAATAATTCCATTCAGGAGCACAGAATTCACCGTGTTCGTCCTTCATTTGAATCATTGACCAAGCTTCTTCATCCTCATCATAGAATGCATAAGCACACATTAGTTCGGTATCAGGACCTCGTTGATCATCCTCTGTATAGAATCTTTCACCTGGTGAAACATTCAGAGAAATTTGGCTCCAACCCCCAGTTAAACTTATTTCCAGATCACGCTCAGTAGATATTATTATAGTTAACTCAAGTTCAGCGGTAAGCTCAGCATCATTAACAGTGAAGACAGGATTAAATCGTCCTTCATCATCAAGCGTAGTCTGCCAGATGAACGTCGCCGTACCGTCATGATTGTCCGCAAACTCAACTGCTTCAGGCAAACCACCACGATCAGTCATTTCAATCGAGAGTTCATCTTCATCAACATCATCAGCGCTTATCTCAAATGAGATTAGATCTGCGATTGATCCAGTAACGATTCCTGCTTCAGGATACTCATCCCAGAATGGTCTGTCATTAACGGGAATGACTGTAACTATAAAAGCATCCTCAACACCTGCGTCACGTTGTGGTGGTTTAATTGAATTGGAAATGCACCTAAGATGACGGGTAGCAGCATCGCGAACTGAAGTATTAATAATACTGTTAAACCTGACAGCGCCGGATAGCCTTACCTGATCATGACCATCGTCTGCTATAATCACTACGTTAGATTCTCCGTTGTAATCCTGACCCGGTTCAAGCGTCAGTACGTTGGTTTCTTCATTGATTACAAGGTTCAGATCGTTTAAACCTTCTGCAATCTCAAAGGTCAGTTCATCATCGTCCGGATCTGCGAACACAGTATCCAAATCAGCGATCTCAAGTACTTCTGTATCCTCTTCTATTTCAACATTAGTGATAGCGCTGATTACTTCAGGCTCACGGTTAGTATTGTCAACTACAATGACAATATCAGATTCAACTACAGATTCAGCATCGGATAACATTACCGTCAGCAAATACTCACCTGCATCATTATAAGTGGGCTGCCAGGAGAAAGTTCCCGTAGCGTTGTTGTTATCAGTAAGTTCCCAGCCGTCCGGTAAGTTTTCTGATTCACCTGTAATAGATAGTTCACCACCATCTGGATCAGAACCCTCGATTAGAAATTCAAGAAGCTGGTTCTCGTTGATCTCAACTCTTTCAGGAATATTATCCCAAATTGGTGAACGATTTGTATTTTGAATGTTGATTGAAAGCTCAACCGTCACATTAACCTCACCGTCTGAAAGCACAAATACCGGTGAGTATGAGCCTTCATCACTATAACCCGGCGTCCAGACAAACGTCCCTGTTCCATCACCGTTGTTAGCAAAATGAGCCGCTCGGGGTAAACCTCCACGATCACTTATGGTTACTGCCAAATCATCACCATCGGGATCGCTTGATTCAATGTTAAACGTCAACTCCTGATCTTCCTGACCCGTTATCGTTGCATTTTGATCAGGCGCTTCCCATACCGGATCACGGTTTATGTTATTGACGGTTATTCCGATTTCCGTGCTAACATCATACTCGTCATCAGAGATCGTAACGCTCAGAGTGTAAACACCCTCATGGGTATAATCAGTTGTCCAAGTAAAATCACCTGTCCCGTTATCATTATCGGTAAACTGCCATCCATTAGGTAAGTCTTCAGATGTCGCAACAATCGTTACTGCATCATCATCTGGATCAGATCCCGATACAGAGAATTCAAGTGTGCTCGTTTCATCAATCTCAACCGTCTCTGGGACTTCATCCCAAGCCGGTGGTTGATTGACGTCTCCAACAGTTATAATGACTTGAGCCTCATCAGACAGAATTCCATCCGAGATCGTGAATAAAGCTGTATAGTTACCATCATCATTGGCTTGTGGCGTCCAGACAAATGCTCCAGTACCATCGCCGTTGTCTGTGAACTCCCATCCTTCGGGAAGATCGCCAGATACAACTTCAATAGTTATTTCATCACTATCCGGATCTGATCCGACAACCTGGAATCTGCCTTCTTCTTCAATGTTGAAATGAGCGCTCTGCGGAATTTCATCCCAGTGAGGTGAACGATTGGTTTCGGTGATTGTTATGCTGACTTCAGCATCAACATTGTATTCACCATCGGAAATTGTAAATACCGCTGTATAACCACCGAAGTCATCGAAAGCTGGCTGCCAATTGAATCGACCGGTACCGTTACCGAAGTCCCTGAATGAAGCTGCTTCAGGCAGCTCATCTGAGCTAAACTCAAGTGAAATATCATCACCATCAGGATCAGAACCCATGACTTCAAACTCAAGCCAGTTATCCTGTTCACCATTCACTGTTTCAGGAACATCATCCCATTCAGGCGGACGATTGACATCAGTAACTGAAAGCGCTACTTCAGCGCTTACAACGGCGTCACCATCTGTGACACTAACTAACAGTGTATAATCACCCGCATATTCAAATTCAGGCGTCCAGACAAAGTACGCTGAACCGTCGCGGTTGTTTATGAAATCCCATCCTACAGGAAGATCTTCCGAATAAGCCTCAAAGGTTATGTTATTGCCATCAGGATCGCTTGCTGTCACAGTAAATTCAACAGTCTGGTTTTCATGTCCCTCAACGGCTTCCGGTAATTGAGACCAAACAGGCGCTCGATTGGTATTGTGAACAGTAATACCGATGTTCGCTTCGCTCTCAAACTCTCCATCAGAAAGCATCAGGGTCAACGAGTAATTACCGGCGTCTTCAAATCCAGGAGTCCATTCAAATGCTCCGGTACCATCACCGTTATCAGCAAATTCCCAACCTTCAGGAAGATTGTTAACAACTACTTCAATTGTCAGGTCATCATTGTTGGGATCAGAGCCTTCAACAGTAAATTCAAGCAGCTCGTTTTCGGTGACTTCAATTTCTTCCGGATAATATACCCAGTCAGGAGGTTGATTTACGTCACCTACCGTAATTGTAACTTCATGCTCTATAGCTGCGTTTCCGTCTGATAATGTCAGTGTCAGAGTATAGGCTCCTTCATCATCATTACCTGGCGTCCAAGAGAATTCACCCGTTCCATCACCACTATCGGTAAATTCCCAACCGTCAGGAAGATCATCAGAATTGGCGTTGATGCTCAAATCATCATTATCCGGATCGCTGCCTGCTACACTGAATTCAAGTAATTGTTCAATGTCAGTGTGAGCGTTAACAGGAATATCTTCCCATACCGGCGGTGCGTTAACATGATGGACGCTTATCGATACTTCAGCGTGAACAACCGACAATCCATCGGAAACATTAAAGGTGACAGTGTAACTTCCCTCATCAGTTAATGTCGTCTGCCAGGTGAAAACTCCGGTTCCGATGAAATTATCCATAAATTCCCAGCCTTCAGGAAGATCATCAGAAACTGCGGTAAGTCTCAAGTCATCGTCATCGTAATCTATCGCAACGACTTCAAACTCAAGCAACTCACCTTCGGTAACTTCAACCGACTCCGGAATGTTATCCCAATACGGTGCACGGTTATTGTTAGTCACTGTTATAGCGACTACTGTTTCAATGTTATATTCACCATCGGAAACAACAATCGACAGGGAATACTCCCCGTCATCATCCATCCCAGGCGTCCAGTCAAAGCTTCCGGTTCTATCCTGATTATCTACAAATTCCCAGCCATCAGGAAGATCATCGGATGAAGCGTTAATCGAAAGATCGTCTCCGTCAGGATCTGAGGCATGAACCGTAAAGGATAACTCAGAACCCTCATTTATTTCGACGACATCAGGAGCATCGTCCCAAACCGGTGGACGGTTGACATCGCCAACCGTTATAATAACTTCTTCTGCAACATCATATTCAGCATCTGAAATTGTGAAGATGGCTCTAAAAGCGCCACTATCATCCTGTCCCGGTCGCCATGAGAAATCACCGGTTCCATCACCGTTATCAGTAAAGTCCCAACCATCAGGAAGATTACCCGAAGTTGCATTAATGGTCAGTTCGTCACCATCAGGATCGGAACCTCGAACGGTAAACTCCAGTAACTCGTTCTCCCTGACGCTTGGACTTTGAGGAATATCATCCCATTCTGGCGCACGGTTAATGTCGTTGACGACAATTACTACACTTGTTTCAACATCAAACTCCTCATCAGATATGGTAAAGTAAGCGGTGTACTCCCCGGCGTCATCGAAATCTGGCGTCCATGTGAAAATCGCTGTGCCGTTACCATTATCACTGAATTCCGCAGCTTCGGGTATATCTTCAGATGAATAACTTATTGTTACCTGATCATCATCCGGATCAGAACCCACTACTACAAGTTCAAGCTGCTCATTCTCGTCAACTTCCACGCTCTCAGGAATTTCATCCCAGTTTGGTGGACGATTGACATCACCAACAGTGATCGTAACCTCAGCAGCAACATCATATTCAGCATCTGAAATTGTGAAAACTGCTGTGTATTCACCCGCATCAGCAAATGTGGGAGTCCAACTGAAAGTACCGGTTCCATCCCTGTTATCTTCAAAATCAGCATCCCGGGGAAGATCATCAGAAGTGAATACAATGTTCAGGTTGTTATTATCAGGATCAGAACCGGTGACTGTGAATTCCAATAATTGATCTTCGTCCACCTCCGCACTTTCAGGAATATCATCCCAAACAGGTGTACGATTAACGTTTATAACAACAACTGCGACGCTCGTTTCAACATCAAACTCCTCATCCGAGATGATAAATTCGGCAGTGTACTCTCCGGCGTCATCGAAATCTGGCGTCCAGGTGAGAATCGCTGTGCCGTTACCATTATCACTGAATTCCGCAGCTTCGGGTATATCTTCAGATGAATAACTTATTGTTACCTGATCATCATCCGGATCAGAACCCACTACTACAAGTTCAAGCTGCTCATACTCATCAACTTCAACCGTTTCAGGAACTTCGTCCCAGTTTGGCGGACGATTAACATCACCAACCGTTATAATAACCTCTGCTGTAACATCATATTCAGCATCTGAAAGCGTGAAAACGGCTCTAAAAGCGCCACTGTCATCCTGTCCTGGTCGCCAGGCAAAATCACCGGTCCCATCACCGTTATCATTGAACTCCCAGCCGTCAGGAAGGTTGTTTGAAGTTGCATCAATGGTTAGTTCGTCACCGTCCGGATCGGAGCCTTGAACGGTGAATTCTAATAACTCGTTCTCCCTGATACTTACGCTCTGCGGAATATCATCCCATACCGGAGTTCGGTTCACATCGATAACAGTTATGGCTACAGTCTCTTCAACATTGAACTCTTCATCGGAAACGGTGAAGTTAACGTTGTACTCTCCAGCATCTTCATAGCCACAAGTCCAGCGGAAGGTTCCTCGTCCATTAGTGTGATCTGTGAATTGCCAACCTTCCGGGAGATTATCCGAAACTGCTTCGAGAGTGAGATCATCCCTGTCGGGATCGTCAGCTTCAACAGTTAAAACGAGTTCTTCACCTTCGTTTAATTCAACACTCTCGGGTAAATCAACCCATCCGGGAGTGCGGTTTACATGGTTCACTACGACAACCACATCCTCTTCAACCTCAAATTCACCATCTGAGACGGTAACAATCAATCCGTATTCACCGGCGTCATCATAAGTAGGCGTCCATCTGAATGTACCCCTGCCATCGCCATGATCAATGAATGACCAACCTTCAGGTAAATCATTTGATGATGAATTGATATTAATGTCATCACGATCCGGATCAGAAGCGACAACCGTGAAAGAAAGAAGTTGCAACTCATTGACATTCACACTTTCGTGTACGTTTTGCCAGACGGGCGCACGGTTTACATTGTGGATCGTAATCGCTATTGAAGATTGAAGTTGACGCTCCCCATCGGATACAACTAACACCAGAGAGTATTCTCCTGCATCATTATAGCTGGGCGTCCAACTGAAGGCGCCTGTTCCGTCTTCATTATCCGTGAAATCCCAACCTTCAGGAAGATCATCGGACGAGGCGTTAATCGATAAATCATCATCATCCGGATCGGATGCCTGTACTGTGAAGGTGAGTTCTTCCATTTCGTCAGCTTCAACGCTTTCAGAAATTTCAACCCATACCGGCGCCCGGTTGACATGATTTACAGTAATCGTTACCGCTGATTGAGGTTGAAACTCTCCATCAGACACCATCAAATCAATGGTATATTCACCTGCATCGTCGTAGGATGGCGTCCAGGTGAACACACCTGTAGCATCGCCGTTATCAGTAAATTCCCAACCTTCCGGAATATCTTCAGAGGATGCATCAAGCGCTAACTCATCATT
>JAIPJL010000042.1 GCA_021734165.1 bacterium | reverse complement strand
ATATTAGGTAATTCGCTTTCTAACACCATATTGTTGCGATTAGTTTCAAAATATATCCAGATCAACATTATAAGACCGGATATAAGAAATCCAATGCCAAGATACATTTAAAAACCTGTAGTTAAAGTGTTAATTTCAAAATGTATGACTATGTTGTGATTAATAACTTTATTTCTCTTAACCACGATGTCGGATTTGAAACAAATCCGACTACATGTCATTAAATTATACTTGAATATCTATTTTCAAACCTTTACTACTCGAATCGGTATCAGATTCGTTTTCAGTTTGTTCCATAGACGTATTATCATTCTTTAAAGGAGGTTCAAGTTTTTTATCCTCTTTGCTATTATCGTGTTCTTCCTTCTTCTTTCGCTCCTGTTTACCACGATTTGCAGGTAACCTGGTTATAAGTGGAACCTGATGGCGATCATTATCCATGATTATTCGTTCCATGATTTACTCCAAAAGACTACGAAGCCTCACGCGCAGTGTAGATATAATACGTGTATGTATCTGACAAATTCGTGATTCGCTAACACCAAGCACCTCACCAATCTCACGAAATGTCATATCTTCATAATAGTAAAGAGCCACAACTGTTCTTTCCTGCTCAGACAATTCCTCAATCAATTTCAGCGCTGTTTCCTTTGCATTTCTATTTTCAGTTACTTCCATCATGTCAGTTATATTTTCATCTGGGATGACATCAAGCAGAGATCCGGTTTCACCATCATCTCCAGTTGAAACTTTCACATCAAGCGAAACAAGTGAAGCAGCGCCAACTTGATCAATAAAATCATAGTAATCATCAATATTCATATTAAGATTTTGAGCAATTTCTTTATCGTTTGGAATTCTTCCAAGTTCATTAATAAGCTTCGTCATCGTTTCATCAAGTTTACGGGTTTTCTGCCGGTAGGAACGCGGCAGCCAATCCATATCACGCAATCCGTCTAATATAGCGCCTCTGATACGGGGAATAGCATAAGTCTCAAATTTGAAGCCACGATCTGGATTAAAATTATCTATACTATTAATTAATCCTAATAAACCTGTACTTACAAGATCATCATATTCAACTGAGCCGGGCAGACCTATTTTCATACGTCCTGCAATCCCTTTAACGAGTTGTAGGTAATGCAGCAATAATCTATCCCGTGTTTGAATATCTTTTTTCTCAATATAGTCATCCCACATTACCTGTACTTCGTTTTCTACTGCTGTTTGAGTACTCATTCGCTATTATCCTGGACTGGATTCAGTTTCTTTTTTTTGTTTGTAGTAATATCTTCGCTCGATTTATCATTCTTTTTTAATTCTTCATCGTCGGTTTCTGATAAAACTTCATCTGTCATTTTTCTGAGTAAACGACTCAGTACCGATGTAATCGTTGAGAGCACGAGATAAACAACCAGAGCTTTGAATAAAGCATCTATAAATTCCATACCTTTAATTGTACACCATGTAAATACAGCAAGTCCGAGAATCAAAGCCGCCTGTCTGCTCAATTCTTTATAACCTGTATTCTCATATCCAGCCATCATAAGCTCTCCCGCTTTTCAAAGATACGTGAAAATAGATTCTGTCTTGTTGAATCTGAAGCTATTCTACCTCTAAGCAGTTTGCGTGCAGATAATCTAAGAGCATTTGATACAGCACTTCTTGGATATTTAATTATAAAAGGAATCTGAACACTCACTGCTCTTGAAACATTACTATCTCGCGGTAGATTTCCAAGGTGATCCAAGGGAAATTGCAGAAAATTATGTGCTACCAATTTTAATTTATCAAATACATCATCACCTTCTTTGGTTGAATCTACCAGATTTACTAGTATGTTAATGTGTATCGAAGGATTCTTGCTTGAAATAATTTTAATCATGGCATAAGCATCGGTAATTGACGTCGGTTCCGGATTTGTAACAACAATCACTTCGTCTGAATTAATTACATAACTGACAATCGCGGGTGTTAAACCAGCGCCTGTATCAATTATAATCAAATCATATTTTTCTTCAATAGAACGAAAACAATCAATAAGTTTATTTTTTACCTCGTTCTCTATATCAATGAGTTCAATCACTCCGCTTGATCCTGGAAGTATATCTATCCCACCTGGTCCACGTAAGATAATATCATTTAAAAATTTATCCCCTGTTATCAAGTCAGATAGATTATATCTTGGATTTATACCAAGGAGAATATCGAGATTAGCAAGATTAGTATCAGCGTCAATAAGCAGAACATTTTGTTTCATTTCAGACAGAACGATTGCTGTATTTAAAGCAAAATTGGATTTTCCAACGCCACCTTTTCCACTCGTCACACTAAAAAGCGTCGGTCTTTTATTTTTTTTTTGTAGATACTGTTGTCCTGAGCCACGTTCTCTGTTTTTTAAATCCCGTAACTTGTTTACTTGGCTGTCATTCACCACTAACTCCTTCTGTACTCTTTTCATTTGCTTCATTAATCCATGCTTCAAAATGAGTCTTTTGCAAATGGGTTAGTTTCTCAGGATTCAATACCAGATCTGCTAATTTATCTGGATTCACATAAACAATATCATCAGGAACGCTTTGTCCACAGGTTAAATACATCAAAGGAATATTCGCTCTGACGAGAGTGCTGATTATCATGCCTGGACCTCGACTCTCGTCTAATTTAGTAAATATTATACCTGTCGGTTTCAAACGTTCATATCGTTTGATAATATCTAATTGATCTTCTAATCTTGTTGAAACTGCAAGACAAAGGAAAACTTCGTCCGGTTCAGCAGCTTCAATAAATGTCTCAAGCTCATCAAGTTTCTCAGCATCAGCCTGTGAACGTCCAGCCGTATCAATAAAAACAGCATCCTTTTCTTTATGCTTATGAATAACGCTCCGTATAGCGTCCGGTTTATAAACAGTCTCCATAGGCAAACCTGCAATTGACGCAAATGTCTTCAATTGTTCGATTGCAGCCACTCTGTATGTATCAGCCGAAACTAATACGGTATCTTTATTTCCCCAAAATCGATGACTGGTGACCATTTTAGCAAGTGTTGTTGTTTTACCGACGCCGGTCGGTCCTACAAACGCAAAAATCCTGGTCTTTCCTTTTTTCGAATTTGGGATTTTTCTCATCTTTATTCTGTTAGCAAGTAGTTTCATTAAAGCAAAATCAACTATCTTTTCATTTTCCAGATCCTCACCCTTAAAATGAAGGTTCAACTCCTGGGTAAGTTCTCTTGCGATAATATCATCCACTCCAGCAATAACCATATCCTTATAACGCTTTGACAATTTACTGGGAAGACTTGGCATGCGTTCATATTTCATCTGCTCAGCAAGGGTCTGCACATGACCTTTTAAATCATTAATTTCAGTTCGTAAGTCTCTTATTACCTCCGTTGAACCGTTAAGCGTCATAATCTTCCTAATTCCTTCAGTTTTAAGAATAGTCTGCTCTTGTGGTTTAGGTTTATAATCCGGAGTTGCTGCAGTTATCTCTATCATTTCTTTTGATAGAAATGATAAAAGCCCTCCTTTTTTTACTTTCCGGGTTTTCAGGATAATTGCGTCTTCGCCAAGTGAACGTTTCACAAGGATCAACGCTTCTTTCATCTCAGCAGCAGTAAAACGACGCACGTTCATATTATTCTCTTTAGAAACATCAATTTATTTACATTCAATTTAGTAATACAATTGAAATGTTTCAAGTATTGATATGATGTTTGATGAAATATCATATAACAATTCACGCTAAATAAGTTGCCGTTTGCAGTAAATTTGTGCACGTTATGCAGCCTCCTGCTTAATTATCCCAATAGACTCAATCTGTGTATTCACCAATAATTCCCCATACGACAATATTATCACATTAGGCATAACAGGCTCTAATATACGGCGTAAAGCATTCCTGACAGTTGGTGAGCAAATAGTTATCGGACGCCTGCCCATCGAAGTAGCATCTGCTGTCAGTTTTGTTAGTTGTCGATATATATCATTAATAAGCTTAGGTGACATTGACAGGCCTGTAGTTCCGCGATTTTGAGCTTTCTGCAATTCATCTGAAATGGAACCTTCAAGTTGCGGATCAAGTGTTATAGCATATATTTTACCATCATCTTCACAGAAACGTTCTGTAATGGTAGGTGATAACGCATATCTGACATATTCATTCAGAATATCCGGATCTTTGGTTACTGAAGCATAATCAGCAAGAGTCTCAAGTATTATCACCAGATCACGTATTGGGATTGACTCCTTAAGCAGTTTTTGCAAAATCTTATGAACAACACCAAGAGGTAAAAGCGATGGTATTAATTCTTCCACAACCGATGGTGATGTTGTTTTAAGATTATCGATCAATTTTTTAGTATCTTCGCGAGAAAGAATCTTATGCGCATTCCTTTTTAGAATCTCGACAATATGAGTAGCCAGGACCGCCGCCGGTTCAACAACTGTATAGCCCATGCTTTCAGCTCTACTGCGTTCATTGTCAACGATCCACTTTGCAGGAAGTCCATAGGTCGGTTCACGCGTTTCCAATCCTTTGATTTTACCCGTTACATTTCCGGGATTTAAAGCCAGGAAATTACCAACACGCAGCTCGCCTCGTGCTACTTCATTGCCACGAATCTTTAACACATAATCATTTGGTTTAAGGTGTAGATTATCCCTGATACGAATCGGTGGAATAACGATTCCCATCTCGATTGCTTGTTGTTTGCGAATAAGCGCTATCCGTTCAACAATATCACCATCCTGATCTTTGTCAACCAATGGAATTAGACCGTAACCAATTTCAAGTTCCAAAGGATCAATATGAAGAAAATCTGTTATTTTTTCATCGGTTGATTTTTCAACATTAGCTTCCTGTAGTGCTTGTGCTGCCGCAATTTTTTCACCTTTCGACGTCATCATGGCAATATAACCGGTAGTACATGATAAAAGTAAAAATGGAATCGTTGGAAGACCTGGCATTACCGCAAAGAAAAACAGCACAATAGAAGCGATTGCAATTGTACGCGGTTGATGGAGTAATTGTCCTGCGAGATCTCTTCCGAGGCTTGATTTTGACGCTGCTCTACTCACAAGAATACCGGCTGAAGTAGAGATAATTAACGCCGGGACCTGACTGACAAGACCATCACCAATAGTAAGTAACGTATAAGTTGCGCCTGCATCAGCAAGACTCATATGTCTCTGTAAAACTCCTATAACCAATCCACCGATGATATTAATGAGAGTTATAAGGATACCCGCAATTGCATCACCTCTTACAAACTTAGCAGCGCCATCCATAGCTCCATAGAAATCGGCTTCACGAGAAATTTTCTCACGTCTTTCTTTAGCTTCTTCTTCATCAATAATACCGTTATTAAGATCGGCATCAATAGACATCTGTTTGCCCGGCATAGCATCGAGGGTAAACCGAGCGGCAACTTCCGCAATTCTTCCTGAACCCTTAGTGATAACTATAAAGTTGATCATAACGAGAATAATGAAAATAACCAGACCGACTATATAATTACCTTTTGCGACAAAACCTCCAAAAGCTTCAATAATATGACCTGCATAAGCATCAGCAAGGATCATACGCGTTGAAGCAACATTCAATCCAAGCCTGAAAAGGGTCATGACCAATAACATACCCGGAAAAACCGAAAACTCAAGCGGTTCATTTGCATACATTGACATTAGTAAAACCAACAGCGCAATAGTAATATTTAATGCAAGAAGCATATCAAGCATAAATACCGGTATTGGAAAGACCAGCAAAACTACAACACCGATTACCGCAACAGCTATCGCAATATCAGCATGCGTAAGTAATTTATTGAGAAAAGGATTTTTTGAATATTGATCTTGCATTAATGCGTACCAAAGGTTCTCATTATAATAATTTTATCGAATTTTGAGCTAACAAAAAGGGAAGAAATTGCCCACGAAGACGGCTCTTAGCTCACCGCCAATAATATAGCAACCTTTATGCCATTAAATGATATGAGTTGTGAAGTAGAAACCGAAGATGTTTTTATTATCGCGTTGTTATGCGGCTTCTTTCATTCTATAGACAAGCGCCAGCACTTCTGCAACTGCCTGGAATAGTTCATAGGGAATTTCCCAGCCGATTTCCGCTGAGCGATACAGTGATCTTGCGAGGGGTGGATCTTCAATGATAGGAATGTCATGCTTACGAGCTACAGATTTAATTTTTTCTGCAAGTTTACGTTTACCTTTCGCAACGACTTTTGGAGCAGACATAGTTTCAGGATTATACTTCAAGGCAACGGCAATATGTACCGGGTTTGCAATAATAACATCTGCTTCGGGTATATCCTTAATCATTCTATTATAGGACATTCTAAACTGTGTTCTTCTCATTTTTGCTTTAAGTTTAGGATCACCTTCCATCATTTTATGTTCATCCTTAACCTCCTGCTTGCTCATCATCAAATCCTTATTATGCTTCCACTGCTGAAATTTCCAGTCAATTATTCCGAGCACTAAGATTGCAATTGCGAGCTTCATTCCCAGTTTAAGAATTGAAATCGCAATTTCTGAGGAAATAAACGGAACACTCTTATCCATGAGTATTGCAAAGTTAAGTATCTCAGATTTAATAGTCATGTATGCAACAAATGCGACTACCGAAACTTTGAAAAGACCTTTTACTAACTCCACGAAACCTCTAATGCCAAACTTATTCTTTATATTTTTAACAGGATCCAACTTATCTAATCTTGGTTGCAAAGGCTTGGTTGTAAAAAGAAAACCGTGCTGTACGTAATTAATCATAAGACCAGCCGAAAGAACGGTAAGAATAAACGGACTTAACAACTTCAACATGTAAAAAACACCTAACTTGAAGAAGTTTGAAACCACATCCGGTGTAATCTGTAGATATAAAAGGTCGGTGTATATTGTGCGGAATGCCCAGCTTATCTGATCTACCATACCAGGTCCAAGCAGCGTTAAAGCTCCTATACCGGCGATTAGCACAGCAGCGGAGCAAAGTTCCTGCGATTTTGCTACGTTACCCTGCTGGCGAGCCTTCCTTTTTTTGTGAGAAGTTGGTTGGTGAGTTTTATCCTGATCTGCCAAGAATCAAATTCCTTTTCTTATAATCTAACCATCATTTCAAGAATTTCACCTAATCCATTCATAAACAAATCAAATGAATTTGCAATAATATAAATAAACATTGGCAAAGTTATCGCTATTCCAAGTAACCCAATACCAATCTTCAGTGGAAATCCAATCAAGAAAACATTCATGCGCGGCATAACACGCGCCATGAATCCAAGCGAGGTTTGAATTAAGAACAGCATAGCCATAACAGGAGCGGCAAGTTTTACTCCAACTACAAATATTAAAGCTGTCAATCTACCGTAACTCATTGCAATATCGCCTGGAAAAACGGCTGAACCAAGTGGTATATAGGCAAATGAACTACCGAGAGCTTCAAGAAAACGGTGGTGGACGTCAAGTATAACAAATATAATCAACGCAAACATATACTCCATCTGTGCAATCAGCGAAGTTTGACCACCGGAAGACGGATCAATCACACGCGCAATACCAATTCCCATTTGCCTTCCCAAAACGGCACCTGCTAATTGAGCGCTTACAAGTACAAGTATCGTCACTAAACCGAAAATAACTCCAACAGCAACTTCAGAGATCGCTGCTGCCGCAAGTGACATAGCGCCCGGTGGCGCTGAAACACTGTGCTGCATTGCGATAGGCGCTATGGCGACTGTCATCAATAATGCAAATGCAGCTTTTACCTGAGGAGGAACTGTTTGATAACCAAGAACAGGCATGATTGCGACTGCTGTCACGCAGCGTAAAAATCCCAACAATAAAGCCTCAAACTGCTGGTACTCCAGCCCATACATCAGAATATTCCGGTAGAAACAAATGTAAACAGTTCACGTGCAAAGCCACCTACCATTTTTATCATCCATGGCATGGTGTAAAGCATCACAATCGCAACTGCAAGTATTTTGGGAATAAAGGTAAGTGTCATTTCCTGGACTGATGTAACAGCCTGGAACAAACTAATTGAAATACCTACTACGAGACCTGTAAGCAGCATAGGGGCAGCTACAGCAAGAGCTGTAAAAATTGTCTGCTTAAGGAGCCATACTGCGAATTCCGGTCCCATTAACGGATTCCTTTAACTAGAGATTCTATAATTAAATACCAACCATCAACCAGCACAAACATCAACACTTTAAACGGCAGTGAGATCATTATTGGAGGGAGCATCATCATTCCCATAGACATCAAAACGGAAGCAACAACAAGATCAATGATCAGAAACGGTAAATAAACCATAAATCCAATCTGAAAAGCAATCCGCAGCTCGCTAATTATAAAACCTGGAATAACGATATTTAAAGGAAGATCATCAGATGTGGCTGGTTTATCAAGTCCAGCAATTTTCACAAATAAGGCAAGGTCTTTTTCACGAGTCTGACGCAGCATAAATTCACGGAGTGGCTGCTGAGAAATGGAAAATGCTTCCTGAATAGTGCACTGCTCATTTTTATACGGTACCCAGGCGCGATTGTATATCTCCATAGCAGGTTTCTGCATGATGAACATCGTCAGAAATAACGATAAACCTACTATGACCTGATTTGGAGGAGTACCCTGTGTGCCCATCGCCTGTCTGACAAAATGAAGTACGACAACCACACGGGTAAAAGAAGTCATCATCATCAGAATTGACGGCGCTAGTGTCAACACCGTCAATAATACCATTATCTGTATTGTTACGGCTATATCGTCCGGCGATTTTGCCTGACCAAAACTCAGCGAGACGCCAGGCAAAGGAGATTGCGCATAGAGCATACCAGGTAAAAATATAAAAACGACGATGGGTATTATAAAAAATAGTTTACGTTTCATCATCGCTGCCAGTTTTCCCTGTAATTCTTTTTAACAACCTTGAGAAAGGTTCATTTGAACCAGAGTTTCGACTTTGAAGAATAGATGAAATCTCATCCGGATCGTTAATCACAGAAATTAAATCAATGTGATGATCCGTCACACCAATGAGATAGAGCGATTTTCCTGCTTTGATAAACTGAATTGATTTCCGAGCGCCAAGTGGGACGCCACCTGAAAGCTCAACTCCTTTGACTCCTGATCCGCCTTTCAAACCCATCATCCTGCGTAACAGTGACATACTAATCCAAATCAACGCAATAACAAATGCCAGCAGAAGTATAAGTTTTATAAACTGTCCCCAGGACGGCTCAGTCCAACCTAACGCTAGCGTACTATCCGGTGACGTCGAACCATAAGCGCTCTGGAACAGGTGAGAAGATAACAATGCTGCTATTAATCCGCATAAAAAACGTGTAAGAATCAATTTAGAGCCTTAAGTCTTTCGTTCACAGCAATCAATTCGGTAATTCTTATACCGAAATTTTCTTCAATGACAACAACTTCACCTTTGGCAAATTTTTTGTTATTTACATACAGATCAACGGGTTCTCCCGAAAGTTTATCCAATTCTATAATCGAGCCTTGACATAAGTCGAGTACATCTCTGATCAACATACTTGTACGACCAAGCTC
Source organism: bacterium (assembly GCA_021734165.1). Lineage (GTDB taxonomy): Bacteria > Electryoneota > AABM5-125-24 > Hatepunaeales > Hatepunaeaceae > JAIPJL01. Next base: position 16,225 of record JAIPJL010000042.1, on the reverse strand, counting down.
GATTGTAATGGGTAAATTTACATCAAGCAACATATCAATATTTCGGGGTTTTCTGGTTGGATCACTTTCTGGCTGCGTTTTGAACTCGCTGAAATCCTCAAACTCAGCAGTTCTTGCTATTGGTTGACTTTTTTCGTTATTATAACCATGTGAATTAGTATGAAAATCACCTCTATCTAAACCTTCTGACATAGTTTCGGGAATCTCCGGCTCTCTATCTGAGGCTTCAGCATTTGTATCATCATTGATTTCCTCAGTACTCTCATTTGATTCGAGTTTATTCCTGAAAAGCGAGACAAATGAAGGTTCAAATATCATCAGTATAACACCTTCACCAACACCTTCAATTTTAATGCTTAAGTGAACTACAGGAGCTATCTCAAGCAATTCTAATGCCGGTTCATTATCTAAAGAAGCTTCAGGCAATTCAGCAGTAATTTCTTCTCCATACAATGCTGCAATTTCTGTCTCACAAGTCGCAGTGATCTGACCCCATATTTCGGATAGCGTGCCAGGATGCAAACTTTCATCAAATGGCACATCACCCTCACCCATCATTGCTAAATCAGATAGCATGGCTGCAATTTTACGCGAAAACAAAAACATCCATCCACCGATTTCCTCTTTACTGAATCTTGCTTTTAACAATACTGAATCGGTAGAAGTTGCTTTAGTTACTTCCTCAACCGAATATAATCGTGGCGCATCAAACTCCAGTACAACTTTGTGTTCAGTAAGAGTAGAAAGTGCCAGTTCTAAATCCGACCTGCGGCTTTCAAACCAAGCGCCGAGAAGTTCGAATAACTCTGATTGATTATTGTTATTTACTACTTCATCGCTGATCATAGATTAACTCCTCTTCATGAGTGATAGAACGAATTATTTTAACAGCCTTATGTCTTCCAACTCTGCCAGGTGAGCCGAAAAACTTCAGTTTCCTACCAATCAAGACTTCCATTGGCTCAGATGTGTTTTTTTCGATTTTTAAAAGATCATCAGAATCGAGCTTAATAAAATCTCTTACTTTTATATCCGTATTCGCGAGTACTACCTGTAAAGGCAACTTTGATGATTTCAAGCGTTCTTTTACTATTTCGCTTTCTCTATCATCCCCTTTTGCTAAAGCGCCTGACAGGATTCCCTGAGCGGAAAGTTTATTCATGATTGGTTCAAGAGTAAAATAAGGAAAAACAAGATTCATTGTATATGTCATTCCTCTTACTCTAATATCAAAAAAGATAATTGCTATTGTGTCGGATGAGCGGGCAATCTGGACAAACTGCGGATCGCTTTCAAATCTGTCTATACTGACTCCGAGAGGCGCTATTTGCATCCAAACTTCATTAAGCTGTTTAATGATATTTGTCATCATTTTAATAATGACATTCTGTTCAATTTGTGAAATTTCCCTTGGTTCAATCTCAGTATCTCCACCTCCTCCTAACATACGATCAACAGCAAATAATAAAAATTGAGGATTAATCTCTAATATTGCTTTTCCTTCAAGTTCTTCCATTCGTAATAAATATAACGCATTTGGTAAAGACAGTGAAAGCGAGTATTCACTGAATGTAACCTGATCGATAGAGAGCAGATTTACATCCACAAGAGTACGCAAACTGGTAGAAAGATAGGTAGCAAACATACGCGCAAAGCCTTCATGTATTGTTCGCAGCGCTCTCATTTGTTCTTTTGAAATTCTTTCCGGATGCTTAAAATCATACAATTGTACTTGCATAGAAGAATCCGGTTGATCCTCTATTCCTGTATCCGATACAGATGAAAGAAGAGCATCTATTTCTTCTTGTGAGAGAATCTTACCCATTATTCATTATTTCCTATTGAAATACCCATTTCTGAAAAATAACTCTTGTTACTACACCATCACCAAGTTGATAATCCATAATCTTTTTAACTCTACCTCTTAATGCCTGTCTATATTTAATATTTGATAAATATTCCGCAGGCTGGGATGAGAAGAATGTTATAAGATTATCCCTCAGTATAGGTTCACGCCTTTCCATTTCCGCAAGATGCTTGGTATCAAAGTACTCAAGACCTATTGAAACCATAAATATTCTCCGTCCTCCTGCGGGATTTACTATCAGATCATCAATAATGAAAATCTCTCCAAACGGTGGAGGCTCGTGCTTGGGTTTATCTTTGTCAGAAATTATAAGTGAATCGTTACTTTCCAATCCCATTGCTTCCACTTTAGATTCGGATTTTATCAGAAACCACCAGACTCCACCTCCAAGGATCATCACAATTACAGTGATTATCAAAGGCAGTTTCAATCTTGCGAAGAGATTTCTTTTTATCTCATCCGATTCATCAGCGACTGATAGCCTATCTACTTCCTCTTCTGCGTAATTAACCATAGATTCTCACCGGTTTAATCCCATTTATTACTTTCATTAATAACTGGTGATGAAGATACCCGACTGCTTTCATCAAGTGTTTTTTTTAAAAACATTTCCACTCTTCTGTTTACACCTCTATCGGTAATTGTTGCATTTTCAGGTAGCTTAACGCGGGGGCGATACTGACCATAACCAACTGCAACAAGTCGTTCCGGCGGGAAACCTTCTCCCTGAAAAAATTTAAGGACCGCCAAAGCTCGAGCTGCAGAAAGATCCCAATTTGATGGAAAACGCGGTGTATTGATCGGAATAATATCAGTATGTCCTTCAATTAGAATTTCACCGATCTTTGATTGTATCGCCACTTTTACAATTTTCCTTAGAATCGGATACATTAACGGCTTCAATTCAGCCTCACCAAGATCAAAAAGTACGGGATCTTCAAATATAATCCTAATTCCATCACCAACATTATGTATCTGAACATCCTCCTCCATACCCTGTTCTGCTACAGCTTTCTCTATCTGATTAGCGGCTGTCAGCATCTCATTATCTGCGACAACAAGATCCATTTTCTGAATAAGAGATTTCCCTGAAGGCGCTGAAGACCAAGGCATTAGTGCACCTTTAAATGATCCCATTGCAGCGCGAAATTTTTCAATTTCTTCTATAGTAGAAAATGATACAATCAACACAAAAAAAACCATCAACAACGACATCATGTCACCATAAGTAACCATCCATAACGGAGCGCCTTTGGGACACTTTTCATCTTTACTCTTCTTATTCGCCATCAGACAGATTCTCTCATTTTCTGTCGGTTTGAAGGTGATAAGAAAGTCAGGAGTTTCTCTCTAACAAAACGATGATTATCACCTGACTGTATTGAGAGTATCCCTTCTAACACCAATTCTTTTTGAAGCGCTTCTTCCTTTGACCTATGTTCTAACTTACCTGCGACAGGTATAAAGAACAGGTTTGCCGCTAAGGCGCCGTACAATGTCGTTACTAAAGCTGTTGCCATACCAGCACCAATTGAAGCAGGATCATCAAGTGCGCTAAGCATCTGAATAAGACCAATAAGCGTACCGATCATTCCGAGGGCAGGCGCATAAGTTCCCATCGCTTCGAAAATATTCTGTCCTAATTTATGTCTGTCGAGCAGGTTTGACAAATCTGATTCCATAATTGTACGAATATACTCCGGTTCTGTGCCATCGACCGCATATTGTATTCCACTTCTAAGAAACTCGTCATCGATGTTCTCCAATTCACGCTCTATTGCAAGAATACCTTCACGCCGTGCTAACTCCGCAAGTGAAACGAGCTTTTCAATAGTTTCTGTATAGCTTAAGGGAGTAGAAAAAAAAGCCTTCGAGAGTACTTTTGATACGGATAATAAATCTTTGAGTGGAAAATTAATCAAAGTCGCACCAAGAGTTCCCCCAAAAACTATTCCCATAGAAGATGCACTGATAAAGAACATTACGCCTTCACCAACAGCGATAGATCCCATTATCAATCCAAATCCGGCAATTATCCCTACAATTGTGGCAATATCCATTGAGCAGGCATTCCTTTTTTCAGACTAATGCTTCATCCATGATTTCCCGCCTGATCTCCTCGTCAATTTGCATAAATGATGGAGTACCTGTTGATTGACGCCATGCAAAAAGTTTATCAAGCAACTCATCAAATGATTCTTTTACCAACAGTTTTCGACCGCTGATCAGGCTGATGATAGTATCAGGTGTTGAATCGATTTTCTCAATATGATCACCATTTACGATCATCTTTTTCCCGTTTAATCTTGTTACTTCAATCATTATCTTGTCCTCAATATTTTTGAGGATGGATGATCATTTATTGCAAAAATGCGATTTGGTTCATCCATCCTGTTTCAACTTAATCTATTAATCTAACAATCTAAAAATCTACTACCTATTATCTTTTCAAGGCTGTGACTTCCTGAAGAAGCATATCCGATGTTGTGATCACCCTCGCATTTGCCTGAAAAGCTCGCTGAGTAATGATCATCTCGGTAAATTCTTTAGATAGATCAACATTGGACATTTCAAGATAGCCGGAATTGATAGTAGAACCTATCTGATCAGCTTCCGTGAATTGTGCTGAACCAGAATTCAGTGTTGAGCTGAAAAGGTTAGTACCCGCTCGTTCCAGACCCTGTGGATTTGTGAAGTTAGCAAGAAGAACCTGTGCAAGTATCTCATTGACGCCATTTGAATAATAACCAAATATGTTCCCATTGGGATCAATGTTGATGTCCTGCAGGATTCCTACTCCATAACCATCCTGACTGACAGCATTCATATTTGTTGAGGACGCTGTCAGAGTCATTCCATTCAACTCTGCTGTATCACCTGCATTTAGGCTAATTGACAGTTCTTGTGCTTCATTCCCTGGATTTATTAAAATATTATTAGAATCGCCATCATAAGTAAAGCTATTCAGAGAACCATCATCACGGAAACTCACAGTACCACCACCACCTGAAATAATCGTAGCAGGCTCGGGTATATCAGCAGACCATTGCCATACTTTACCATCGAGAGTTTTTGTAAAATTAACCGTGAGACTATGAGTGTTACCAAGTGAATCATAAACAAAAATCGATGCAGAGTGTTTGGTATCTTCCGTTTCTATTTCTATTGCACCTTCACTAAGCCCTGAAGAAGCATTAATGGTTACTCCTCCACCACCTAAACCGCTTAAACCGTTTGCCAAACCTGTTTGTGTATCAATCTCTATATCTAATAATGTATCAATATCCTCGGTTGAACCATGCTCTCTAAATGTATCAATAGCCTGCATTGTATGATCCTGACCATTGTTGACATCGAAAACAGCTCCTCCGAATATATTTGTTACAAGATCGCTGCCATCGGCGCCATCATTCAGTTGAACATTATAATTTGCTCCACTACCATAGAAATCTCGAGTTATAGATATTGAACCGTCATCTTCCAGTTTGGCAGTAACGCCGGAAACCTGCGAATTAATTGCTCTTATAAGTTCTGCAACAGTTGAGTTAACGGTAAGTCCGTTGATATTCACAGTGCGATCACTATCAACCAATACTGAGAAACCCGTAACATCGGTTACACCCAATCCTTCAAGTGTATCCGTATTACTCATGCCGTTAATAGCGCTTGAAGCAGAACTTTGAATAGCATTTTCACCGGTTATAACAATCGTATGAACACCGCCGACACCATTTTCTGCTGTGCCTGTAACATTATCCACTCCTGTTTCACCAGCGTCGCTCAATCTGGCGGTTGCATCATTCATGTTCATATCAAGATTGCCATATAGCGTTACTTCGCTTGTTGATTTTGCCTGGCTGCGACGTCCAAGAGGTATTTGGATTTCTCTGTTCACAGAACTATCCAATTCACCGTTCTGATTAGCCATATGACCCTTAACCCGCATGCCAGTACCGGAAGTAACCATATTTCCATCTGCATCAAGGGTGAAAGTACCAGCGCGAGTGAAATAATTATCCTTACCATCGGTAACTACAAAAAAACCATTACCCTGGACTGCAAGATCAGTCATAATTCCCGTGCTCTCCATAGAGCCCTGACTGAAGTCGGAGTCAATGCCCATTGTTTGCATTCCGAGTCCAATCTGCATAGGATTCCTACCACCCATTGTCTCTGAAGGCGCTTGACTTCCAGACATAGTTTGCGCTAACGCCTCACCGAAAGTAGCACGGGCTCCTTTAAAAGCGATAGTATTAACATTGGCGATGTTATTACCGATTACGTCCATCTTGACTTGGAAATTTCTTAAGCCGCTGATGCCCGCATAAAGTGACCTTAACATTTGATTCTCCTCTGTTTTGCATTTGCAGGCAATATCAGCATGTCAATATGTCCACGATGAAAGGTTTCCTCAAGTGAGGTCCAACCTGTAATTACACCTGCTAAATGATATGTTATGTTTTTAAATTGCAAACTTAATCTCTGCTTTTCTTACGCAATAACTGCTGCATCAATCTTGGTAAAGACGTTCTCTTTCATATCTTGAGCATCGACAACAGTTATTACCGTCCTTTTCTTAACACCAACAATCAGCGCCATGTCATCAACCATGACTAAAGCTTTATCAGCATTTTTTTCATTAGCAGAGTCAACAGCTTTATCTAATCTTGTCAACTGATCAGGTTGAAGACTGATTCCTCTGCAATCGACACGGATTTGTGCATGACCTGAAAATCTGGTTCGACAACCAATAGCTTCACATTCTTTACGCAGATGTTCAGCAAAAGCTGTCTGTTTACTATTATCACTATTTCCCTTTACAGGTTGTAATGGTAATAATGGTGGACCAACCCTATCAGCTCGTAATCGATCTATTGTCTGAGCCATCTTAATTACTCTGCCTCATAATCCGTTCAAAAAGTGTTTCCTGTGGATCACTATTATCTTCAGTTGATGCGTTGATTTCTAAAACCGAACCGAAGGCAATTTCACGACCATTAACAATAAGCATAGGATTTCCATCAACAAACCTGACGCCTGTTACAACACCAACAGCAAGAGCTTGCGCTGCAACTGTGCCTCCTCCGGGTGCAGTTGCGGAAACATCAACATAGTAACTTCCCTGTGGCACAAGATTCCCCTTAGCATCGCGTCCATCCCACGATGCAGCATTATCTCCACTCCCTTTTCCGGTTTCGGTAATTGTACGCAGCAACTGCCCATCCTCGTTGTAAATATCAATTTTTACTCTGGCTGCATTACCCGATAATTCATAATCAATATCTACCGGTTTACCATCCTTAAAACAGATTTCATTACTGGCTGCCCTGATCGACTTTCCAACAATTGTTGTCGCCATGGTGTTATTAATTGAGAGAGCCAGAAGCATATCTGCATTTATAGATTCACTCAGATTAGTGTTAATGTTCTGTAATTCCTCAAGACTGCTGAACTGAGCGAGTTGAGCTGCGAAATCGGCTCCATCAAGCGGATTTAAGGGATCCTGATATTGCATCTGAGCTACTAACAAAGTCAGAAAATCATTCTTATCCTCTAAGGCTGAGGACTGGATAGCATTTTCATTTCCAATCACTTGATAATTTGTGATCCCGCTAATGTCACTCATTATGATTCCTATGTATAGGATTGACCTCTGAACATTATCAGGTAGATCAAAATTCTATGAACCAATAATTGCCTGATAATGGTATCCTAATACATTAAAGCAACATCAATGCCAGAAATTTTGCATTCACTGAACTCACTTAAAAGTATTGAAATAGTTAAAGTTGTGATGTATCTTTGGGAAAATTTAGATGTGATTTTAACTAGGGAGGCAATTATTGCCGTTTGATCCAATAAGGCGTTATGCAGCTATTTCAAACGTGTTATATCCAAGATTTCGAAATTTTCTCAAGTTATCAATCTGCTGCTCTGCATTGGCGCTGCTTCTATCCTGTTTTCCCTGTCCGCGCTGTCCATTGCCGCCATTTTCAGGTGTCGAAAATCTTTCAGGATTGAAGTCAGAAGTTTTAACATCAATACTGGACGTGTGGATGCCCACTGCTGCAAGAGCTTCTCTAATCTGAGGTACTTCCACTTCAATCGCTTGTTTAGCATGAGCGCTTTCAACCTGAAACTCCAACTCCAAGCCATTGTCTGTCTTGCGCAGTGTAACAAGCGCACTACCAAGGACTTCAGGTTTTAGTTGTATTGTCAACTCACTTCGCCCAGACGTAAGAGTCAGCTTGATATTGTCAACCAGTTTTGCCTGATCAATAGGCGGTTGCGGCATTGAAGCATTTTTTTCAAGAGAAGTCATGGATGGTGGTTTTACATTATTAAAATTCCGTGACGTGGATTCACCTGATTGAGCAGTCGATGAGTTATTATTTTCCGTAGGTGATTGCTTACCATGATCCGACAAATCAGATTTTGCATCCGAATCCTGCTGGTTCGATTTACTTGCTTTCTGTACACTTTTCGTACTTAAATTTGGTTTATCCAAACAATTGTCGGTTACAGTGTCATTATTAAGTATGGCTTTTGGTTTTAAATCACTCTGTAGCGAACTTAGAGATTTTAATGTATTCACAGAAGTTTCAGTATTTTCAACTACTATATTAGTATTTAATTTCACCGCCAATTCTGTAAGCCGGATACCTGGTCTGCTTGGGTCCGCGGAATGACTTACAACGCTAGCTCCCTGCGTGGTCAGAACTGTCGGTTTTCCGTTAAAATCCGATCCATTAGACTCCAACTGTGAAGATTGTGAAGAAGATCCTCTTGAGTTTAATCGAGATGGCGCGTCGAGAGTAGTCTGACGAGATGTTTGATGTGACATTGAATCATTGTTTTTTTCTAATAAATTTCTATTTACTGAATTAGAAATATTCCTGGTTTGATTATTTACGTTCAAATCAGTTTCATTTTTAGATCCACTTGATGAAGCAAAATTATATTTCAAATTTGAGGAAAGAATGTTTTTTATTAATAGAAGATGTTTCATTATTTGAGGATGAGTTTTAGCAGAAATTCGATTTTGCACATCAATAGGTTGTGATACTTGATAGTCTGTTTGCTCAGTTTTAGAGTCTGTTTGCTGTGCGCAGTCGTTCTCATTGTTTTTTGTTAGATCAACCGCTGAAGAATCATCAGTAGATGCTATTTTTTCTTTCTCGTCTTTAAGCAGGTTGTTAAATCTATCAGCGCTATCTTTCTTCAGGTTATCGGCAGTACCAAGTTCAGATTGTGATTCTACACTTTCAGTTTTGGTGTCGCTTGATGTATTGGCGCCTATGTTTAGCAGATTTCCACCCATCGAACACATTGATTGTATTTCTAAATATCCAATCACTTTTTCATTACCCATCCAGTGACTTGCGAACATTTATCAACAGGTAGATTATCCATCAATTTTGCTGCTGTCCTGGGTTTAACTTTAAAAATCAGCTCGGTAATCTGGTCGCTTTTTCTGTTCATCAACATTGCTGCTGCTTTTTCCGGTTTCATTGATTCAATAATCTTTGCAAGTTTTCTAACTTCAACAGCTCTTAATGAATCTTGCGCTGTTTTAAGGCGATCAATTTTTAATTGTAAATCTATATTCTCTGCTTTTGAACTGTTAAGATGTCCAACTAACTCAAACATTCTATCTTCAAGCGTATAAATTCTCTCAAATATAGCAGCCGTATCAACCATAATAGCTGATTTCTCATAGATTATTGAATCACTTTCAGACCATGCTTTCTCAACTGGTATGCTTATTTCTTCAGGTAAAGGCTCGATTGGCTCTGTAAGAAAATTATAATATTCATAATCAGTTGGTTGTTCTATATCATCGGGCGTAATCTCAGCATTTAAAAGGTCATAATATTCATCCTTGAACTGCGCCATTATCATATCATCATATTTGCGCTCATTCTGTACTGAATCTATGTTTTCAGCGTATAGCGATGAGTCTGAAAGCAATGAACTTCCCTCTTCAACGCTGCCTGACTCATTCAAATTTGAATTAGTGTTAGTTTCCGAAATTGCTAAGTCTTCATTAACACTATTGTCCTCACGAGGGTTTTCATTCGTTAAAGAAGATTCAGATTCTGTATCATTGTCACCGCTATCAAATGTACCAGTATCTCTATGCGTTGAACTATCAGCTAACTTAGCTGAGTGGTCTGGTTTTAAATGATTATCCGGCGTTCTATTTCCACCTATCACCAGCGATATAATCAAAGCAATAATTAGTACGCCCGATATCGTAATAACAGGAATAACCCAGCGTGGCAGACTAAGATTTAAAAGTAACCTTGCATATTTTCCTAATCTTGTTAATTCTTCCTCCTCCACATCGTCATCGGTTAATTCCTCTTCCACATCGTTATCTCTAATTTCAGGAATTGGGGATTGCTCGGAATCTCCTCCAATTAAGTTATCCAATGCAGAGGAAATTTTGGGTTTGGATTTTGGTTGAATATCGGGATTGATATTCTCAAATCCTTCATCACTGTCTATTTTATCATTAGTTGCCATTTATTTCTTTCGATCCTTTAATGTAAAAGCGCTGTGCAGCAGCATCATCCATAATTTTTTGCTCAATGGAATTTTGCTCTTTAGTGAACTCTTGAAACTGCCTATCGTACAAACTGTCTAATACTTGTTTCTCTCGACTCTTTTCAATCAAATCATCACGACAGATTGCAACCGCATGATCACATTTTCGAACAACCTGTAATTTATTATCAGCCTCGAACCGAAGATTTTGATCGTAATTTGCTGATACAAGAGCCTCACCAGCAGATATTCCCTGCGAAATTTTATCTCTTGCAATCTTTGTATGATCATTTATTTGATTAATTGTTTTATCTAATTCTTCACTCGCAGATAAGCGGTTATTTTGCGCTTCTGCTAATTTCTGCTGTGCAGATCGTTCACGCCATTTTCTTAGATCACGCACCCGGTTCAATCTAAATGAGAAGCGTTTCAATTAGTACCTTTCTTATCAGCTTCTTTATCATTAGCTTCTTCCATCATAAGAGACGTCAAGTGTTCAATTGTATCTTTAAATGTACTCCCTACAGTCAAGTCTTGCTTCAGAAATTCCCTCATAGGTCTAATCATTGTTATAACACGATCAATTTCAGGATTTGAGCCTTCTTCATAAGCGCCAATATTGATTAGGTCTTCAGATTCATTATAAGCTGCAAGCAGTTTTTTGAACTCATTTGCAACTTGTTTATGTTCAATACTAACAACATCATTCATCACACGACTTACACTTGACAAGATATCTAATGCCGGATATTGACCTTGAGTAGCTATTTTTCTTGAAAGCGTAATATGCCCATCGAGAATTGACCGAACCGCATCTGATACAGGTTCATTCATATCATCGCCTTCTACCAGAACAGTATAGAGACCTGTGATACTGCCTTTCAAAGATGTACCGGTTCGCTCTAACAATTTTGGGAGCATTGCAAACAATGAAGGTGTATAGCCTCTGCTCGTTGGCGGTTCACCAACCGCCAAGCCAACTTCACGCTGTGCCATTGCAAATCTTGTAACCGAATCCATCATCAACATAACGTCAAGACCTTGATCTCTGAAATATTCAGCAATACTTGTAGCAGCAAAAGCGCCTTTTATTCTAACCAAAGCCGGCTGATCAGATGTAACTGCAACTATTACAGATCGCTTCAATCCTTCCTCGCCAAGATCCTTCTCAATAAATTCTCTGACCTCACGACCACGCTCTCCAATTAATGCTATCACATTCACATCAGCAGATGTGTAACGAGCTATCATGCCCATTAAAACACTTTTGCCGACGCCGCTGCCTGCGAAAATACCAAACCTTTGCCCCTTACCGCATGTTAGTAAACCGTCAATTGAGCGAATACCTGTCGAGAGAGGTTCAGTGATACGTTTACGAGTGAGCGGATCCGGTGGTTTATGATAAATTGGACGCCTGGTTTCAACCTCAAAATGACCATTATTGTCTATTGGTCTGCCTAAACCATCAATAACTCTACCAAGCAGCGCTTTACCCACACCAATTGTAAAAGGTTCATCAGAAGCTGTTACAACACTGCCCGGTCCTATACCTTCCATCTCGCTTAAGGGCATTAATAATACACTGTTACCACGAAAACCAACAACTTCAGCAAGAACATCTCCGTTGCGCCTGCTGGAAATTGAGCATCTGTCGCCAATTGAAACAGCAGGTCCATCAGATTCAACTACTAATCCGATAATCTGACGAACTCGACCACGTTGTCTAATAGTTTGAAGACGCTCAACCTCGCGTTTAAGATCATTAAACCAAACTGATGTATCTGGAAGATGCAACGGCATTTTAGCTAATCCCCATTTCCTTCATTCCATCCTGGTTTGAGCGCTGCTTCAACAGCAGCAAGTTGTTCGTCGATCCTTGCATCTATCTGACCACTCTCCGTTTCAATAATCACACCTCCTGGCCTAATGGATGCCCGTTCAGCGATTTCTATTTCTTTAACTCCTTCAGCAAGTGACATTAGTTCAACTTCAGCCGAACGAAGAAGTTCAGCGTCACTCGGATTAACAAGTATTTTGAGTTTTGCCTGATCCCTAACCATAGTAGTACATTTCTTTGTGAGATCTTTAGCTAAATCCTTATACTGATCAGCAACAGTTCCAACAATTTTTTTTAAGATAATTAACGTAAGCTCTACCATATCATCACGGCAATTGCTCCAGACTGAATCAAATCCTGCTTCTATCTCAACAGCAAGACTCTTAATTGTATCTACTGCTTCAGAAACTGAAGCGCGACCATCCTTCACACCTTGCTCATAGCCTTCACCATACCCTTTTTTCAGAGCTGCTTCAACTTTGTTTTTTGTTTCAACAAGAGCGTTATTCTTTGTCATTTCAACCGTTACAGCTAATTCATTCTTTAATCTTACAATCTCATCCTGCATATCTTTAATGCGTTGATCCGATGTTATCAGTACCGTCTCATTTCGCTTCATTTCCGCGTTATAACTACCACGTTCAATCCTCATCGATTTAACTATGGATACCATTAGATAAGAGTATCCTCATCGAGACCGGCAGATACATAAATTTCCCCTTGTTCCTCAAGCCTGCGTATGACGTCTATTATATGCTGTTGTACTGTCTCAACTTCTTTTAGTCGCACAGGACCCATATATTCCATTTCCTCTTTAATTATATCAGCAGCGCGTTTTGACATATTACCAAGTATCTTTTCACGCAATTCATCACTACAAGCCTTAAGCGCTAATGCCAATTCTTTATTATCAACCTCTTTTAGAACTTTCTGGATCGCACGGTCATCAAGTCTAAGAATGTCCTCGAATACAAACATTAAATTCTTAATCTTTGTCGCAAGTTCATTGTCTGCCTTAGCAATTCCGGTCAGTATGTTCTTTTCAAACCTCTGACCAACCATATTTAGTATCTCTGCACAAACTTTGACACCTCCAAATTTCGATGTTGACTGCGCAAAGTCTATATGACTTTCCAATACTTTCTCTACCGCCTTCAGTGTATCAGGCTGCACTCTTTCCATTGAAGCAATACGATGCATAACATCAACTTGCACAACGGGTGAAAGTTCGGAAATCAGGCTTGCAGCTTGAGTTGGTTTCAACTGTGAAAGCACCAATGCTATAGTTTGAGGGTGCTCTTTTTGCAGAAATGCCAATAATTGCGTAGTGTCAACATCTTCCAACACACTAAATCCCTTTACTTCAAGCGTCAATTGAACTCGATTTACTATTTCCAAAGCTTTATCTGTGCCAAGCGCTGCTTCAAGTATTTCATGTGCATAATTTAATCCACCAACCGAGATGTACTTTTGCGCAAGAATCATATTGTGATATTCTTCGTTTACACTGTGGATTCTGCTTGATGGCACATTCTGCACTTTTGCAATAGCTGCTGATAACTGCTCAATATCATCTTCATTGAGATATTGATAAACCTTTGAAGCAGCTACAGCGCCTATAGCTATCATAAAGATTGCTGCTTTCTCTATATCACCAATAGATTCGTATGAATCTGCTCGAGGCATAATTAGTTCCGTTTTATGAAATACAAACCAAATGAAGAATTAAAGATGATTATAAACCATCTTATATGTTAAAACTACCCTTTTAACCATGATCTTATCAGTTTAGCTGCCATTTCTGGATTCTCGACTGTAAAATCAGTAACCTGTTGAGCTAACATTGTCTCAGCTTTTGCATCTTCTTGAATAGAAGATTCTAAGTCTGGCAAGGCTAATGTACCATCTTTAGCTTTCTGAGACCCAGGCATAAGTTGTCGTTCTAGGGAATCCATTCCAAATTTTTCAACTACTGTTTCCTCAGCTTTTCTAACGAAATTCCTTATCATTAACAACAATAGTACAACCGCGACCAATGTAAGTATTTTTTGACCATACCTAATATAGACATCCCATTGATTCATCTCATTCAGGTCTTCCATCCCGTACATCTTCACTTCCTGGAACGGCACGGAAACAACTGTAATTTCATCATTTCTATTTGTATCAAATCCAAGAGCCAGTTTGATGGTGTTTGAAATTCCGTCAATCTCAGTCTGATCTAACGGTACAAATTCGCGAATGCTCTTGCCGGTTTTCTCATCCTTTTTTTCGATATAATCACCATCAACCATTACTGCAATAGTCAATCTTTCTATTCCACCAATCGGTCTGGTAAAACTTTCCCTTGTTAAATTCAATTCATAATTAGTGATACTACTCTCGTTTGTATTTGAAGATGTATCACTACCCACTGAGTTTGTACTGGTAATCTCTTCAGATCTTATTGCGGGATTATCAGCATCATATATCTCACGTGTTTTCGCTTCTTGATGAAAATCAAGTTTTGCCGTAACCTGTATAGTGGATATGTTAGGACCAAACCGTTTATCAAGCAGGGATTGTCCTTTGGTTACTAATCTTGCTTCAACCTGGTTCTGCAATTCGATCTGATTTGAAGAAAGGCGCATCACAGGATCGTTTTCCTTTAGTTCGGAGAGTACATATCCATTATTATCAATAACAGTGACATTCTCAACTCGCAATCCTTCCACAGCAGATCCTACCATATATGTAATACCCTCGACCTGAGAACTTGATAAGCGTTGTCCTTTATTCAAACGTAAGGTTACGGAAGCAGTTGTTTGCTGCTGGGTTTCTCTGAACAGACTCTCTTCAGGAATAGCAAGGTGTACTCGTACTCCCTCAACAGGTTCAAGTTCGAGAATGGTTCTTGCTAATTCACCTTCAAGACCTCTTCTGTAATTAAGTTTTTGAACAAAATCCGTAACACCGAGGCTGGTTTTATCAAATAGCTCCCATCCCGTACCTTTTTCTCTTGGTAGTTCCTGGCTAGCCATTTTAAGTCTAGCGTTATATACATCATCTGCAGGAACGAGGATACGTTTTCCTTCAGCTTCGAGCTTGTAGGAGACACCTTCAGCGACAAGAATATCGACAATTTTTCCTGAATCCTCAAGAGAAAGGTCATTATATAAAGTACGGTACTGGGGTTTAAATGCCCAGATAAACAACGCAGTAACAACGACTACAAGAGTGAGAAGAATGAGAATCATTGATGTACGCCGTTCAGCAGGATAACGCTTGAACAGTGTACTTATACTGTCACCAAGTTGACGAAGAAATTCTAACATTTATCAAACCTGTGTTTTCATTACTTCACGATAAGCTTCTACTAATTTATTACGAACTTCCATCATCAATCGAAAACTAACCTGAGCTTCTTCCATTGCGACTACAACCTGATGCACATCTTCAAGTTCGCCTGTAACTAGCTTTTCAGTGGTTTTTTCAGCGGTTTTATGGAGGTCATCAACATCCCTGATCACATTTTTAATAATATCACCAAACGGTGGACCACCCGATCTTGATATACTCCCCGGAGATTTTGACGATTCCGGAAGTTTTAATCCATCCGGCAGCTCAATATTCACACCATTGGTAACATCTTGTTTCAGATTTCCCGAACTACCTGGCGTCTTTAAGTCATCTAAAATTCCTTCAAAGGACTGACGATTTCCAGGTGAAATCTGAGACGATTGGTTTGTTTTTCCTTGAGGTTTAAGTCCATCAGGAAACAGAGGTAGTTTCCCCAGTAATTTATTTATTTGATTAGCCATAAATATCTATATACCTCCCAAGATGCTGTGCAGTATCAGCTTTCTTTTTATTTTGAACAGGCTCATTTTCCAGATAGTTAATTCTTGCTTTGGCGATAGCTTTATTTAATTGAGATTCGAGCTGCACACGCCTTAGCATCTGTGATTGAGATGAGCTTCTTTCTATAGCTG
>JAIPJL010000041.1 GCA_021734165.1 bacterium | reverse complement strand
GCAGGCATAAGCCAGATTAGTAAGGCTATTACCACTGCTCCACCAAGTACCAGACTACCTGGCAAATCTTGTCTCGTTCTTATTTCGTGGGGATTGACTTTCAGCGAAAAGCCCTGCAAAGAGGCTTTAAAAGAGCTAACAACCGTTGGCATAGCTTTAATGAGAGAAATTATCCCGCCGAAAGCGACAGCTCCTGCGCCGATATAGCGAATGTATCTATTCCAGATGTCACCCGGGCTCATGTCCGCAATCGGTACTAAGGATGGATAAAGCGGTCCTGAAAGATGTTCACCAATAGTGGCTATTAACGGTATCAATCCCAGCCATGCAAGAGCGCCTCCAGCAAGCATTAACGCTGCTATGCGAGGTCCGACTATAAAACCGACACCCAACAATGCCGGATAGCTGTCCAAACCGATCTGTCCTTTTTTCAGGAATGGTATAGACACACTTGGCGACTCAGCCCAGAGACCACAGACAAATGGATCCATTAATGCTTTATATGCAGCGCCAAGTCCCAATCCGGCAAAGACTGTTTTAAACTTGCTGCCGCCTTCTTCGCCAGCAACGAGAACCTCCGCACAGCCAGTCCCTTCAGGATAAGGCAATTTACCATGCTCGCGCACCATCAGATAACTTCGCAGCGGTATCATAAGCAGCACACCAAGCAAACCGCCAAGGGCAGCAACCATAAAAAGCGTTGTAATCTTTGGTGATAAACCCATCATTAAAAGCGCCGGAATCGTAAAACAGATACCGGCGGCTACAGATTCTCCAGCAGATCCGGTTGTCTGAACAATATTATTTTCCAGTATTGTTCCTTTGTGCATCAATCCACGCAAGATGCCCATCGAAATCACCGACACCGGAATAGAAGCCGTGATAGTCATACCGATCTTTAATCCAAGATAAGCGTTGGCAGCACAAAATATGATACCGAGAATTATACCAAGGATTATCGCTCGAAGCGTAAATTCGGGTATAGATTGTTTATGAGAAACGTAAGGATTGTAATCATTTCCGTCCATTATGCGGTATGCATCAGGATGGAGACCCTTACGATTTTGAGGCTGGTTTTCGTTCACATTACCTCGCCGGTTGGAAAGTTAGATTGAAAGTTATAAAGTATTCATTGTATTACTTACTGTCAATAGAAATTGCAGATCTTATAGCACAATAAAGAAATTACCTTGATCCATCTTCGAATGTGCTGTCACGCGCCCCCGCGTACAGATAACAACCGCTCAAACTAATGAGAGCAATTACAATTCACACACTGCTTGACAACAGGTAACACTTTAAGCTAAATTAATAACAATGTCGATTGTTAAGAAATTTGGGAGTTTAGGATTAAAAGACTAATTATTTTACTTCTTGCTTTGCAATTTATCGTTTTCGTGCCTGTTCAAACGGATGCTAAGGATTGGAATTCTGTTGATGTAGAAATACTATCTCAAAGTGCCGAAATAACTGTAAAAAAAGCATTTCGTTTTATGTGGGAAACCCGTTTGAGTATTGATCTTGCTGATACTGTGCGTGATCCATCACAAACAGGAATTATAGGCATCGAGCACTCTCCGATTACAACCACGATGGGCTATCGTGAAGCTAAGGATTTATCAACTAAACCGGGATGGGCTGCCTGGATAGTCAGAGAGCTGACCGCTCATGGAATTTGGAAAGGCGCTAATATTGCCGTCTCGTTTTCAGGATCATTCCCGGCTCTTAATATTGCTGTCCTGGCTGCATTACAGGAACTTGATGCTGACGTAGTAGGCATTTCGGCGATTGGCGCTTCAAGCTGGGGAGCAAACGAGCCCGGCTTGACCTGGCCCGAAATTGAAAGGCTTCTTAGAGAGGAAAACATATTGAAGGTAAGCAGCAGCGCCGTGACCTTAGGCGGAACAGGTGACAGAGGAGCAGAATGGGGTGATTACGCAATGGATTTGGCGATGCAATCTGTAAAAAGATCAGCTTTACCGTTCATCGATCCCCGCAGCCTGTCCGATGCGATTAATAAGAGAATGCGATTTTATGGGTCACCACAAGATTATTTTTGTTTTATTAATGTAGGAGGCGGACAGGCTACCATGGGTGGTGGATCAAAGATTCGTTTCAATCATGGTGGATGGTTTTTCGATCCACTCCCCTATAAAGGCGATCCCGATGGTGTGATGGACAGATTCCTAAAAGAGGGAATACCCTGCTTAAATCTACTTTATCTTGAAGGTTTGGATAATCGTGAGAGGATTACAATAAATGGAAACTAAAAACAATCAATGGTTGATTGAACGGATGGTTGTCGGTGAACTGATGGTCAATTGTTACATAGTTGGCTGGAAAGAAACTCTTGACGCTGTTGTCATTGATCCAGGTGCTGAGACAGAAAGAATACTTGATAGAATAAATGAATTGAATCTCAAAGTTCATTCAGTTATAAATACACATTGTCACGGCGACCACATAGGTGGTAATGGCGAAATGATCGAAGCGCTTGGAGTTCCGCTGATAGTAGGTCGTTACGACGCTGAACTGTTAACTGATGCAAATAAAAACATGTCGGCTCCCTTTGGTATGCCCATGACGTCACCTCCAGCCGATAAGCTGCTTGATGAAGGTGATTTTGTTGAAATCGGTAATGGTAAGCTCAAAGTATTTCACACACCCGGACACAGCCCGGGCAGCATCGTACTCGCTGGTGACGGATTTGCAATTGTAGGTGATTTATTATTTGCTGGCTCAATCGGCAGGACGGATTTTCCGGGTGGTAGTTTTGATATGCTTGTGAAAATGGTTCAGGAGAAGGTTTTCCCGCTCGGAGATGACTGCCTCGTGCTGCCGGGACATGGACCCGAAACTACTGTTGGAGAGGAAAGACGCAGTAATCCCTTTCTTAGACCGGGAATGATTATGTTTTAAGTGACAATTAGCAAGTAATAAGATCTGTGGCTATATGGCATGTCCAGCTTGCCTGGACATGATTACGAAATAATTGTTTATCTATAGCATAACAACCCTATCCAGCAAGCTGGACAGGGCATGATCCATTTGTTCTCTCATCCATAAGTTCTTTTAATGGATAACCTGATATTTTCAAGAGTTTTAAATGAACAAAGATTCCGCTTATGAAGCGGTAGCATCATTTCTGACTTTTGCTGCCCTTGAAAAAGGACTTGCAGCAAACAGCCGCGAGGCTTATCGGCTTGATTTGAGCGATTTTGTTGAATTTTGCGATAACAATGACCTGCAAACCTTGGACAATGTTACTCCAGCGCTAATAGTCCACTACTTAACCGAACTTTTTGATCTTGGTATAGCGCCCGCAACCATCAGCAGAAGGCTCTCGTCTTTAAAAGGATTTTTCAAGTATTTGCACAGAGATGGTCTTTGCAGCCAAGATCCCGCGAGAACGGTTAAAGGACCTCGCAGCCGTCGCAAACTGCCGGTTGTGCTTGATATTGCGCAGATAGAAAAACTGCTTGAGCAACCCGATCAGGACACTCCCATAGGAATTCGCGACCGAGCCATGCTTGAATTAATGTATGGATGTGGATTAAGGATTAGTGAACTGGTTAGTCTGAAACTGGATGCAATCCGCTTTGATGGCGAGATACTTATGGTAACCGGTAAAGGGAGCAAGACCCGCCTGATACCTGTTGGAGGATATGCCAGAAAAGCGCTCGCTAAATACCTTGAGCAAGTCAGATCATCTCTCGTGCGCGAAAGAAGAAAAACGCTTGATGCAGTCTTTCTTACCCAGTTGCGGGGAGCGCCTATGACAAGGCAGGGATTCTGGAAAATATTACGGGGCTATGTCACTTCCGCTAATCTGACTATAGAGGTCACGCCTCACACATTGAGGCACTCTTTTGCCACACACCTGCTTGAAGGGGGAGCGGGACTACGTGAGATACAGGAATTACTCGGGCATGTTTCAATTGCAACAACCATGATATATACACACACCGATCGCTCTCATCTTTACGATGTGATCATGTCATGTCATCCTCGTAAATGAGCCAGTCTGGAATATTTCGATTCACTAATCCTCAAATTAGATTAACACACCTGTACACTTTCAATCAGGCTATTTTTTGCCTAAATTACTTGATTATGCAAAGTCAAGTCGATTCCGATATTAAAAAGAACCCAGCTCAACAACTTACACCTCTTGCGGAGCGAATGCGTCCTCGTAATCTAAATGATTTCGTCGGTCAAACGCATATCCTCGGGAATAACAAACTCCTGCGGCGTTTGATCGAACGCGATAAACTGACATCATCTATTTTCTGGGGAGCGCCTGGCTGCGGTAAGACAACCCTGGCGCGCATTATCGCAACTCAAAGCGGGGCTCGTCTCGTTGAAGTTTCGGCGGTATCGTCGGGCGTTCGTGAGGTACGTGGCGTCATTGAGCAAGCAGCAACCGATAAACAGGCTGGCAATCGAACTATACTATTCATCGACGAAATCCACCGTTTCAATAAAGCCCAGCAGGATGCGTTGCTTCACGCTGTTGAGGATGGCACAATTATTCTCATCGGAGCAACTACTGAGAATCCCTCTTTTGAGGTAATCAGTCCGCTGCTCTCAAGATGCCGGGTGTTTACTTTCAAACCTTTGAGCAATGATGACATCAAACTTATTATTGAGCAAGCATTGCAAGAAGATGTTTATCTGAAGAAACTCAACATAAGCGCCAACGATAAGGCTAAGGATGCGCTTATTAAATACTCCGGAGGCGACGCTCGCACTAGTCTTAATGCGCTCGAAGTAGCGGTCGAACTTGGAGCTTCAGATCGAAGTGATTTTAATGGCATTATTGATGTATCACTTGTCGAACGAGCGCTGATGGTAAGGCAGGGCAGGTATGATAAAAAGGGTGACTATCATTTCGACGTTATTTCCGCTTTTATCAAGAGTCTGCGAGGCAGCGATCCCGACGGCGCTATCTACTGGCTGGCGCGTATGATCGACACTGGTGAAGATCCCCTTTTCATGGCTCGTCGGATGGTGATACTGGCGTCTGAAGATATCGGCAACTGCAATCCAACGGCGCTGATACTGGCTCAATCCTGCGCTGATGCGGTTAAATTCGTCGGTTTGCCGGAGGCTCAATTAATCCTCGCTCAAACTGCCATATATCTCGCCTCTTCACCCAAAAGTAATTCCACTTTGACAGCCCTGCTTGCAGCTTTGGATGATGTTAAGAATGATCCTGACAGGCCCGTGCCTCTGCATTTACGCAACGCCGTGACAGGATTGATGAAGGCGCAAAATTACGGCAAGGATTACAAGTACGCACATGATCATGATGGGAATTTTGCGGAACAGCAACATCTGCCTGATGAACTTAAAAACAAGATTTATTATCATCCATCCGATCAGGGAGTTGAAAAGACGATTGATGAGCGTTTGCAGGTCTGGTGGGATAAAAGGAAGCGAGATAAGAAGTAAAACTATGTAGTCGGGCTTATCCTCAAGCCCGACATAGAATAACAGGTTCGTGGTGTTAGGCGTCCTCGCCTGACACGTAAGTTCTTGTTTTCCTGCCACATGGAGACACGTGACAGCGCTTAAATTCTTAACAAGCAGGAATGCTTGTCCTACTGAAACAGACGGGAAGATTAAAATATGAAAAAAATTATCATCGGATTAGTTTAATTACTTTGATCAGAAAGCCGATTCACATATTTCAACTTTTGCCAATTATCCTGTTTACATCTCTGCTCATGGCGCAGGTGGACAAGGTTAAAGACAATGAGTTTCCTCAGCCATTTCAAGTAAAGGATTCCACCCTTTCCGATACTCTTCTTATCGATACAACCCGTGCCAAAACCGACCTTGATACCATCGTCATTTATTCTGCTGAAAATGTATTTTCAACTTTCGATCCAAGGATAACAGTCCTAACAGGCAATGCCAAGGTATCGTATAAAAAGATGCAGTTATCAGCTCATAAGATCGAGGTGTTCTGGGAGCATGACTCGCTCATAGCTGAAGGTATCCTCGATACAATGATGGTCAAAGCTCCGGTTGTCAAACGTGATTCGACTAAAGTGAACAGCATTTTGATAGAAATAGATACTTTACGAACAGATAATGCGCCTGAATTATTTTCTAAGATGACTGAAAGGAACAAAGAACGCATCATTACAACTTTCCTCGACTCGCTGGGTATCAGACGCTTTTCGAGGGTAGTTGACAGCACCGGAGCTGATCACTATTCAATGTTTTATGACAGCCTTCAGGTCAGCCTCTATAAAATTATGCTTGATAGCAGCGATACCGGACGTGACAGCATCTTCTGGAAGGGATTGCCGAAAATGCGTGACGCTGATCAGACCATTGATGGTGAGAAGATGTTCTATAATATTAAGACTCGCAAAGGGAGCGTTATCGAAGGCGACACCAAATATGAAGATGGATTCTGCCATGGTACATCAATTAAGAAGGTTGATGAAGACGTTCTCAATATTCGCAGCGGGTATTACACGACCTGCGATCTGGATCATCCGCACTACCATTTCTGGTCACATGATCTTAAACTTGTCGTTAAAGACAAAGTAATTGCGCGTCCGGTTGTGCTGCATTTCGGACCTGTTCCGGTGATGATCATACCTTTTGCAATCTTTCCAGCGCGTGGAGGAAGGCATTCAGGTGTAGTAATTCCAACTTATGGCGAATCAGCCTCTCAGGGTAGATATTTCAGAGACCTCGGTTATTACTGGGCTCCCAATGACTACATGGACGTTAAGGGTATGCTTGATTTCTACGAACGATATGGTACGAAAATGTACGGTAATACCCGTTATATTAAACGCTATCGATTCAATGGCAACCTTTCCGGTTCGATGATAAACATGAACTACAACAACAGCGTGACAAGGAGATGGGATGTTAAGGGAAATCACAGGCAAACTCTTTCACCATCATCAACGTTAAATATGTCTGGCGAATACCAGTCGGATGCATCCTATCAGAAAGACCTATCCAGCAATCCCTATGATCGCATGAAGCGTGAAATGAATTCAAATGCTACATATTCAAAGAGTTGGCCCGGCACTCCTTACAGCGGTTCAGTAAACGTCAGTCATCGCGAACAATTGACTTCAGGTGAGGTTACCCAATGGATGCCTCAGATTAATTTCAGTCGTCAGAACCTGCCGATCATTCCTCAGCCGGAAGATGAGAAACCTGACGAAGCAATGTGGTATAACAAAGTATATTTCAAATATGACGCCAGCGGTAAGATCAGAAAAACCGTAGATTCTCATAAGTTTACATATACCGAAATGACGCCAACCGATACATTCCTCGTGACGGATTATCATAAGTATCCATGGAGTTTTAAATCAGGTATTCAGCACAGAATGTCACTCACAGGTTCACAGGAAGTTCTTGAGTATTTTACCTTGTCACCGAGATTCAGCTATACAGAAGACTGGTTCGATGAATGGTTAGAGTGGCAAAAGCACGAAAATGGTAAAATAGACTCCATTAAGCACGAAGAATTTATCGCGAGAAGAACATACAGCGCTGCAGCAGGATTAAGCACAACCTTGTATGGGCTTTTCACGCCGGGTATCTTTGGTATCGAAGCACTTAGGCATAAGATTGATCCATCACTTACGTTTACTTATTCGCCTGATTTCTCCGATCCATACTGGAATTACTATGACAAGTTCTGGGATTATTCCGCACATAGGGACATTAAAAAGGACAGATTCTATGGAAACCTTTACGGTTCAACGCCTTCGAATGAGAGCATGACGTTGAGCATGGGCTTAGGGAACTTGTTTCAATACAAACGGGTTAAAGGTGAAGAGGAAATAAAGGGAGACCTGTTTGATCTCAATCTTGGTACTTCCTATAATTTTGCAGCGGATTCACTGCACTGGAGTAACCTTACATCTTCACTTGGCTGTCGTCCAAGAATAGGCGGTGAAGAAGGGAGCATATTGTCCGGTGTTACAATAAATCTACATGGATCACACAGCTTTTATGCACAGGAAGCTGATCAGGTTAGTGGTAGATTGACAACAGTTCACAAACCAGCCCCTGGATTCATACGACTGATTAATTATGACGCCGGTCTATCTTTCAAGCTGAGCAATGGGAGCGTAAGTCAATCGACTATTGGCGGTGGATATGATACTTATAATCCATACACCGGAGTCGATTCCTTTGGTAAAGAACCAATTGATTGGGGTGATACGTTTGCGCAAGAGGATGAAGAAGAATCGTCGAAAGAAACATCTGCTGAAAAACCTGAATACGGAATACCCTGGAGTGCCGGATTCGGTTTCAATTACAGTGAGAATCATAACGATCCTAACAACGTACTAAGAAACATTACAGGCTCGATGAGACTTTCCTCTGATGTTACTAAAAACTGGAATATAAGTTATAGTACAAGCTTTGATTTTGTACGAAAGGTTGTCACTCAAGGAAGTATTAATATCAGGCGCGATTTGCACTGCTGGGAGGGAACATTAAACTGGACTGTGATAGGCGCTAGTAAGGGCTATTACTTACGAATCGGTATTAAATCACCTCAATTGAAAGACGTCAAAGTTGAGAAGCAAAAAGGCAGATCTTCGTTTGGTGGGTTCTAAAACTATAAATAACAAGCAAAGATTCGTATAATTATTTTGTGAGTGGCACAATGAAGCTAAAAGTGACGTTTCGATTGGTATATATTTTAGTTAAAAGAGTTTACTATTGACGTAGGTGTTAATAATGCTTAAATTACTTTGATTTCGCATCTTGGAAGATTCTCATGCTTAGATTAACTATACTGAAAATAGCGGCGATTCTGCTGATTTTTCTAATGTCTTCCGTTTACGCTGACATAGGACGTTACAGCGATGAATCAATGGCTACAGGTGGTGGAGCGCGCTCTTTAGCATTAGGCTCCGCCTGCATGGCTCAGATCGACGATGCCTGGGCGTTGTTCTGGAATCCATCCGGATTGATGAATATTGATCGGACTGAATTCGGACTTATGCACAGCGAAAGATTTGCAGGCGTTGTGGATTATGACGCCGCCGCTTATGCGACGCCATTGCCTGATAATACTGTCTGGGCTTTGGGATTAATCCGATTAGGCGTGAACGGCATACCCTTCACCAAATTGGAAGATCCGGATCAACCTCATTCGGATCTGAACCGTATTGAGGTTGATAAATATGTTAATGAAGCTGAATATACATTTTTCATTGCTAAAGCCGGTAATTACGAGCGTTGGAGATGGGGTATAGCGCCTAAGCTGTTGTTCAGGCATTTTGGGATGGATTACAGAGCTTACGGTTTGGGAGTTGATGTTGGCGCCGGAGGAAAAGTAATCCCAACTTTGCCTGTTAATGTTGGTATTACAATCAGAGACCTGCTCGGAACAGTTTTGGCATGGGAGCAAACAGGACGTAAGGAGATCATTGCTCCGACCGTCAGAGCTGGAATCGGCGGAGATTTTAAGCTGTCAAGTCTTGAAGCTCGGATTATTCCGGCTGTGGATATGTCGTACCGTTTTGATCTGCTTGGTGATAAAGAAGCCATAGCTTTATATTATGGTTTGGAGTACATCGTCAAAGAAACGTTCGCACTGCGTGCCGGAAATAACGATGGACAATTCACTTTTGGTGGTGGTTTGAATTTAAAACCAGTAACGATTGATTACGCTTTTACTGGACATGACTATCTTGGAAGCACGCACAGAATCTCCATTACAACGTTCTGGGGAAAAACAGAAAAATAAAAGTTATTTAAGATAAACTTTGCTTGATTCGTTAAAAGAGCAGCACCTGAGAATAATAGCGCTGCTTATATGAAGATAATCATTAATTTGGAGTATTAATGCCTCGCAGTATGACTGGATATGGAAACTGCACCGTCAGTGGGGATGGTCTTAACGTAAACGTAGAAATCCGCAGCGTAAATAATCGCTTTCTTGATTATAATTTCAGACTCCCACGTGTGTTGTATTCACGCGAGCATGAATTACGCGATCTAATTAAAACAAGCGTTCAGCGTGGCAGAATGTCGGTTTTCGTAAACGTAGAATCTGAGGAGAATTATGAGCCTAATATCAAACTTGATTTGTCCAGAGCTAAGGCATATGCCAAAAAATTAAATGAACTGAAGCAAGAGCTGAAACTTGCCGATGAGTTGAAGTTGGATCATCTGATTAGTACAGGTGATATTTTTCGACCCGATGATGATAGCGCTTCTTCAGAGAATCTTTGGATGCTGACGAAACAGGCATT
Source organism: bacterium (assembly GCA_021734165.1). GTDB lineage: Bacteria > Electryoneota > AABM5-125-24 > Hatepunaeales > Hatepunaeaceae > JAIPJL01. Next base: position 15,574 of record JAIPJL010000041.1, on the reverse strand, counting down.
TAAGGATGCGATGGATCAATATATTGCTAACAGCACAACCGAAGCGGAAACACTTTGCATTGATATAAATCAGCGAATTAATAATATAAAAGAACAGATAGAGATCATTAAGTCTAATGCTGCAGATCAAGTCGAAACATATCAGGAGAAACTAAACGACAGACTGTCGGAATTACTTGATGATAACAGAATCGACCGTAATCGGCTTGAAACTGAAATAGCCATGGCAGCGGACAGGCTTGATATTTCTGAGGAAATTGTCAGGCTTGAGAGTCATATCCAGATGTTTAGCGACGCAATCTCTGGAAAAGATGCAATTGGGAAAAAACTCGGATTTATCCTACAGGAAATGGGTCGTGAAACTAATACTATTGCTTCTAAGAGCTGGAATATGATCATTTCAGAGTCGGCTATTAAGATTAAGGAGTCATTGGAACAAATTAGAGAACAGGTTCAGAATATTGAATAAACCGGGAAGATTAATTGTAATCTCCGCTGCATCGGGCACGGGAAAATCTACTGTTATTAAAGAAGTTATGAAACAGTTGCCCGATCTGGTTTTCAGTGTTTCCTCAACTACGAGAAAAGCTCGTGATGGTGAAAGAGAAGGTGTTCATTATCACTTTCTGACTCACGAAGAGTTTAAAAGACGTATAGAGGAAAACCGGTTTGTTGAATGGGAAGAGGTTTATGGAGAATTCTATGGCACTGAGCATGAAGCCCTCGAACGGAATCTTAAAATTGGAAAAAGCATCATACTTGACATAGATGTGATGGGAGGAGAGCATCTGCATTTTCTATATCCGGATGCTATTCTAATCTTCCTTTACCCGCCTTCATTCAAAGAACTTAGACGCAGAATCAATTCAAGGGGCAGCGAGAATCCGGATATTATTAGTGAACGTCTCGCAAGATTCCCTCTTGAAAAAGAGAAAGGAAACAAATATCCATTCCGAGTCGTAAATGATGATGTTCAGCGTGCTGCTTCTGAAGTTGTGAACATCATAAAAGAAAACAGTTAAATTCAGGATATATAATCAGATGAACAATAAAAAGAACACAGAAGAAATTCTTGAATCTGTTGAAGGCAGCCAGCCGGATAGCGATCAAGATGATCAGAATCAGGATTTCGATACCGAATCCGATGAGGAATTAAATCAAGATGAAGAGTCTATAAATCAGGACGTTATTGCTGATAATAGGCTACCCTGGCTGGTTAATGATTTCAAAGACATTACCGAAAGTGTGTACGAAGCTGCATCTATTGCCTCGGTGCGCTCCAGACAGATAGGTCGTGAACAAAAGCAGGAGATAGATAACTGGTTTACAGCTCACGATATTACGGAAGGCTCTGAGGAAATTGAAGATGAATCCGAGCCTGGCGTCGATCACTTTCATCATTGCAAGCCTACGGTGCAAGCTCTACAGGAACTGACTAATGGAAAAGTAAAGTACAGATATCTTGAGAAAAAGAAGAAGTAACGTGATTAATCGAAAAGAATAATGCTGACATTCCTGTCTTTAATCCCCAATTAAGTTAGTATATGTACATAGTTAAACGTTCCTGTTGCTTTCGTTAACATCGTTATTAATTTGTATTCCATAATGGATAGTTTAAAAAATCGACATGCGCTTTTAATTATTACCGGCGGGATAGCAGCCTATAAAAGCTGCTATCTCATCAGAGAGTTAAAAAGCGTCGGCTGCGAAGTTCAGGTTGTTGTAACTGAAGCAGCCACTAATTTCATCACACCTTTGACTTTAGCAACACTTTCCGGTAGGGAAGTGATATGTAAGATGTTTACCGATCCTCCACAAGAAGAACCGATACATCTGAAAACCGCTGAGTGGGGTGAAATTCTTGTGGTTGCTCCGGCAACTGCAAACTACATCGGTAAACTTGCCAACGGGATCGCCGATGACATAGCCACTACTATAGGTATGGTTTTTCAAGGTCAGATTCTAATCGCCCCGGCAATGAATACTAAGATGTGGATGAATCCCGCTGTTCAGCATAATGTAGAAACCCTTCGAAATCGCGGCGTGGAATTCATTGGTCCGGCAGTTGGGGATATGAGCAGCTCCCGTGAAATAGCGGGCATCGGACGCATGATCGAACCGACTATGATATTCAACCGCATAGAGGAATTACTTGCCAATGCCCGCTGGAAAGGACGTAAAGTGCTTGTGACATCAGGACCGACACGGGAAGCTATTGATCCCGTCAGATTTCTGAGTAATAATTCCAGTGGCAGAATGGGTGACGCCATAGCAAGACAGACAAAACTGCGCGGCGCTGAGACTATTCTGATTAGAGGGCGAGGATCAGTTGGCGCCCCTCCTGAAGGAATGAAAGTAATAGAAACTTTATCAGCTTCCGAAATGGCGCAGGTGGTGAAGCGAGAGTTTGAGAGTTGTGATATGCTCATTATGGCGGCGGCTGTTGCTGACTGGACGGTGGAGAAACCGGCATCGAGGAAGCTGAAAAAACATGAAGGCGCTCCCTTGCTGGAGTTATCGCAAACAGAAGATATCCTTAATTGGGCAGGTAGAAATCGCAAACAGCAGGTAATTGTCGGTTTTGCGCTTGAAACCGAAGACCACTTACAAGGTGCTAAACGTAAACTTACAGAAAAAGGTCTGGATATAATTGCCCTCAACGACCCAACAAGGGACGATTCCCTGTTTGGCGGAGATACTACAAAACTGACTCTAATTAACAAAAATGGAGAAACTGAGGAATTACCATCTCTGCCAAAAGTTGAAGCTGCTAATCGATTACTTGACGCTATCGAGGCGTTTCTGCCTGTAAAATGAACCTGCAACAAGAAATAACAACATATTTCAGACAACTCGCCGAACAGGAATCGTCGATTATACTTGATGACATTAAACGCAGCGATCCACATTCTGTAGAGCAGATAGATGCTTCCGAATTACAGGCGCTAGAAAAAACCGTATCTCAATGTAAAAAGTGCGAGCTTTCACAAACTCGCAAAAATGTCGTGTTCGGACAGGGAAATCCTCAGGCAAGGCTGATGTTTATCGGAGAGGCTCCGGGCGCTGATGAAGACCGCCAGGGACAACCTTTTGTCGGTAGAGCCGGGCAGTTGTTAAATAAGATAATTGCAGCAATGGGATTTGAGCGTGAAGAAATATATATAGCAAATATTCTGAAATGTCGCCCGCCAGACAACCGTGACCCGCTTCCCCATGAAGTAGAAGCCTGCATTTCCTACTTAAAAGAACAGATCAGACTTATTCAGCCTGAAGTGATTGTGTCACTTGGCAAAGTATCAGCGGTTAATCTAATGAATTTTTCACCGAGTGTTTCGGTTAAATCAATACGTGAAAGAATATTTACCTACGAAAACCGTCCGCTCGTAGTAACCTATCACCCTGCAGCGTTGCTCAGATCGGCAAGCTATAAAAGACCGACCTGGGAGGATATGCAGATGGTTATGAAACTGCTCTCAGGAGAGATTCAATGGAAACCGGAAACAGATAATACTCTTATCTAAGCGAAATGGCTGAAAAAAAACAAACAAAAAGCAAGACTGGTAAAACAAGTCCGAAAAAACAGGGGGAAGCGGCGCGGATTCCGCCACACAACTCGGATATGGAGAGAGCTGTATTATGCTGTGCGCTGATTGATAAAAACGGATTTGCGCGTGTAATCAATCTCGTCAATGAAAACAGCTTTTACGAACGGCGTCATAACCTGATCTTCGCTGCCATGGCTCGCCTTTTTAACTCCAGTTCACCTATTGACGTTCTATCGGTTTCAGAAGAACTTGACAGATCAAAAGATCTTGAAGCTGCGGGTGGAGCGCCATATCTTGTAAGTCTTTCCAACGAGATTGCAGCATCAACTCATGCCGAACATTACGCAAAAACCGTTCAAGAACATGCTGCTTTAAGACAACTGATCGCTTCAGCCTCGCAACTATCCAATGAAGCATATGAATCCGGTGACGCCCCTGGTGACTTGATCGACAGGGCTATGCAGGAGTTGTTTGAGATTGGTATGGGAGCTGATGACAGAGGATTTCAGCACCTCGAACCTGTCATGCATGATCTCCACGAACATCTTGATAAACTTCACCACTCTTCCGATGGAGCTTTAACCGGAATATCTACCGGATTCCATGAGCTTGATGAAAAAACTTCGGGATTCCAGAATGGTGACCTGATCGTGGTTGCAGCCAGACCTTCGATGGGAAAAACTGCTTTCAGCCTGGATATGGCGCTTCATGCTGCAAAAATTGGAAAAAGACCGGTTGCATTTTTCTCTCTTGAAATGGCGTCAATGGCTATTGCTATGAGGCTGATAGCATCTGATGCTAAGGTTGATCTTCATAAACTTCGCTCAGGAAAATTACGTAATCGTGATTGGCCTAAGTTGGCGGAATCTACTGGCGAACTATCGCAGATTCCATTTTACATTGATGATTCGGGCACATTAGGACTTACAGAACTCCGCGCACGCGCTCGAATGCTGAAACAAAAGGCTGACATTGATATTGTGTTCATTGACTATATGCAGTTAATGAAACCTCCTCAAGCGGGAAGCCGTGAGCAGGAAGTGGCAAAAATATCGAGAGCGCTAAAAGGGCTCGCAAGGGAGCTTAATGTGCCCGTTGTTGCTCTTTCGCAGCTTTCGCGAGCCGTTGAAACAAGGGGTGAAGACGCCAGACCGCAACTATCTGATTTAAGGGATTCAGGCGCCATTGAGCAGGATGCCGATCTTGTTATATTCATCCATCGCTGGGTTGACTACAGTAATCTTACTGAAGAAGATATTGAGAAAAAGGTAAAAGACGGCGAAGAACGTGAAGAAGTCGAGATGAAGAAGAGTACTGCGGAAATTATTATTAGAAAACAACGCAACGGACCTACAGGTACTATCAAACTTGGCTTTGAAAAAACTTATGCCAGTTTTAAAAATCTGTCCGCTCCACGTGATGCAAAACTTGCTTCGGAGCAAGCTCCCTATCAGAAAGATGACTTTGAGGATGACGAAGAAGTACCGTTTTAACAAAAAGATATGCATAAAAACCCCACAAGATATTGTAGTCAATTAAATAGATGATGCAGCGCTCACCAGATGGTCGTTTTACTGCTGAGAAGGCACAGATCATGGCTTCAATCGGAGCTTATCACCGCCGCTGGAACCGGCAGTTGGTAGAGAATGCATTTGATTTTGCGGTTGACGTTCATAAAGATCAGTATCGGCAGTCCGGTGAACCGTATTTCATTCATCCTCTCGCTGTCGCACAGATTCTTACTGAATTGAAAACGGACTACATCGCTGTTGCTGCAGGACTACTACATGATGTTGTTGAAGATGCTGAAGGCGGTTCAGTTTCATCGCAAGACATCGAGGAAAAATTCGGCTCTAAAGTATCGATGCTTGTTTCAGGCGTAACAAAATTCTCTGAACATCGCTTTCATAGTTATGAAGAAAGACAGGCTGAATCAATTCGTAAGATGCTGCTTTCAATGATGAAAGACTTACGTGTAATACTGATTAAATTTGCTGACCGTTTACACAATATGCGAACTATTGATGCTCTTCCCCGCAAATCTCAGGAACGTATAGCTCTTGAAACCCGCGACATTTATGCTGCCCTCGCGCATAGACTCGGTGTCGCTAAGATTGCGAGAGAGCTTGATGATCTTTCCTTGCGCGTACTTGACAGAAAAACCTACGATGAGATAACAAGACGAGTATATGGTTCACTTGAAGCTCGGCAGGCAATTCTCGATGAGATTTTAATTCCAATTCGACGAGAACTTGAAAATTTATCTATTCATCCTAACGTACAGGGACGCGTTAAAAGCATCTCAAGTATTTACAATAAAATACACAAGCGCGGTAAGAATTACGATGAAATACTTGACCTGCTTGCCATACGAATAATTGTACAAAGAAAGGCTGAATGCTATCAAGCGCTTGGGTTAGTACATGAGCTTTTCAAACCGGTCACAGAACATTTTACAGATTACATCGCATTGCCCAAGTCAAACCTGTATCAGTCTATTCACACGAAAGTACTCGATAAGCATAAACGCATAATTGAAGTACAGATTCGTACAGAAGAAATGCATGCTCTCGCTGAAAATGGCATCGCAGCACACTGGCGATACAAGGAAGGTGTGTACAAAACAGATGAGCTTGAGGAACATTTCGCCTGGATTCGTACCCTAATGGAAGTTCATCAGGAAAACGCTGAAACCGGAGAATTCCTTGAATCTCTTAAGATAGATTTATTTCACGATGAGATATTTGTATTTACGCCAAAGGGTAAACTTATACCGTTACCAAGTGGATCAACACCTGTTGATTTCGCCTTTGCAATACACTCGGATATAGGTCTGCATACAATTGGAGCGAAAGTCGGTGGAAAAGTCGTAACGCTTAGCGCACAACTGGAATCCGGTGATACTGTTCAGATTCTGGCTTCACCAAAGCAGCGACCATCGGTGGAATGGTTGAAATTCGTACGTACTTCAAGAGCAAGAAGCCGTATTAAACGCTGGTTCAGGGAAACACGTTTTGACCAGGCAATATCACTTGGCAGTGAGCTGATCGATGCGGAGATAAACAGATTAAAGCTTAAATATACCAATGATGACATCAATGAAGTCGCTGTTAGTTTTGGTTATGTTGAAAAAGATGAGTTTTTCGCGGATATAGGCTCAGGAGTACTGACAATAGGACAGGTAATGGGGAAGCTTATACCATTAGTAGCGCCTGATAAAGAAACTCTGATCAGCCGTATTGTCCGCAAAGTAAGTAAAGATAAAAAAGGAATCAAAGTTGGTAGCTTCGAAAACCAGGTAGTTTCTATCGCTGATTGCTGTAGTCCTTTACCGGGCGATTCAATAATCGGTTTCCAGATTCCGGGAATGGGAATAGTCATTCACCGAACAGACTGCAATAATGTTGCTCAATTGATTGATGAGGATCGAAAAGTCGTTTCCGTAGATTGGGATGTTGAGCGCGAGGATCGTTTCAAAGCTAGAGTACAGGTTATTGGTGATGACAGGCTTAATCTGCTGAGAGACATTACTCATGCAATTTCAACATTAAATATCAATATTATTAGTGTAAAAATGCACATGGATGAAACATTAATGGTTGGGCAAGTAGTGGTAGAAGTACGTAACCTTCCGCACTTGACAAAGATGATTGGGAAAATCAACCAAATACGTGGTATTATAAAAGCGGAAAGACTTGATATAAAATCAGAGCTTGAGGCGGTGTAATTTGGACGGCAGGAACAAAGGAAATAATCACGAGCATATTTCAAGCGCAATGCTTGGTGTTGATTTCGGCTTGAAAAGAGTTGGTTTGGCATTCTATGATGGAAAACATCAGGTTGCTGTTGGAGCTGGATGGTTGGAAGGACTTAACGGAAGAGCGCTTGCGCGAGCAGTCAGAGCTGCTGCGGAACAACGAAAAACTGAGACTATCGTTATAGGGCGACCACCTGAAGGAGCGCGAGAAGTTGAAATGGTTATCGCGGGAGCTGACGCGCTTGCGGTTTCGCTTGGCAAGATGGGGTATAGAATCATTTGGCAGGATGAGGATTTCACCAGCGCTAGAGTATTGGCAGATCGTAAAAAGATCGGAGGAAAATCTTCAAAACCTAAAGGATGGGTTGACGAAGCGGCTGCGATTCTTATCTTACAAGATTATATTAATAATCTGATGTTAAACAATCAGTAAAAACATTTCGGGGTTTAATATGGGTAACAGTAATAAGGTCAGAGTCGGTATTATTGGAGCAGGTGGTATTTCGCAGGTTTCACACATCCCGAATATCATTTCGGAACCATCGGCCGAGCTTGTTGCTTTATGTGATACAGATGCAGGAAGAGTTGCTGCTGTAGCAGAGCGTTTCGGTATATCCACCTGGTATGATCAACCGGAGGATATGCTGAAGCGAGAGAAACTCGACGGTATAATTCTAACAACTCCGACTATCACGCATCTGCCACTTGCTCAGATGATACTTGAATCAGGTATTGATCTTATGGTTGAGAAACCATTAGCGCGCAATGTTAATGAAGCTAAGAAAATAGTTGAAACCGCCGAGAAAACAGGGCGTGTACTCCTCGTTGCGATGAACCATCGATTTCGTGAGGATACGGATCACCTTAAGAATCTGATTCAAGAGGGTGAACTCGGTGAAATTCAAATGGTGCGCGCAGGCTGGCTGAGAAGACTCGGCGTCTGGGGCAGACCTTACTGGTTTACGGATCCGAAACTTGCTGGTGGTGGCGTGCTGATGGACCTCGGATTACAAATGATTGATCTCGTTTTTTACCTGCTTGGATTCCCTGCGGTAGTTGAAACGGTGGGAAGCGCCAGTAACGCGACTTTGGAACTGGAAGTTGAAGACACAGCCTCCGCATTTATTCGGCTTTCCGATGAAACATCTTTTACCCTGGGAGTCAGTTGGGCGAATTGCTCTCGTGAAGATATTGCCTATACCTATATTTCCGGATCAAAAGGCGCTGCTTCACTGAATCCTTTGCGTCTTACACGACGACGTGGAAACCGTGTCATTGAAACAACACCACCCGGATTGGAAGATATTAGTGAATTATACCGCGAATCATATCGTTTTGAAGTGGCGCACTTTATTGATTGTATTGAAGGGGAAAGCAAACCTCTCGCCACAGGAAGAGAGGCTATTGCAACTCTTGAAGTATTAGAAAAACTGTACCAGTCTGCTGATAAGTGAGTAAGTTACTCCCTCCGAAATCGAGGATACTCGCTGCTTTATCAGGTTTGCTGCTCGCTATAGCCTGTCCACCTCTGGGATTATATCCGGCTGCATGGATTGGGCTTCTGCCATTATTTATTTCTCTTGAACAGCCTCAAAAAAATGGTATTGGTGAAGGCGCTATAGCCGGTATTTTCTTCAATACAGGAGTTATTTACTGGCTTGCTTTTAACAATGGTACACATCCCATTATAGCAACCATCACCATGATCGCAACTACAGCAATACTGGTAACCGGTTGGATGTTTGCTGCCTGGCTCTTTATAAATTTACGTCGCGCGCTTGGATTTAAAACCTGGCTGCTGGCTCCGTTTTCATGGATTGCATGGGAGGGTTTGCTGGGGCGCCTCGGAGAACTTGCATTCCCCTGGCCCGTACTCGCGCTGACACAATCGAATTTTCTACCAATACTCCAGATAATGGAATTTACTGGATTTTATGGCGTCAGTTTCTGGGTTGTTACGGTAAACGTCGCTCTGCTGTTTTTAATCAGCAAACCCGAAGAAAAGATGCGTCAGATTGCGGTTGTAATGCTGATATTGATAGTTTTAACACCATTAATAACTAATCTTCATGCCAGGAAATACACCAGAGCGGGATTACCCAAAGCCAGGATTATGATTGTGCAGGGAAATATACCGGCACGGATTAAATGGCTGAAGGGAGCAGCTTTTAGCTGGGCTGTTTATGACTCTTTAACAAGAGTTGGAGCTTCTGCAGAACCTGATCTGGTGATTTGGCCAGAAACAGCGCTTCCGATTCATCTGAGACAACAAAGCAGTTATATAAACATGCTGACAGGACTTGTTAATAGAATTAATGCGCCGATACTGACAGGTGCCTCGGATTATGAACGTCAGGGTGATGAATACAGACCATTGAATAGCGCATTCCTTGCAATTCCTCAATATGGGCTCGCTGAACGATGTGTCAAGAGGTTTCTCGTGCCTTTCGGTGAAAGAGTACCTTTTCAGGCATTAATCCCTCAAGGACGTAAACTCAATTTTGGACAGGCAGAATTTCTTCCGGGACGCAGATCGGTTGTTTTTGAAATTCCAGTAAATGAAATTAAAGTTCGTTTTCCGGTTACAATATGTTTTGAGTCAATATTTCCTCAATATTCACGCGAGGCAGTAAAAAAAGGCGCTAACCTGCTGGTTACAATCTCAAATGACGCCTGGTATGGTAAATCGTCGGAATATTTTCAGATAGCAGCCTTAAGCCGATTTCGCTGCATCGAGACAAGACGATCTATGGCAAGGGTTTCCAACTCAGGAATTTCACTAATGGCAGATCATCTTGGTAGAGAGATAATCCGTACCAAGCTTTTTACAGAAGCCCAGCTTTCAGCAGATTTACCACTTTGTGAAGCGGAAACATTTTATGTTAAGTTCGGTGATGTATTTCTAATCATAGTTACCGCTGTTTACGGACTGGTAATGGTCTGGACAGCGATTGTTTACAAGGATTTTTGATGATTGGAATAATTCTATTTTTCAGCATGTTGAACTTGACTGACATAAATATTCCATCCGGCATATACGAACGGAATATTCAATCAATTTCATCCGACATTTCCCTTTCTAATTTTGAAACCGGAGTAACGAAGCTTGCTTCGTTAGACAATACATACAAACAGGTACAGTTTCTAAATTCTGAATCGATGTGGCGTAATCACGCAATGGCGAGGATGACTCCATTTGAGAAGCAGTCATCCTGCACAGGCGGGATTGAACCCACATTGGCGTCAGAAGATGAAAGCAAAGACAATATATTTTCAGACTGGGGTAAACCTTGTTTAATAACCGCAGGAATAGGATTAACATTTTATGGTCTTTACACAATTCGAGGACATTAATGACGAAAAATAAATTCATGTTTCCATTCTTTGTAATGGTCTTTAGTTTAACGTTTCTATTAAACTCATGTAGCAAACATCCTCCGCTTGAAACAATGGATGATAAAACGGCATTTCAATATTTGAAAAATAAATATGATGCCGAGAAATTCGTTGATGCTTCAGAAGGATTAGATTTTTTCACCTTGAATTTTTCCGGCTCCGCTTACGTTGACAGCGCTCAGTATTTACTGGGGATGTGTCATTATCATCTTAAAGAGTACCTGTTGGCGGCGGATTCTTTTGAGGAATTATATCGCCGTTTTCCCAGAAGCAAACTGGTTCCTGATGCTATGTTCAAGGTTGGCGAAAGCTACTATCAACTTTCACCAAAGTACCAGTTGGATCAGAGTTACACCGAGAAAGCGATTGATAACTTACAGGGATTTATAGATTATTACCCGGAATATACTGAGCGTGTTCTTGAAACTCAAAAACTTATTGATATTTGCAGAGATAAACTCGCTCACAAGGACTACGCATCAGGTGTTATCTATCAGAAGATGAAGGATTACAGCTCCGCGGTAATCTATTTCCGACTGGTCATTGAGATGTATTACGATACGGAATGGGCGCCATTATCGGTCTATCAACTTGGAGTAAGTTATGCACTTGATAAACAGCATGAGGAAGCCGAATCGGCATTTCGTATCTTCATCGCTAAATATCCTGAGCATACATGGATTCCCAAGGTTAAAACCGCCATGGAGGAACTCGCGCAAGAACCGAAGGAAATCATCGAAAAGCCTGAGGATTGACCTATATGGCTGAGAGTGTTAAACGTATCGGGGTTTTCGGAGGCAGCTTTGATCCACCTCACATCGGACATTTTCATTCTGTAAGAATTGCTGCTGAGCAGTTAGATTTAAAAAAAATATTGATTATTCCGGCAGCCATCCAACCTCACAAACCTTCAGGATCTATTGCGTCGGATGAGTTACGCTGTAAGATGATTGAAGCTTTGATACACAGTGATCCGTTATTTGAACTATGCAGGTTTGAGATTGAAAGAGGAGGCGTCAGCTATACGGTTGACACATTAAAGTTACTTACCGAACAATATCCAAATCCTCCAAATAAATTATACCTTTTAGTCGGATCTGATACACTCTCGGAGATGGATTCATGGCGTGAACCGGATACAGTTTTCCAATTAGCGAAGGTGGTTGTAATGAGCCGACCGGGCAATAATGTCAATTCCATCAGCAGCCACTGGGCTCTCGAAGCCCAAAGCGTAAACATCCCCCGTCTCGAAATTTCCTCAACTGACATACGAAAAAGAATTGCAAAGGGATTACCTGTTGAACTGCTTACCGGCAAGGCTGTGAACCAGATAATTATTGAGAATGGGTTGTATAGTTGATATTGTTACCTTCACGCGTTAGAGGCAGCATGACGAATTAGTGGGGTCAACTATGAAAGTTCAGAGTTTATACTTTAGCGTGTTTTAAACAACCTGAAGGTTGAACACGAAGTGTCTCTCACTCTAAACTATTAAACATTGAATTGAGTTGCATAAAGCAAAATTAATGTTTTAATTTAATGTATAGTTGTGACCTTTTAAGTATCAGATTTTATTAAGTATTTGTAAAGAAGTTGATTAAATAAGGAGTAAGTTAAAATGCGTAACATTCCCTTTTTACCACTCATTGTTTGCGTATTAATCTTCGCAAACACACCCCTTTTCGCTCAAGACCACGAAAACGTCGAACAGGTTGGAAGGATTTACAATCAATGGGACTTTGCTTACGACGTCTTTGTACGCGATGAGTTAGCTTATGTTGCTGCTGGAGTGTCTGGTTTGCAGATTGTTGATATTTCTAATCCAGAAAATCAAGAGATTATTGGTTACTGGGACGATAATCCAGGAATCGCCTGTAACATTGTATTATCCAATGAATATGCATACATAGCGGACATGCAGGGTGGTTTACGAGTCCTCTCGATTGCTGATCCAGTACATCCTTCAGAAGTTGCGCACTGTAATACAGGATCCGCAAAGTGTGTTACCATTTCCGGTGCCTATGCTTATATTGCTGATGGTGACAGTGGTTTAGTTGTCATTTTAATTGCTGATCCCGAACATCCGCAAGTTGTGGGTAATTATGATACCCCGGGGTCAGCTTATAGTGTAACAATTTCCGGCAACATTGCTTACTTAGCTGATAGAGAAGGCGGTTTACGCGTCATATCCATTAGTGATCCCGAGAATCCTGAAGAAATTGGATACTGCAATGAGAATAGCTTCTTTAATGATGTTACGATTTCAGGTGAATACGCTTATATAGCTGACTTAAATGATGGCCTACACATTATCTCAATTGTTAATCCGGAACATCCTTATGAGGTTGGGTACTTTGAAATGCACGGTTATTTCAATAGTGTCGAGGTTTCAGGTGACTATGCTTATATAACGGAATCGGATAGCGGATTAAGAGTCATTTCAATAGCAGATCCTGAAAATCCCGTGGAAGTAGAACGATTTGACAGGAGATCTGCCTGGAACGTTACAATCTCAGGTAACTATGCTTATATATCATTATTGGGACTAAGCATTGTCTCTATTGCGAATCCTGAACAACTTGACGAAATAGGATACTTCAGAACTCCTGGATTTGTCAGTAATGTCGCAACCTGTGGCGACTATGCATACGTGGCGAACTTTGTCAACGGTTTGCGTATTCTTTCCGTTGCTGATCCTGAACTCCTGGAAGAAGTGGGATATTATGATTCGCAGGGAGGATGGTATTATAGTGTTGTGGTTTCTGGTGAATACGCATACGTTATGGATTTGATACGCGGTTTGCGTATTATTTCTATAGTTGATCCTGAAAATCCTGAAGAGATCGGTAATTGTAATGTAATAGATATGCCTTATAGTGTAGCTGTTTCAAATGATTATGCATATATTGGAGGCCAAAACGCCTTAAGCGTTATCTCTATTGATGATCCTGAATATCCTGAAGTAATAGGTCAATGCAACATTCCTGGTTATGCAAGTGATGTAGTAGTCTTGGGAGATTATGCGTATGTAGCTGATGGACAGTTTAACAGAAATGGTGAATATGCCGGCGGTGGCAGCTTAAGAATTATATCGATTGCCGATCCTCAAAATCCAATGGAAATAGGATACTGTGGTGAACGGTGGCAGGTTGGTAGTGTTGAAGTATTTGGAGATTATGCTTATGTAACCGGTTTTGAAGCAGGATTACGAATAATTTCCATTACTGATCCGGAAAATCCTCATGAAGTAAATCGCTATAATGCAACGAACACCGCCATGGATATTGTAGTTTCAGGTGATTATGCATATCTGGCTGATCATATTAACGGCATACGTGTCCTCTCAATTTCTGATCCGGAAAATCCGGAAGAGGTGGGATACTACGACACACCCGGTGAAGCTTATAGTGTTACTGTATCTGAAGATGGATTAATCTTCGTAGCAGACTTCACTAACCTTGGTATTTACCGCTTCACCGATCCTAATAAAGTGGATGATCCTGCTGCTTCTATTCCAGAAGAGTTCACGTTATTCGCTGCGTATCCCAATCCCTTCAACTCAACAACCACTATCACCTTTGGGCTTGATAAATCAGCCCCTATGCGATTGGCGCTGTACGATATGACAGGGCGTGAGGTCAGGACGTTGTTCGATGGTTACAGCCAAGCGGGATTTCATTCGGTGAACCTCAGCGCAGACGACCTGTCTTCGGGATTTTATATTGTAAAACTGGAAGGATCGAAGCAGACAGCAGTAAGAACATTGAGTTTAGTAAAATAAAACCACGAAGACTCGAAGTACACAAAGAAATAATCTCTGTGTTCTCTGTGTGCTCTGTGGTAAATCTTTCCTCTCACAATATCGGAAAACCAAAGACGGATTACGCTGATTTTTTAATCATGAACAGCGCTAAGCACGTCTTCATAGCTCTGTATCATGTTTTTTTCCTAAAATTTGTTAGCAATAACTGTGTTTCTTTGTATATTATCATAGTTGGTTAAGGTGGTATAATAATCATTTGAGGCTTACAGTTCCACTTTAACTCCGGTCTGCAATCATTGAAGAATGAAAAATAAATATCGGTGATACTTAACATACTGAGGAGTGATTTATGCTGAACGACAGAGTAGCTGTGATTACAGGCGCTGGCGGAGGAATCGGCGCTGCGATAGCCACTCGCTTTGCTGAAGAGAAAGCGATTGTAATAATCGCTGATGTAATAATAGACGCTGCTGAAGCGCTGGCTGAGGGGATCCGCTCCAATGGCGGCAGAGCCGAAGCAGTGAAAGTCAATGTTACAAACAAAACCCAGGTCGATGAGATTGTTAGCGGAATTGTAAAGAAATATGATCGACTGGATATTTTAATTAACAATGCGGGCATCACCAGAGATATGCTTGGGATGAAGATGAAAGAAGATGACTGGGACATGGTGATCAACGTCAATCTGAAGGGCACGTGGCTTCCTTCACAGGCTGTAATGCGTCCGATGCGCAAGAACAAATGGGGAAGGATTGTCAACACCGCTTCGATTGCAGCGCTGGGTAATGTAGGGCAAGTCAATTACTCTGCTTCCAAAGGGGGGGTTATATCGTTGACGAGGACACTAGCGCTTGAACTGGCAAGATCAGGAATTACAGTAAACTGTATCGCTCCGGGAGCTATAATCACTCCCATGCTTGAGGAAGTTGCAGAAGAAAAACGCAAGGAGTACCTTGAGGCAATCCCAGTCAGGCGATTCGGCACACCTGAAGATATTGCTAACCTGCATGTTTTCCTCTGCTCGGAAGGCGCTTCTTATATCACAGGACAGACGATATTCATCGATGGTGGGTTGAGTGTGGGGGTGTAAGTAAGCAAGTAAGCAAGTGAGCA
>JAIPJL010000040.1 GCA_021734165.1 bacterium | reverse complement strand
CTATTGTCGGTGGGGCAGACATTCATGTCTGCCAATTGGAGCTTGAGTGGCTTGACGGTGACAAATCCGGCTGGAAGGCAGATGGCTGGGGTGTTGCAAAACTAACCGGAACAACAGAGCTTCCACAAGATTTTGGCATAGTCTCAGCGTATCCGAATCCTTTCAACTCCCAGATGAGAGTCTCTTACAACCTTTTAGAGACTGGCATTGTTGATCTTGCTGCTTATGACGTCTCCGGACGTCGCGTTGCAGAACTGACATCCGGCAGACAAGTTTCTGGCGTTCACACCGTCATGTTTGATGGTAAAGATATGCCGAGCGGCGTTTACATGTTGCGCTTGCAGTCTGGTGGACAAAGCTCAATGCTGAAGGTGATGCTTGTGAAATAATTTTATACAGTAGGACAAACATTCCTGTTTGTCATTTTAAGTTTCAAATTAAATCCCCCCGTACTTTCGGGGGGATTTTAGCATAGGCGATTGTGGTGTGCTTGTCCGCCTTCGGCGAAAGGCAGAAATCCAGAATCACGAATCACACAAATCCGCGTAATCTGCGTAATTCGTGGATAACCTTTCGTCACCGTTCCGTCACCTTTTCGTCACACCCTCTAACCCTTACCCAGTATGGCTTACAGCGATTTATGTGACGAAGTGACGATAATTTTCACTACCCAGATGCTTTCCCGAAAACTGATACAAGAAAAGAACTATAAAAATCATTCAATGCCATAAATATATCCTATTAAAACCTTCCCAACCTGATCTAGGCTTTCCACGGAGCATTTATCGGGAGTATCTTCGAGCGTATGCCAGTAAGGGTAATCAAAGTCTATCAGGTCAACAGCAGGAATACCTGCTCTCTGTAATCTGACATGATCATCAGCAATACCTCCCCCATAATCATCCGAAAAGGCTGTCAAATCTAACCTGTGAGCAATATCCCATAGCTGCTTTCTAAGAAAAGGCGCGTTTCGCTCGGAAAATCCCTCAATTGGTATCTCAAGATCATCATCTCCAATCATATCGAGCAAGATTGCTTCATCAACTTCAACAGGTATTTGATGCAAAGCCCAGAATTTTGAACCCAATGCAAACTCTTCCGCATAAGAAGCTCTACCCATGTCTTCACCATCGAATAAAACAATTAATAATCCCATAGGAGGAGGATTTACTGATGCTATTCTTGCAATCTCTAATAATACTGCTACTCCGGATGCTCCATCGTTAGCGCCAAGAATTGGCTTCTCACGATTGGCAGCATCAGGATCAAGATTAGCGTATGCTCTTGTATCCCAGTGGGCGCATAACATTAGAGTTGATTCATCTTCTCTAGGAAAATGGGCTATGATATTAGTTAGTTTCCTTTCTTTCCCTGTAAGCGCTTCAACCGCCTCAAAACGCTGTAAATATACTTCAGCGCCAAACTCTTTGAATAACTCTTCAAACCAATGTAAACAGTTTTGAGCCCCCTCCGAACCTGGTTCACGCGTCCCGAATAAACATTGTTTTTCAAGATAAAAAAAGGCGTTATCCGCATCAAATTCGATTGTCTGCGCTCCGGATTCTAAAGAGAATACGACAATGGTAACTACAATACACAATAGAACAAACTTATTAAAATGCGATTGAGTATTGCAGCAGGTCAGATCCCTTTGTAAATGATTAATCATATCTTTTCTAACTTATTTTCAATTTATGAATTTCCTTCCTTAATCCCTTAATCATACTATTTACCCTTTACAAGCATTAGGTTTTCAGGTATATTAAATATAGCAGACAAGTTGAATAACAACATTAAGGATAGGTATATGCGACGAGATTTGTTTACAATCGCTTTCATTTTTCTATTCGGTTTAACTTTCCTCACAACAATTAGTTGCGAAAAAATACGTGATTCGTCTCTCGTTGGGATCTGGAAAGCCGAACACTTCATCGGGCAGGATTTTGATACTGTTAAAGTTGCCACAGGTGAAGAAATAACTCTCACAATTGCTGATGATGGGTTTGGAAATATCAGACGCACTTTCAAGCAGGAAGATTTCCGCTGGAGAACCCTTCCATCTAAATTCACCATGATGTTCCATGATAACATCAATGAAACCATAATATATAAACTGAGTAACGACACTCTCACAATGACATTTGAAGACGGTGAAGTCTATATATTTACCAAAAGAAGAGATTTAAAATTAATGAAATAAAAGTCTAACTGATAATCGCTTCTGCTGCCCGTTCACCGGAGCGAGCAGCGCTTTCGATTGTCAGCGGCAATCCGGTGGCACACCAATCACCTGCAAGGTAAAGCCCTTTAACAGGAGTTCTCACAGACGGTCTGAGCAATTCGGATCCAGGTTTTAAAAGCCAAGTGGCGGCTGATGTTCTCACAATACGCAAATTCTGGATTTCTGCATCTGCAGCCAATGGCAACCTTTCATTAATATCTGAAATCACCTGTTGCTTAATGGTTTCATTTGACATCTCATCTCGCTTCGGCGCATAACTTGTAACTGCTGATAATCGCCTCCAACCCCCGCTTTTTTCTTCCTGCTCTCGCCCAAAAATCCAGTGTGGGAAAGCATTTGGGAAATATGCAAATCGATGCTGTAAAACAGGTCTGTCAAATATTAAGTGAACCGTTAGAATCGAAGAACTCTCCCATTCACTGAAACGAGCAAAATATTTATCTTGCCTGAGCCAGTCAGGCAACAAACGAATTAAATCAAATGGTGGTAAAGCAAGTAAAACACTCTCCGCCGGGATACTTTCCTTTGCTGTTTCAACACCGCATAAGTCTCCCTTATTATTGAATAAAAGAGATTTTACTTTTGTTGATGTGCGGACATCAACCTTTGACAGCGTTAGAAAGCGCTTCACCGGATCGATATAAAGCTGCTGAAAAGGTCTGATTGGAATCCCTAAATTAGACTTACCACTGGATAATGCAACCATCAATGCTGCTGCAAGAGGTTTTATTCCTGTTATCTCAATCGGTGAATTCATTATTGACACGGTTAATGCATCTAAGAAGTCATAGCAAGCTCCCTTTATAATGCCATATTTTGCAATAAATTCAGCTACTGTTGGCTCATTTTCCGGTTGCACTTCTGTTTGGTTAATGATCGCCTTTATTACTCTGACAGTATTAAGTCTCTCTCTGAAAGTCATACTCCGAAATTTCAATATTCCAAGAGCTTGCTTAAACCTTCCGCCTCCCTTACTCATATCGAGATATATTTCGCTTCCATCATTAAAAATGAACGGAATTTTATCACTGCCTGAGAAATCTACACCGTCTTCACCTCCCCAAATTTTAAGCATAGACAGAGCAGAATTATATGCTCCAAGGAAAACATGCGATCCGTTATCTAACCATTCATTGAAACTTTTATCAAAAAATGATGATGCACGTCCACCTAAGTCCCGATTTCGCTCAAGTAAAATCACATCTGCACCAGCCTGGTTAAGCCGTGTAGCAGCCGTCAATCCGGCAAAACCGCCACCAACAACGATTGTATTTAATACTCTCACAGCATTCCGGTACGAATTCTGATGGTCCACTCAACAATAAGTAAACTTATGATTAAAATTAAGAGCCATACTTTACCAAATGTTTGAATAACTTGCATATCCTCGCATTCGACAGGTTTAAAACTTAAAGATTCAAGCAGGGAATCAGCATTACTAATTCTGCAATAGCTCCCTTTGCTTGCTTCACTAATAAACTTAAGTAATTCCTCGTTTAAACGAACGTCCAATAACTCAATCGAAAACTGCTCTACCGTAATCTTTCCTTTATCCTGACCAATTACATTTTTATTAAGTTCTGCTTTTATATTTACCTGATATTCACCCTCTGACCAGGCGCGAAATCCACCACGATATCTGCCATTCCCAATGCCTAATAATGCAGTTCTACCTCCCTGTTTACTGTCAAGTAGGATGTCAGCCGAAACATCAACACCCTCCATGGGATTGTAATTCTCATCAAGTACTGTCACCGTAAAACCAACCTGCTCCTGAATCGAAAATAACTCCTTATCAAAAACCAACTTGACTCTTTTATCGATTTTTCTTATAGCAAGCCACCGAATCATTCTCTGAAATAATGGCTCTGGAATTCCATCCTCTCCTGGAGATTTTAATCCCCAGCGCCATATATCATAAACTAATATTACCCCGGATTTCATCCCTCCGGTTTCCGATACAACTATAGCAGGATAAGTTATATCTGAGTTTTCATCCTGAAACTCGGCTAATACACTTGCCTGAGCTTTAACCTGATAACGGTTTGCAGTAGTTAAAACGGGTGGTAAATCCGACCAGCCTCGATTTATATCTGTTTCGTCGGATTCAACAATTACAGCATGACGTTGAATTGGATTCACGTAACCTCTGATAATCCGGCTTCGACCATCAAGCGCTTTTACGCCTAAAAGCGGTTCAATTAACTTAAAACGGTTTATATCTACATTTCCACCGTCAATAAATCCAATTGGGATATTTCCATCAGATAATTGCCTAGTAAAAACTTCGAGAGCATTTTTTTTATTTGATCCCACCGGGAAATGATGCAATAAAACAACATCTATGTTTGATAGTAATTCATCGTCAGGCCAGTCACCTTCGTAAAACCTCGTCCCTCGTGTCGTACGCTGGATAACGTCAACTTGTTCGTCATTCCCTAAACGTCTTATTAAATCACCCAAATCCTGATCGGGTGGTCCGGACATAACTAACACTCGCATTTTATTAGCGAGTACATTCAGATAGAAGCTTCGCTTATTGTTGTTGTAAGTAAGTTCATTTTCAAATGGTTTTATGCTGACCGAATACTTGTGACGACCAGCGCTGTCGACAGGTATCTCGAACCTAAGTGTACCCTCTGTGAAATCATCCAATATTCTCATGCTTTGATTCTTAATGACCTTACCAATCTGATCAAATAAGGTAAGTTGTAAGGTTTTACCGGACACACCGACGGCTCTGTAACCGATCTCAACGGGTACCTGAGAACCTTGATAAACAACAGGATTAACTGAAACCGAGCTTATCATTAAATCAAGACTTGCTTCAGGGGAGCCAACTCCAACTGTATATATTGGTACATGAGCCAATCGTGCTATTCTGGCAGGATCAACTCCTTTGTTGTGAGCGCCGTCCGTAATTAAAAGAATTGCAGCAGGTAAATCAGCTCCATATTTTTCCAAAGCCTGCATCCAGGCTCCGCCAAGATCGGTGCCAATGCCGGTATTAGGACTGTCTAATAAGGCGGACGTATTTGTCCACTCGTGTTCGAGGCTATCAGAAAAACTGAATAATCTGGCAATATACCTGTCACTCAATCTTTTATAACCGTCGCTTTCAAGCAAATCCTTCACCGAACCGAAACTTTCCGTATTGTCCTTTGCAAGGTTCATACTCGCCGATTTATCAGTAAGTACAAGGATTTTTGCAGGTTTAGAATATGTTTTATAACGCGTAATGGTAAGCTGAAAAATAAATATAAGAGCAAGCGATAATGAACTCCAGCGTAAAAAAATCAGGCAATATCTTAGCCAGGGTTTTACCGGAGGAGTAGTGCGCCGATAAGTCCAGAATGAAAAAACAGCAGCAAAAATAACACTCACTATAATCAAATAGATAGGATACGAGGAAGAAAATCTTAGGGATGCGTTCAGCATTTGAAAAGACTCGCTGAAGGATCAACCTGTAGGCTAAGAGGACTTGTCTGATCGTTAATGAAATGCTTGTAAGCAATCCAGGCGATCATTGAACCATTATCCGTGCAAAGTTCAGGAGACGGAATAATAATTGGAATATCATGACGTTTGGCAAAGTTAGAAAATTCCGTTCTTAAATGGCTGCTCGATGCAGCTCCACCCGATACAACCAACGATCTATAGCGATTATCCCAGGCGGCTTCTAATCCTGTTATCAACATGTCTGAAACAGCTTCCATAATTGCAGCCGAAATGATAATTCGCTCATAATCCGGAATATCATATTGCATTTCGTATTTATTCGGGAGTGTTTTTTCTGAATTTGAATATTTATCCTGAAGATAATATAGAACCGCTGTTTTTAAACCGCTGAAACTGAACCCAAATTCATCTTTTTTTATCTTTGCACGCGGAAAGTGAACCGGATTTACATTGAAATTCTTAGCTTTGATTGTTTTTCGATACTGAATTGAATCAGCATCAAGTTTAGCGCCTGCAGGAAATGGAAATCCTAACATTCTTCCCGTCTTATCAAAGAGTTCGCCAACCGCATCGTCGTGCGTTCCTCCAATTTTTCTATATTGCCCAAGTCCATTAACTTCGATCATCAGTGTATGTCCACCGGAAATTATCAGGGCAATAAACGGAGTAGGCAATTCCCCATAAGCCATTTCACCAGCCCATAAATGTCCCTCAAGATGATTAATCCCGATAAATGGAATATTCAAAGATTGCGCAAGACCCTTTGCATACGAAACTCCTACCAGCAAAGCTCCAGCCAATCCTGGTCCGTATGTGGCTGCAACAGCATCTAACTCATCAACATTAATTCCACTATCTTCAAAAACTCCATTTACTGCCGGTGCAATCAAACTCATATGAGCACGGGAAGCCAATTCGGGCACAACACCACCATATTTTTCATGAAGTAATTGCGTAGTTGTTCTATCAGCAGTAATTTTACCATCGACTAACAGAGCTGCGCCTGTTTCATCACATGAAGTCTCAATACCAAGAATAACCACTTTCACTTGCGCCTTACAATTAAACGCACTTCAGGAGGTGTTGTTTTAAGTAGTTCTATTCCTGGCGGTGTTTCCACCTGAATCCGGGTTTTTCCACCTCGCAGTATATCAAAACCTTTAAAATCTACAAAAGCGCTGATCGAATCAACACTCAAATCCGAAAGTTGTGTAATTCCACCCTTCAACTCTATTTCAGCGGTTAAAGGATCTACAACTACTTCTCGCCCACTGGGAATATTTACTACTTTAATTGAAACTTGCTGCATCCTCCGTTCGCCAAGTTTTTCCGCGTGAATAATCACCTTAACCCATTCAGTTGAAAGTGATATTCCATATATGTCCGGTTTTTCAAGATTCAACTTGAGTTCTGTTGTATGTTTTACCTTCTCCAGATCAACAAGCTCCGTTTCGATGTTTGATAGTCTAACTATTCTACCACGGGGACCTGTCACATTAACCTCAGCCGGAAAAACTTCATATTCACCATAAAGTGTATGTCCGGGTGCGGGTTTTGCGTTGACACGCGGTAAAACGGGTATTCTTAGTTTTAGTTTTGTATCTAAAACAACTTCAATTGAATCAGGTTCTATAATATTTATAATTTCTGCTGTACGCGCTCTGGGGATAATAATCATTTCGGGATTAAGACGAAAAGTATAGAAATTACTAATGGTTGAGAGATCTAATTTAAGATGAGGAGTAGATGTGTATAACAGTTGTAAAAGTTCTCGTCCTGACGCGCGAAAAACGACCTTCGCTTGTGCCGGAATTTCCTTAACAAGAACTTTATCGGATTTTATTCCACTGACACTAATTGGTACTATTATCGTATGCTCATAAGAACGTTGAATCACAACAAGGAACCAAAGCAACAGCGCCAGGATAAAAAGACCAAATTTAATTCGGAAATTGACTCTTAGCCAACGTGGTATGTATGTATTCACGATTAACCTTTGAGAAAACCTTTGAAGTATCTATCATGCCCTGAAAAACTTGATTCGTAGTCGGGTTTGTCCTCAAATCCGACATTCCTTTTCAATACAACACACACGCAATCTTTCTCCCGTTACCGAGATCTTTCAATTCAAACTCCCATTCACTGCATACAGGTTTAGCCAATGGACAACGAGGATGAAAATGACAGCCTGATGGTGGATTTGCCGGTGAAGGAACATCACCTTTAAGTAATTTCCTGTCAGATCGTTTATCCGGATCAGGAACCGGTACAGCTTCAAGCAATGCTTTCGTATATGGATGAAGAGGATTACCGATTACGTCCTCCCTACTCCCATGCTCCACAACTCTGCCGAGATACATAACCGCAACGTCATCTGCAATGTGTTCTATCACTGAAAGGTCGTGCGCTACAAACAAATATGCTAAGTGCAAACGATTTTGAAGATTATCCAGCAGATTCATAATTTGAGCTTGTATTGAAACATCCAATGCCGAAACCGGTTCGTCAAGTACAATGAAATCAGGCTCGACAGATAAAGCTCTGGCAATGCCAATTCGCTGCCTCTGACCACCTGAAAATTCATGTGGGTAACGACCGGCGAATTTCATTGAAAGTCCAACATTATCAAGTATCTCAGCTACCTTATCCTTGACCTGACTTTTTGGAACAATCTTATGAAAACGCAAAATCTCAGCTATCATTCCACCAATAGTTATGCGTGGATTTAGTGAGCTATACGGATCCTGAAAAACAATCTGCATACGACGACGAACATGTCTAAGGTCTTCACCGCGTAAATCTGTTATTTCCTGATTATCAAATATTACGCTACCAGCAGTAGGTTCTATAAGCCTTATTATTGAACGTCCTGTTGTAGTTTTCCCGCAGCCTGACTCACCAACAAGTCCAAGTGTTTTTCCGGCTTTTACTGTCAATGAAACACCATCGACAGCTTTTATATAACCGACAATTCTACCTAATAAACCTTTGTAGATAGGAAAATACTTTTGAAGTCCCTCAACCTTTAGAAGAGTATCCTGAACATTGTTTTTTATCATTGGCTAATAGTTCTCTTGAATTGTCATTAACGTTTCCAAAAGTGCCGACTAAATATTACCAGCACGGTAAAAATCTCAAGCCTGCCCAGCATCATCAAGGCAGCACACACCCATTTTGCGGCTGACGGCATCCAACCGTAGTGATCTGTAGGTCCGAAATCACCTAATCCAGGTCCAATATTTGATAAACTGGCTATCGACGCTCCAAAGGATGAAACCATATCGATTCCCATCAGAGCTAACAGGGCAGTAGAACCTGCGAGAAGTAAACCGAATGCAAGTAAAAATCCCATCACATTATGAACAATCCCATCATCAATCATTTGATCACCAATTCGCAGAGGCAGTATTGCTTGAGGGTGTATTAATCTTCGTAACTGAACCCTGACTTGTGAAAACAACACCTGAATACGTATAACCTTAACACCACCACCGGTTGAGCCTGCCATACCTCCAACGACCATGAGTAATACTAATATAACTTGAGCAAAACTACCCCACATCTCCCAGTCAGCCGATCCAAAACCCGTTGTTGTTAAAATCGACACAACCTGGAAAGCTGATTCTCTGAAACAGATTTCCAATGAACGAGAAGGATCGTTTCTGATTAGTGTACTCATCATTATAGCTGTGGAGATTGCTACTATTATCAGGTATAATCTGAATTCTCTACTCTCCCAATAGCGTCCAATTGCTCCTTTAGATAAAAACCTATAGTGCAAAGCAAAGTTAACGCCGGCAATAAACATAAATACTATAATCACGTACTCTATATATTTACTGTTATATGCAGCAATACTTGCTGATCGTGTAGAAAATCCTCCTGTTGCCATCGTACCAAAAGTATGACACGCCGAATCAAACCAACTCATACCACCGAATTTCAATAAAACAATTTCAAGAACGCTAATACCAAGATATACATACCAGAGTATCTCTGCAGTATCCCTAATTCTTGGTGTTAATTTATCTTTTGTCGGACCCGGAACTTCTGCGCGAAATAACTGCATTCCACCAACACCGAGCATAGGTAATATTGCGAGCGAAAGCAAAATTATACCCATCCCCCCTATCCAATGTGTTAAGCTTCGCCAGAAAAGTATGCCATGAGGCAGTGATTCTATGGTTTTATTTCCACCGAGTATAGAAGCTCCGGTAGTCGTAAAACCGGACATGGATTCAAAGAAGCAATCCGTGAATGAAGGTATCTCACCTGAAATGTAGAATGGCAAGGCACCCATTATAGCCATGGCAGCCCAACTTACCGCCACAACCATAAAACCTTCTCGAAGTCCCAAGTCTTTTCTTTTTGGCTTAAGCAATAATAATAAACCACCTGTGGCAGCAGTTATAATTACAGACTGAATTATTGCTTTTGTATCACCATCACCATAGTATAGACTGATAAACAGAGGCAGCAGCATCATTGCTGCAATAAACAACAACAAAACTCCAACCATAAAACCGACATTACGCAAATCAGGCATGATTCAAATCTAATCTATTTATCAGTGAAACAACTTTTTCAGTTTTGGAACTACTTTTGATTGACAAAATACAACGAGATGATCACCCGGCAGCACCATTGAGTCACCTACTGCAATATGCGCTTCTTCATGACGTTCAATCGCTCCAACAAGCGATCCCTCGGGAAAATGTATATCGCGTACTCTTTTTCCTGCAACTCTGGTGCCCTCAACTACCGAAAACTCAATTATCTCCGCATCGATTCCCTGCAAGGTTGCCATCGCGGAAATCCTGCCACCTAATAAGTATTTAACAATAGCATCAGAAGTTATGATGCGTTCATTTACAGCAGCATCAAGTCCAATTGCTCGAATAATTGGTATATATTCGGGCTTACTTATCAAAGTCACCGTTCTTTTTACTCCGAGGTGCTTTGCAAATAAACTTGTAACAATATTATTCTCATCATCATCCGTCAATGCAGCAAATACTCCCATCTCATTAATACCCTCAAGCGCTAAAACATCAAAATCTACTCCCTCTCCTCCTCCTTTGACAACCATAGTCTGCTTCAGCCGCTGAACTGCACGGTTTGAGCGATCCTCATTGCTTTCAATTAATTTTACATTATATCCTTTTCTTCCCTCAATCATCTCTGCGACCATACGACCAATCATACCACCACCAAGCAGCATAATATTATTCGAAACACTCTCCCGCTTACCCGCCATTTTGAATAATACCGGTATATCTTCTGAGCGACAGATTGTATAAATAACATCTCCTTGTTTTATTATATCCTTGCCTCTCGGAATTATGGTATTGCCTTCTCTAATAATAGCAACAAGTCTGAATGATAACTCCGTAATAGCCGGGGTCATAACATCGAGAGGTCGATTAATAATATCAGATTTCTCATCAGCACGCATTCCAACTAACATTATCTTACCGTTTGCACATTCTACAACATCAATCGCTTGTGGATGCGTGATCATACTTACTACTTCTTTTGCCGCTTCTAACTCAGGATGTATAATTTGATCGATACCAAGTCCAACCAATGATACCGGATTATTTATATCTGAGTATTCCTGATTGCGAACCCTGGCAATGCAGGTTTTTACATTAAGCTGCTTGGCAAGCATACAAGCCACAATATTCACTTCATCAACAGATGTAACAGCGACGAGCAAATTAGCATCCCGCACACCTGCGCTTAGCAGGAGCTGCACGGAAGTGCCATTCCCTCTTAGAGCCATCACATCCATGCTGCCTGCAGCACGATCTACAAGTTCCTGACGTGTATCAATAACTACGACCTCATGTCCTTCCCAAGACAGAGTTCTTGCCAGGTGATAGCCAACCTCTCCAGCGCCAACTACTACAACTTTCAAAACACATCCTCCCCTGAAGCCGTAATCACCGTCATATCATTCAGGTAAGATCTAAGTACAGGTGGAACAGCAAATGAACCTTCGTCTGTTTGATACGTTTCCAGCAGCGCTACCATTAACCTTGACGTCGCAAGCCCGGAACCGTTTAATGTATGCACAAACTGAGCTTTACTGCCGTCTTTAGGACGAAAACGGATATTAGCACGTCTTGCCTGAAAATCCTCGCAGTTACTGCAGGAAGAAACCTCTAACCAGCGACCACCATCGGCAGGCGCCCAAACCTCAAGATCATAACAAACAGCAGCAGCAAAGGGTAATTCACCGGCACAAAGCCTTACCAAACGATAATGCAAATCAAGCTTTTGCAACACTTCTTCCGCATGACTTACAAGCTCATCAAGAACTCTATATGAATCATCCGGTTTTTCAAACCTCACCATTTCAACTTTATTAAACTGGTGAGTTCTAAGAAAACCTCGAGTAGTCTTTCCATAAGCGCCTGCTTCGCGCCTGAAACACGGAGAATAGGCAACATATTTAACAGGCAGCATTGCTTCGGGAATAATCTCACCTGCATGCATATTTACAAGAGTCACTTCAGATGTTGGCAGCAGGAATAAATCATCTTTCTCAATATGGTACATATCAGCTTCAAGTTTTGGAATCTGTCCTGTCCCGAACATACTGTCGCGAGTAGCTACAAATGGCGTTAACATTTCCTTATAACCATGCTCAACCACATGAAGATCGAGCATTAGATTTAACAACGCACGCTCCAATCTGGCGCCTGCTCCCGACCAGACCGGAAAACCTGAACCGGTAATCCTGCCACCGCGCTTAAAATCCAACATTCCGAGTCTTTCAGCAACATCAAGATGATCGCGCAACTCGAAATCATACTGAGGAGATTCAACCCAATCACGAACGAACTCATTATATTTTTCAGTTAAACCGCCAGGAGTTATATCCGACGGTAGATTCGGCAAGATAACAAGCCTGTCACGTATCTCGTCCTGCACAGTTTTAAGATCGGATTCTGCAGATTTTATTTTATCGCCAAGCTCTATCATTTGTGATCTGACTAAACTAACATCCTTACCCTCTTTTTTCAGTTGTCCTACTTGCTTGGATACTGCATTTCGGATCTCACGCATACTATCAATATTCTGTGTTAATTCCAGAAGTTTTGAATCAAGTTCAAGAAAATTATCAATACTGAAATTAACACCGCGTCTCTTTAACTTGCGTTGAAATTCTTCAGGATTATTTCTTATGTATTTTATGTCGTGCATTAAAAGTTCTCTAATTTGATTTTTAATCGGATAGCGCCAGGTTTCTCTTCGTAGTCGGGTTTGTCTCAAACCCGACAATTATTGTGTCAGACGCTTCATACTGAATAAACCAGTCTGTAAATCACCCTATAGTTTTGAAAACTCACTTTCTATCACCCTTCACCAACATTAAAAAAGTTGTTAGTATTATCTTAATGTCCAATGCTAAAGAAATATGATCTATGTAAAACAGGTCATATTTTGTTTCTTCTTTAATATCCTCCAACGTCGTGTCATACTTATGTCTGACCTGTGCCCAGCCGGTAATACCCGGTCTAACTCGCATACGACGTCGGTATAAAGGAACTTTATCCTGAAACTTTTCTACTATCTCCTGTTTTTCAGGTCTTGGTCCGACAAGCGACATTTGACCAATCAGAACATTGAATATTTGCGGTAGTTCATCCAGATGTGAATTTTGTAAAAACCTGTTAAATCCGGTTTCATGCATTTCATGCTTAATTGATCTATCAGATGTCGCTCCGGATTCTCCACTGCCACTTTCTGATCTGAACTCAACCATTGTAAACTCTTTTCCAAATCTACCAATGCGTTTTTGAAGATTAAATACAGATCCACGATTATTGATCTTTATTAATAATCCCAATAAAGGCGTTAAAATAAGCAGCAACGAACCAACTATAATGCTAACCAGTATATCAATCAACCGCTTGATGATTCTGCTTCTTAGAGATACGGAGATCGGCATTACTTCGACAAGTGGTAATCCATGAATTTCAACCGTTTTAACTAAACCTGAAACCATCTGATCATAGTCTGCAACAATCATGAATCTCATTTTTGGTGAATTGCAGTAATCGAAGATATCGAGGAAACCTGCCTGGGATTGTTTCTCCTGTGCAATTAAAAGGAATTGAATTTTCTCCGAGTTTACAATTTCAGAAATATCTTTCCTACCACCGAGTATTTTTACGCCAAGGTGTTCACCTTCATTTATTTCATCATCAATAAAACCTGAAACCTGAAATCCCCAGACCGGATAATGATAAAGTTGATCGTTTAGTTTTTTTCCAACATCATTGAAACCAATTATAAGTGCTCTGTACAGCCCTTTTCTTCTCCATCTAATCCGGCGTTGCAGCACTCTTAAAGTTAATCTGCCAATACTAACTAAGATAAAAGCAATTAAACCATAATGGATTAGAAAAAGTCTGTTAAAATTTATTGGATCATTAATATCGAAAGTCAGAATAAATATTAATAATATGCCAATCGCAAAACTCGAAAAACATCTTACTAATACGTCAAAACGAGATATTGCCAAAGGAGTGCGGTACATCCCTCTTAACGCAAATAAAATCCACCAAAAAACCGTAAGAAAAATGATCGGCAGCAAAGTTTCAATAGGCAGCGGAGTCTCAAATAATCCA
Organism: bacterium; assembly: GCA_021734165.1. Taxonomy (GTDB): domain Bacteria; phylum Electryoneota; class AABM5-125-24; order Hatepunaeales; family Hatepunaeaceae; genus JAIPJL01. The sequence continues at coordinate 12,143 of JAIPJL010000040.1, read as the reverse complement.
CTTCTTACGCGTAATAAAAAGGTCATCTGCCACGCAGCAATCGTACCGATTGCATCAATTAACAGTAAAATAATTACAAAAACGATATTCATTTGGCGTCCAAAGCCCTTCTTACAGCTTCCATTACTTTATCAACAGTTAATTCATCCATACAACGAATCCTGTCGAAAATACATGCTTTAAATGCGCTGAAATAACACGGACTACAAGGTAGTCCAAGCGAAACGCTGAATGACTTCTCTCCTGGTGGAAGCTTCAATTTGACTCCTGTAGGACCAAAAATTCCCACAACAGGCGTACCAATCGCAGCAGCAATATGCATTGGGCCGGAATCGTTACTGATAACTAACTTAGATTTTTTCATAATCGCTGCGGTTGTTCTGATGTCTTGTTTCCCGCAAAGGTTAACAACTCCGATCCCAGCTTCACGAGTTATAAACAGTGTCGGTTCTAAGTCTGTCTCACTACCCATTAGTACTACTTTTAATGCCGATTCTTTGATGATATTTTGCACAAGCTCTGCGTATTTCTCCTGAGCCCAGCGTCTGACATTTTCACTGCTGTTTGGATTTACTCCACCACCAGGAAAAACAGCTACGAAATCTTTCCCTTTCAGTCCGGTTTTCTGCAGAATTATATCAGCTTTTTCACTGTCGCTTTTATCAATATACCAAGAATATCTCAAATTTTCTAAAAAAGGATATTCTGCTTCTTTACCGCCAAGACTTCTGACTGTTAAATCAGCTAATTCCCATGCTGTTATAGCGCTGTGCCTTTTCTCGTCGAGGTGGATTGATCTGCTGTTATTCATTCCATCAAAACAAAATCGCTTTTTAATACCGGTCAACAAAATAAATCTTTCTATAACCGGATGACTGTGAAAGAGTACAGCAGCATCATATCGTCGCTGCCTAATCAATCTAATAAGCTGAATTGCCGGTATTATTGATCCAATCGAAGGTGAAAAAAACACGTTGCTGTTTGCTGTTATCATATTATCAATACATGGATTACCGACTGCTGCCGGAGCGGTCCAGTTTGTCGTTAGCAAGTCTATACGGGCGTCGGTTAATCCTTCATGCAACCTTTGTATCGCTGGGGTTGCAATGACCATATCTCCAAGCGCATTCAGCTTAACAACGAGCAGATTCAGGATTTTGCCTCCCCGTTAATTATCCTGTCCGGTCTTAATTTTTTATCAAAATATCCTGGTTTTAGCAAACTTTTTATTGATAATATATAGCCTTTTCTTTTATTTGATCTTGGTATAGAAAAAAGAAATCTTATTACAAGTGTCAGTATCCAGATAATCCGTGAAAGCTCCGCTTTAAAACGCGAGCAATGCTTCCTAAGAAGCAGATACCGACTCCAATTTGTAGCAGCTATTGCTAATACAGTATCCTGTGATGAGCTTTCACCACCGTTATGGATTATAAAGTTTCTTGGAGTATAATATATCTTCCAACCTGCATTCTGTATTTGCCGACAAAAATCTTCCTCTTCGGAATATAGGAAAAAACGCTCGTCAAAACCTTTAACTTTTGCCAGTACTTCATTACGGATCATCATTGCAGCTCCCAGTAGTCTATCCACCCTGACAACTTTTTTGGATGGCTTTCTTCTTAGTTCAAATTTCTCGTCGGTTCTGTTAAGCGGGAATATTCGCTGCAATCCAATCGCCATCCAGACAGACGTTATAAATCCGGTAAAAGCAAAATATGATAGTGTTTTTTTACCGGTTTCATCGACTATTGCCGGTCCAACGCATCCCGCATCATCATGATCATCCAGGAACTCCATCAATCCTTTACTGCACCCGGCGCCAACCCTCGTATCCGGGTTAAGAAAGAAACAATAGTCCCCAACCAAATGTATCAAAGCAAGATTATTACCGGCGGCAAATCCAGCATTTACCGGATTACGAATTAATTCCACCCAGGGATATTTTCTTTCTATCAGATCCGCTGTTCCATCACCGGAAGCATTATCAACTACTATCACTTTAAATATTCCAGCGTCAACCGTACCGGCAAGTGATCTGAGACAATCATCGATGCTACCTGCGGAGTTATATGTTACAATAACTGCTGTGCCTCTCGGAGTCACCTTAACCTTTCAAGAGCATTTTATACAATCTAACATACTGCAAAGCTGAGTGTGCAATAGGTAATTTTTGTTTCGCATAATTTATACATCGCTCTCCATATTCGGCTCTGTTTTTAAAAATCTCAATTACTTTCTTATAACTTTCAGGATTATCCATATCAATCACTACACCTAAACCCCTACGCTTTACTGTTTCGGTTATATGAACTCCTACCTCTGCCTCAACTGCCACCGGCACACCTGCAGCAAGACACTCAGCATATTTTACCGGCCAAGAAGACCAGCCTTTTTCAACAGATATTCCCGTGATTAATCCTAAACCGGAATTTTGTAGTTTTTGGGGAACCTGCTCAGGTAAACAAGCTTCAATAGACCAGTCAGAATCGATTATATTATACTTTTGTAACATATTTTTAACGATAACCGAATTCATCCTTGAGAATAATGAAAGCTTAAGATCCGATTTATGCTTTTTAAAACCTAAATAATGAATCGCAAATCGCTCGGGCTTGTACCAAGCCGCAGTACTTTCACCGGCAAAAACGAGGTTGGTTTTAAAATCTGTCATTCTTACGGAAGTAGGATAACAGGTCAAATCCACTCTGCTTGGAACAAATACTGACTTTTTAGCGCCTTTATTATTGAATTCCTCTCTAAATTGAGGTGTAACACCTATTACCGCATCAGATTTTTTTATTAAAATATTTTCACTAAAACACCAGATTCTATGTGTAATCCCATTCCTGTTCCATCGTTCACCAATCACCATTTCCTCAGGAAAAGGGCCTCGTGGATCAAATACACATTTTATTTTAAGTAGTTTTGCTGAAATTAATGCTAATAATCCTGCAGCATAACTTCTGGCATGTACTATATCAAAACCGCCTTTCGCAAGATGAGAAAGCAGTACAGGCAAGCAGAACAGAATAAATAAGGGTATCGCAAACCACTGCCAGGCCTGCGCTGCCGGCATAAGTCTTACTCGAAAATCAATCCCACTGTTCAGCAGCTCCTTGCGGAGTTTCAAATAGCCTTTTCTACGTTTCATCCATAACTTAGGACTGATAAAACTAAGCAATCTGATGTTGTCTATTTCAGGTCTATTTGTCATTTCTGTAAGCATCGCTATGACTTGACTGCGGAGTATCCCACTCTCCAGTACATTCTCACCATAGGTTAAATAAAGCAATCTGATGCTTTTAGTCCCGAAAGTCATCTACTTACGCTTCATTAATTGTAATAACTCAGTTATATCATCGCGTTTCAGAATCATTGTATCACTAAAACTAACGCCGGATTCTCTAATAAAATAAAATAAAAACATAAATCCGGAAAAAGCATGTGTAATAGTTGAAGCAATCGCTGCTCCGACAAGTCCAAATTTTGGGATAAGTACAAGATTAACAGCAACATTAAGCGTAAATGCAAAAATCGAAGTAAACATCGCATAGCGCGGTAAGCCTCTTCCTATCAGATCACCTGACAGCATCCCTGCAAAACTATATATTATCGCTCCGGGCAACAGGAGTAACATTATCGGATATGCAGGTAGAAATGAATTGGTAAAAAACAATCCTATCAAAGGTCGTCCGAGAATACTAAGAAGACAACCTCCTATTATTGCAACTGTAAAACCCAATCTACTAAGCAGTGGAGTTAATTCTTCTGCCGCTTTATCCCCTCCCCATGAGATATGTGGAACCAAAATCTGTGCGATAGCCTTAGGAAGATACCACAGTACCTGTACAATAATGACGGCAATTGAATATATTCCAAGTTCACTGGACGTCAGAAAATGATCAATCAGAAAAAAATCAAACCGGAATTTAAGAAAACTGAAAACATTGGCAGCGTGTGATTGAATACTAAATAACATCATTGAACCAAACAACTTCGGACTTATAGTAATTCGCAATCCGATTTTAGACCAAGCAGAGAAAGATTGAAATAAGGCGGTTATTACAATTGCAGTAACCCAGATCGCAACTGCACCTTCAACTGAGATATGTCCAAGCGTAGCAAGCCATAAAACTCCACCAAGTATCAATGCTTCCTTTAGTACCAGCGAAAAACTAAGTCTTTTGATCCAATCCAATCCCATCACCAAACCATTGCTGTATTCCAGCAACAGTAATGGGATAATAGCCACCAGAGCCATACCCCAAAGTGACGGACTTATTTTAGGTTGATATTCAACCGGTAGTTTCTGCTTTAGCGCCAGAACTAATACAGTGACGATTGCTCCCCAAAGAAAAGCCATCAGAAAGCTGTTTCCCGCCAAAGCACGTCTTTGATCAGGATAACGACCCATAAAATGGGAATTACCGGTTGCAAGACTTAGATGAACCAACGTGGCTAATGTTATAGCTACCGCTAATGTTAACGAAAACACACCTTTTCCGGCTGGACCGAGAGTACGCGCAACAACTATTTGAGTGCCCATCCCAAACAGAAGTATGCCAAGTTGCCCTCCTAAAGCCGATACTAACTTAGCAAGAAAAGATTCCTGCGAACGAATCGAAGCCACTCGCTTTAGATTCCTCTCCAGACTCAAAGCTGTTTCTCGTTTAGCATTTCATGATAAAAATCATCTACTCGAGCTGCATGCATATCAAAGTCATATAGTCTTCTGACAAACTCACGCGCATTCTTGCCATATTTCTGTCGCAAATCAGGATTTTCAATCAGCAGAATCATTGCTTCGGTAAGCTCTTCAACATTTTCTGAATTAATAGTAATTCCTGTTTCGCCATCAATAATTATCTCAGAAACGCCTCCGACTCTAGTTGCAATACTCGGTTTTCCAAGCGCTGCCGCTTCAAGCACAACGACTCCAAAAGATTCCCATCGAGATGGTTGTAAAAGAACATCATTCTGAGCTATAAAGGATATTAAATCTTCAGAATTTAATACGCCAAAGAATTTAATGTACTTTTGTAATCCATATTTAGTAATAAGCTCTTTTAATTGATCAGTGTATTCCTTCTCTCCCTGACCAAGCATAGCAAGCCTGGCGCCCGGACAGGTTTTAATAACTTCACTTAGCGCCTTTATTGCTAAATCAGGACCGTAATAATCTGCCAATTTCAATTTAGCATAACAGAACCATGTTTCATCTAACCCGCGGCTTCTATAAGGTTTTCCAACGTACTTATCTGTCTCAATAGCAAAGGGCACGATCTCGATCTTTTTCACGGTTGGTGAAAAGGCTCTTACTGTGTCTTCTAAAAAAGTATTTATTGCTAATACTCTCGCTGCCCGCGCGAGTGTTTTCTTTCTAAGCTCTATACGTTGGGGATATCCTCCGTCTGCAACAGGTCTGACGTCACTGCCCCAAACTGAAATGAAACATCTTGGGTGAATCGTAGCGACGTAACTAATCAAATCTGCACGTAAATAGTGAACATGTACAATGTCGAAACCACCTGTTTTCACAAGCAGTAATTCTCTGATTAAAAAGAGTAGGTATCGGATTGCTCGCAACCATTTCGGCGCCGGTTTATCACCGGGATCCATATAAATTACTCTGCAATCCTCAAGTGAACCTAAACCCACTGACAAAACTGTGACATCGTGTCCGCGTTTTATCGAATCTTTAACCCAGCGGATCGTATGTGTACTTCTTATATCTGAAATATGTAGAATTTTCAAAAAATCAACCTCTCCCACCCTCATTGGCAATCCGATTAGATAAAACCAATTGGTATGCCATAAACAACCAGGTTACTAAAACTATTCTGATATCTGTTAAAAAACAATCAAACATTCCGGCGAAAACTATCGACAACACAGAAGCATTTATTGTCAAAAGCAGCCTTGAGTTATCACTCCATTTATCATTAGTGCTTACAACTACCGTTCGGTGAGCTTTCAACCAAATTTTTGAAATTACCAAAACTATCGCTATCATACCGAATACACCGTATTCAAATATCCATCTCAGGATTATATTATGAGGGTGCACAGCTTCAATAAAAGCGATAGGAAACCTCGTTATATAAATTTGACGAAAACTATCAAATCCCATACCAAACAAAAAATAATCCGGCATCATTCTCATGCTATTCCACCAGATTTGTATCCTGCCAACAGATGACCAATCCACTTCCGCTCCAACACCAAAAAGCATCAGCATCCTGTAAAGAACCAAAGTCGGTAATGCTACAAATCCGACAATAAAAACAGGAATCATTATTTTTAGAACACGCCGGTCACGCCATGCAATGTATATAACAGTTAAAATAATACTAAACAGTACACCTCTTGTCTGCGAGACCAAAACACCGCCAATAAGACCAAGCAACAATGAAAGATAGAACCACATTTTTAATCTCCCTCTGGAATCTATCATTGAAACCAGAACAAATGGGACAAACATCGACAGCAACGCGGCTCCGGCATTTTGCTGAGTTTTTCCCCAAAACATTATTACGCGCACTTGATGAGTACTAAGATATCTTGCGAAACTCAACAAACCGATAATACTGGCAACAATTGCCAGAACTAAAAGCTGTTTTCTAATATCGTTAGTTTTAAAATTAAGGTTATAGAAAATTATGAAGACTAATAACGGTAGAACTAAGGTAAATTCAAAATAAAACCGACCTGCTTCAAAGTCAACCGACTTCATCAAACCGTTTATACCGGTAAGGACAATAACTGTAAGTAACAAAGGATAAGGCATTTTGAAAGATAACTCGCCACGGAATACTTGCCAGGTTATGAAAGACAAGAATAGAAATATCCCTAACATGATGAATGGATGATGATAACGTGCAAACAAGATCAAAGGCAAAACGAAAATCGAAAACTTACTTATATCAAAGAATAGTATTAAACAAGCAATTACAACAATCGTTTTAATTAAACTTATAGAAATGTCCGGTGCATAAGAGGTTAATCCGAAAGTGATTGGAATAGCTATACAAGCTAAAAGTAGCAGCCAGGTAAGAAAATATGCCGGGCGTTGTGTTTGTTGACCGTCTGCCCAAAGACTTCTATATGAGTCTATAAACAAGGATTAACGTCTCCGAATTATTTTAATAATATCTTGAATCTTGCCCCAATCCTCTTTATTTTTATATTTTATAACCCGGAAGTACTCAAATAAAAGAACAGCAACCAATGTCACTATCATCGCAATAAGGCAGGAGACAATAACTATTTTTTTTCGTTGCGGTTTAAATCTCTTTTCAGGAACTCTGGCATTATCGAGCACCTGCACATTAGCAGTCTCTTTTTTCTCCTGTATGCGTGCATTCTCATATTGGGGAAAAACAAATTCAAACAGTTTTAACTGAATACCCGTACTCCTAAGTAATTTTGCATAATCACGACTAAGCTCCGGTAACTGGCTTAGTCCAAAAAACAGACCATTATCATCCCCTGACACAATATTATCAAACTTCTTTTGTAAAAGCTGATTTGTTGTCACCAATTGAGAGACCGCCGGGTGCTCTGATCCAAGACTGCTGCGCATAACTTCCAATTTAATGTCATTAGATAATATTTGTGCTTCGATTTTTGATGTAACTTCAAGCATTGCCGAAATCTGATCAGAAATTGAAACTGCTTTAGTCATCTCTTTAAAATGCATCATGCTATCTTGAAGTACAATGAGGGAATCCTCTATTTGATGTAATCTGCCCTCAATGAATTTTCTGTTTCTCGTAGCAGCTTCACTTGAAATATCTCGTAATAGCTTATCAAGTTCTTCAACGCAACCGTTTGCCAATTCAGCAGTAAATCCAGGATCTTTATCAATAATTGTAACCGCAATAGATTTATTATCAAGTTCTTGGACAGTCAAATGACCGTTAAGCATATTTATTACGTCCTCGAATAGCGCTTTTTCACTAACCTCCCATTTCTCGCGAAGGTTGAAACGCTTTATTATTCGTTCTCGGATAGTTCTACTGCCTAAAATTGTCTGGTAAATGTCTTTTCCTGGTACATCAAGACCAAAATCCATAGCTACATTTACTAGATCGCTGGTTAAAAAAGATGGTATTCCACTGCTGCTTTTTGGTGGTAATATTACCGCTGTTGCGGAATACCATTTTGGCAAAAGAAGCGAAACTATCGAAGCAATAATTGCTACCAAGATAAAATTTACAATGAAAAGCTTATGCCATTTAGCAATCAGTACCAATAAATCCAGTACATTAAGGCGAACTTCAGATTCATTGTCTTTCATAATCAACCTTTACAAATTACTTGTTAACAGATACTCTCAACTGCACACACTAAATTGCTTTTTTAATCGAGAATATCTGACAATTAGTTTAATATCTTAATATCGATAACCGGTTCCAAGATAGAACCTGTTAGAAATTGATGTTCTTTTATCTCCGTTTACCCACCCGGTATTTATGTAAATACCAGTTAATACTTCGTAGGAAATAGATGCCTCGGTCGCAATCCATTCATCTTTTATTCCTTCAAGGAAATATGCAGATCCCGGATTCCTTCTGTTTACCGATGTATTCGGATCCGATCCAACCGTACCGCTTCTATTATAATCCGCTTTCAATGTAAATTCAAGATTTCGCATAGGTCGATAACTAAACCAGCCTCGCAAGCGATCCGAATTGGACCCTATGTTACTGCCAAGACTTGACGTCCAGGTTGAATATCTGTTAATCGGATAAAAATGAGTATAAAGGTAAGGATCAAGCCGCGTATATTCCACTCCTGCCTTAGCGCCGTCAAATCCAATTTTATAAACAGCAAAACCAAGTAAATAGCCAAATTTATTACCAGGATCACCTTTACCAAGCGTCGAAGTGTTCATATCATCAATTAATAATTCACCATACAATAGTCCAAGTTTACCTACCCTCAAACAAAAATCACCTGACATTAAAACATTGTCATTATCACCGCCGTTGTGTTCCGCTGAATAGTAGAAATTAACCGGATTAACATAAGAGAAGTCTAATCCCCTCTCACCCCAGATCACAGCTTCATTGACCGCAACAGTGAGAAACTCACACGGATTATATTCAATCCGATGTGCAGCAAGCCATTTCCATGAATGTGCCGTCCTCGTCCACCCGTTATCGGTAACGTACAATGTATCCAAAGGTAAATCTGTCGGATGAAGCGCGCCAACTGTATGAATAAACCGAACTTTATCCCAAAGCCTGACCGAAGTTCGCAACTGACTGAAAGATGGTGATATTCCCGATAATAGCAGACCACCTTCTTTTGCAGGTCCCCAGCGTATTCTGTCTTTGCCAAAGAGAAAGTCTATTCCTGCTAACCGTGTTGTAATATACGCTTCAGTCATGTCGTAATAGACTTCTTTGCCATCCGGTTTCTGTGCTTCAACATAACCCCATCTGTCATCGATTAATTGGCTTCTGGGATTACTTATACTCCTGCCACCACCTCTTTCAACGTGATCAACAAATCTAAAGTAGTAACCGAATTTCCGATGGTAATCACCTCGAAATTGAATCCCGGTTGCTCTTCTGGTAATACAATTGTCATCCGTCATATCATATCGAAAACTGATAAGAGGGTCAAATATGAAACTATTATTTTCTGTATTGAAAGAAGTAACATGCCAATGAGGTTCGTTTAAGAACTTATCAGGATTATACCCGACCTGGCGTAGTGTTCTGCTATTTTGCTCGAGAGTTTCCCGCGATATACTAATATCAAGCGCAAATTCGCTGAGATAGTAATTAAGATCATCCTGTAATATTGAATCTTTAAACTTTTGATAATCAACTGTTAACTGCATCAGTATTCTGCCAATCACTGCTCTTGATAAAGGTCGTGAGCTTATCTCACCAACTGGAAGCAGTCCTCTGGCGCTGCAATTATCAAGAAAATCATAGACAGCGTCCTCCACCGGTACATAAGCGCTAGCAACATTGTCAGCGGAACTGTATCCCGGTACTGCCAGCAAAAATGACGTTAAGGCACAAAGCAGATAGTATTTAAACACAATTTTCATTGTTTGAAAGTAACTCTAACTGTCATGTAATAATCCTTACTCTCCATACTGTTTGTTGTAATATTCCATGTAATCACCTGAAATAACCGAATCAATCCAATCGTCGTTCTCCAAGTACCAGGCAACGGTTTTTTGCATAGCATCTTCTAATTTATACTGCGGTTCCCAGCCAAGTTCGTTCTTTATTCTTGAAGAATTAATAGCATAACGCCTGTCATGTCCGGGTCTGTCTTTAACAGATTCAATGAGTGATTCCGGTTTACCTATCTGTCGAAGCAGCGTTTTAACTAAATCAAGATTCATAATCTCATTATTGCCACCAATGTTATAAATTTCACCGGGCATACCTTTCTCAAATACCGTCATAAGCGCTCGGCAGTGATCTTCAACATAGAGCCAGTCCCTGATTTGACAACCATCACCATAAACAGGAATAGGCTTATCCTGCAATGCATTACTTATTAAAAGTGGAATCAGCTTTTCAGGAAACTGATAAGGACCGTAATTATTGGAACATCGTGTGATTATCACCGGCAGATCATATGTCTTAAAGTAGGAGCGCACCAGCAGATCCGCTCCGGCTTTAGATGCAGAATATGGGCTATTTGGCAGCAGTCTGTTCGTTTCTGAAAACTCCGGATCATCCGGTTTTAAAGCGCCATAAACCTCATCGGTAGATACTTGAACATAACGTTTCAGGTTATGTTTACGCATAGCATCCAGTATAGTCATTGTACCAATGACATTAGTATTCAGAAAAGGCGCTGCATCCAGAATCGAGCGATCTACATGCGACTCAGCAGCAAGATGCAAAACTCCCCAGCATCCTTCGATTGCGTTATTAACAGCTTCACGATTCGCAACATCACCTTTAATGAACGTATAGCGCGGATTGTTCTCAACATCTGCGAGTGATACAAGATTTCCGGCATAGGTAAGCGCATCAAAATTAATCACATGATAATCCGGATAGTCCCGTAATATTAACTTTATAAGGTTAACACCAATAAAACCGGCGCCACCGGTTACTAATATCTTTTTTAAATCTTTCATAATTAAAAAAACTTTCTATCCCAATCATACCCAATTTCCGGATCGTTCCACTCGCGACGATGCTCATCGGGTTTTTTGTAGTTATAAGCCTTTGTTACGATGTTGATCACGATTGATTCTTTTTCCGATATGCACTTCCAGCCGTGATAAACAAACATGGGAATCCTGACCAGCATCCGGTTATGCTCACCGATAAAGAACTCATTAGTTTCATCCTTGGTAGGGCTGTCATCACGTCCGTCGTGTAATACCAGTTTAATCATGCCACTAATACATACGACATTGTCTGTCTGATTCTTATGATAATGCCAGGCTTTAACCACACCCGGATAATTGGTTGTCATATAGACCTGTCCAAATTTCTCGAACATCTCATCGTCTTCGCGCAGGATTTCCATAAGTCTTCCCCGTTCATCAGGGATGACTTTCAGCAGTTTGGTTTTGACACCTTCGATCATTATTCCTCCAAATTTCAAACAAATTTCCCTTAACCTTGTAAATTTATCGTTATTAAAGTCGGATGTCAATTGTTTTACAGCTTTTCAGGACGGCAGATGCTTATAGTATGCATGAGTAAGTAATGCTGATCCAAATTTGAATAAATTTGTGTTTTCATGAATATGTTGCTTTTGAGGGTTGACTTTTTAAATGAAATGTTGTATATTGCCGCCAAGTGTATGTAATATTTGCGTCACATCGTCACATATTCACCGTAAAGCCTTGCCCAGTAAAGGTTAGAGGGTGTGACGGAAATGTGACGGAAAGGTGACGGAATGTTATCCACAGATTACGCAGATTACACAGAAATGCTTATAATTTATGAAATATAAATGAGTTAAGAAGTGAGAAAGGGAGTAAGGAAGCAAGGAAGCAAGTTTTTTCACAGCCTACATGAAAGAAAAGTGATGCACCGACCTTAATCGGTTTTATATTGGGTAAAAGCAATTTATCCATAAACCATCAAAAGGGGTGCATCAAATGGAATATATAGGATTAGATGTTCATAAGCAATATACAA
>JAIPJL010000039.1 GCA_021734165.1 bacterium | reverse complement strand
CTTGTGATCCATTATCATTTGTTTCGATTATTTTAACGTCTTCCTGAAAGGAAGTAAGCTGTTCTATAATTCTACCATTTGCATCAATAGCAATACTTCCACCATCAAAGATCAATTCATCATTAGCTCCTACTTGCCCAACAACAATCATGGGAGTATTCCACTTTTTTGCATGGTTAGCAAAGCGTTTACATCGAATATGTTCTTTGCGTAGGTGATATGGTGAAGCTGAGATGTTGATCATTAGCTCAGCTCCTTGTTTTGCTAATTCTTCAACAGGATTTATATCATATAATTGCTCTGTCTCAAAATCAGGATCGTTCCAGGCATCTTCACAGATAGAAACTCCTATTTTTAATTCGCGAAATTGATAAACCTTACTTAACGTACTCCTATGGAAATATCGTCTTTCGTCGAAAACATCATAAGTCGGTAGTAACTGCTTTCCTTGAACGAGCAACTCAGCACCTTTTTCACATAAAACTGCAGCGTTCAGGAGTTCATTATGATTGCTGCGGACAACCGTCCCGAACAGGATACCAATATCAGGTCGTTCAGCCGATAGCCTGCATACTTCTATATTTGCATCTGTAATTCTTTTTATGAAACTAGGAATATTAAGCAAATCACAGGGAGGGTATCCAGTTAGATACAACTCGGGGAATACAACCAAGTCAACGGATTCCACATTTAATGATTTTAGGACACTCTTCATTTTCTCAAGATTTCCCGTGACATCACCAACGATGGGATTTAATTGAGCGAGAGCAATTTTCATCAACCACTCCAGTATTGTTATCTTTGAGTTAGAGCTTTAAAAGGAATCTACTAAAATTCAGAGTTGGATTTCTTTAATGTTCTGTCTTCTGTCTTGTGTTTACTTTCAAGATATATATATTATATTGTAAAGTAAAACAAACATTTAGGAAAGAAAATTGAATTTTGAAGATTTTGAGTGGTTAGTTTTGAAAACTCGATCTGTCAGACGTTTCCGATCCTACCGACCTGTGACTATAGATACATTGCATCGCTTAGTGGATTTAGCGCGTCAAGCATCTTCAGGGATGAACAGACAACCGATTAAATATATTCTTATAAACGAATCGACAGCATGTGAGAAGATGTTTGCGAACGTTGCCTGGGCGGCTGCGCTTAAGGAATGGGGCGGACCTTCTGAATCTGAACGACCCAAGGCTTATATAATTTTGCTTGGAGACACCAGTATTAGTGAGAGTTTCGGTTGTGATCAGGGCATTGCGCTGAAAACCATCATGCTTGGAGCGAGAGCGATGGGTTTTGGATGTTGTCCATTAGGTTCTGTAAGAGCTGATGAAGTCAGAGAAATATTCGATATAGATCAGCGCTTTGAAATTTTACTTGCCATGGCATTTGGAGCTTCAGGAGAGGATATAAAAATTGAACCCATGCCTGATGATGGTAACTTCAATTACTGGCGTGATTCTCAAGGCAATCATCACGTTCCAAAACGCTCACTTGAAGAGGTGATAGTCAAAGAGCTTACAGATTAAATTGAGGCAATTGTTTTGTTTAATATTCTACTTGTGAAAACGGTTTTTCCTTAGTATATTTTTTAATGTTGTTTTTTGCGGCTAAGAACATTTACGTAGATGAAAAAACAACAGATTTACATTTACAAAGGGTTAGCTTGTTGAATCCTCATTTAACAAAGACTAAATACAACAACTATAGATGGAGAGTCATCGAATGAAGAAAGAAATTAAAAAAATCCTTGTAACAGGTTCAGTTGGTCAGATTGGATCGGAACTGACGCTGGAGTTGCGCAAGAGATACGGCGCTGAGAATGTCATTGCAACCGGACGCAAGACCGAACCTTCAGATGAGCTTCGCAACTCAGGTCCTTTTCATTTTATCAATGTAAATTCAATTGACAGTGTAGAAGAGATTATAAAGAAGTACGATATAGATACTATAGTTCACATGGCAGCGATTTTATCAGCAGTTGGAGAGAAGAATCCTCAACTATGCTGGGATGTGAATATGAACGGTACGATCAACCTGCTTGAACTGGGTATAAAGTATGATATGTCCCGTATTGTAATTCCAAGCTCGATTGCAGTTTGGGGAAAAGGGGTGCCACTTGACAATACACCTCAGGAATCAATCTTAAAACCGACTACTATGTACGGTGTTACCAAAGTATGCGGTGAACTGTTATGCGACTATTATGTTCAGCGTTTTGGGCTTGATATCAGGGGTTTACGTTATCCAGGCATCATTTCACATGTAACGCCTCCTGGCGGTGGCACGACCGATTATGCTGTAGCTATATATTATGAAGCTATTGATAAAGGTGAATATACTTGTTTTGTGAGAGAAGATACGCGTCTGCCAATGATGTATATGCCTGATGCTATAAATGGTACAATTCAGTTAATGGAAGCCGATTTTGATAAGCTGATTCACCATTCCGATTTCAATCATGCGGCAATGAGCTTCAATGTAAAGGAATTAGCAGATTCTATTAAAAAGCACATTCCTGATTTTAAGGTTAAGTATGAACCTGATTACAGGCAGGCAATTGCCGATTCATGGCCCAATTCAATTGATGATTCAGCAGCTCGCGAGGAATGGGGTTGGAATCCACAATGGAATCTGGATGCAATGACAGTAGATATGCTGAAGAATCTAAAGATCAGGAAAGACGCCGGGACGTTGTATAGGTAGAATCTGAAAGTTGTGTGCACTTCTATGATTTCACAAGAGGAGAAGTGTGTTGTTTGTCGTCGTATAATCATAAGTATTACTTGTTAATTCCATCTGGTCATGATTATGAACAAATGGACGAAAAGGAACGTTTTTTGGAGTGCAATTTTAACTATACTTGGCATAGTGTGTTTTCCTGCTAATCCGCTGGTCTTTGCTGGTGTAGTTAAAACAGAGTCTTATTTTTTACTATTCATCATTGGATGGATAACCTGGGCTTTTGGTATGTCGCTTGTAATGGCGCCAATAATTATGTTTCCGCGACATGGAGGAATTCCCAGTGGAAAATCTTTTGTAAATACGACTCGTCTGGTTAATACAGGGATTTACAGTATTGTCAGACATCCGCAATATGTCGGCGGTATTTTTGCGATTTTTCTTACAACGTTATTATGGTATCCTCATTGGCTCTTTGCGTTGCTTGCTTTGATTGGCGCTGTAGTTATCTATGCAAGCGCCAGAGAGGAAGAGCAGAGACTGATAGATCAATTTGGGAATGAGTATGTACAGTATATGCAAAAGGTTCCGGGAATGAACCTAATAGTTGGTGCTATAAGGTTCGTGAAGCAGAAAAGAAACAAGAATGTTGTTTAGGTAGATATTTTAAGCAACAATGGTGTTTCTGCCAGTATGAAAAACAGACGAAATTCGCACTTAACATAGTTACACGAAGTACTTGCTAAAAAGTTCAGAATCTATGTTCAGCTTGTACTTGCATTAAATTCTTACATCTCTAATCAGGGATAATTACTGAACTACTTTTACAGAGGGGTGATCTTGAGAAATATTTTGCTTACAATCCTGTTTTCGCTTTTTTTGGCAGGTATCTCTTTCTCTGAGATAGTTTTTACAGAGGATTTTGAAGAGGAAACTCTGGACAGTTTAGCGGAGCGTTATACCGATACGGATAACCTCGATGGCATGTCGTTTTCTGATGACATTCCATTACTCAGCAAAGGTAATCAATCACTGATGATGACCTCTTGTATGGTTCAAAATTATGGTGGCAGTCTTTTCAAAGCGTTTGTATTGGAATTTGATACACTGTATGTGCGGTATTACGTTAAATTTGCAGTAACTCAGCACCCTATACATCACTTTGTATGGTTTGGTGGTATGAAGCCTCTTCTAAGATGGCCAAATCCGCACGCCGGCGAAAAACCTGAAGGTAATGACCGCTTCAGTACAGAATTAGTGCCTTTACCTAACTTCCGCTCGGTGTGGACACCATACACTTATTGGATGAATATGAGAAGAGTTGTAAGTCCGTATTACTTTGGCAATATCTTTATTTCAGATCCACCAAAGGAACTTGTCTGCGGGGAGTGGATGTGTATTGAACAAATGATTATGTTAAACACTCCTGCTGATTCGAGCAATGGTGAACAGGCATTCTGGATTAATGGCGAACTGATACTACATCTTGGTAAAGGCTTCCCTAACGGTTTCTGGACTTGGAATCAGTTTAATGTTTTTAAGGACAGCACTTCTTTTGAGGGTTTCCAATGGAGAAATGATGAAGAGCTTAAAATCAATTATCTTTGGATACAATATTATATGCAAGAAGGTGAGCGTGGACAACGTGATACGTGTTGGTTTGATGAAATAGTTGTATCAACGGAATATATAGGACCACTGGTTGAGGAAAACAGAATAGAGGATGAAGTAGTATTTCCGGAAAATAATGATTTAGACGTATATCCAAATCCCTTTAACTCCACGGTCAGCATTGATTATAACATATCGAAGAGTGAAAATATTTCCTTATTAATTTACGATATTAATGGTCGCGAGATCGCTGTTATAGAGGATGGACTGAAATTTGCCGGACAGCATTTTGCGCATTACAGTAATAGTGATCTATCTTCTGGATTGTACATACTTAAGTTGACGAGTGCTCGGCAAACAATAATGAGGAAGGTGCTGCTAATCAAGTAAATTGCAGTGGGCTGATTGATAACGTTGACGCTTCGACGCAACTGAATATTTGTTTAATTCCCAGGTTGTGTGCTACTTGGGTTAAGACCTTATCACCGCGAGTTACTATTTTGACAGCATCATTGGAAAGAAACATACCGCCAGCATCACCTGAATGCTGGCGGTATGTTAAAACCTCCACCTCCAGGTGACAGATCTTCACCACCCTGACTAAAACTACTTTTTGGTGCTGCTCGTTTGTCTGCCCCACGGCCAACGCAGAATGGGTTTCGATGTTGCTGCCTGCGCCAAGGTTCCTGCGTAAAATACCAGTATAATAGCGATCAGGTCAAGATACTCACGTCCCGAAGGTGTATCTACAAAAACGAGATAAGAAGCACCCACGATAAGCATTATCCCCCAAAGTATCCTGTGGACGATTTGTTTATGCATCATGTCCCCCTTAAACAACAGGATTACCACCTGTTGCCCAAATGAGTGCTATACACATGATCGCTGTGTCAGCCGAATTCCCATCCGTATTGTTATCAATGGCAACAAGGATTATGTTGACAATTGCACATGGTAACATCGGCGGTGGTTCCTCTTCACCTTTATCTCCAAGATCGTAGGCTGTAATCCAGTTGCCAAGCGGTAAGAGGAGTTCACGTGCAGCTTTTGCGGTGACGGTTTGAGGTGTTTTTGTGTCAAGCGCTGTTATAAAATCTGTTACGAAAGTTGGCATCACATCGGTGTAAGGTGTGATTACACCATTGTAAGAAGACGAGCCTAAATCAATTTCAACCTCGAATCCACCATGAGGTGGTCTCGCGCCAGTTGGCGCTTTAACGAGGATAGTTATATCATTAGTAGGAACTCCTGCGACCTTTTTAGTGAGTTCCATATCTCCATTGGACATGATCTGCTCGGTCATGGTGCCTTCAATAACGCCATCATACTTGAAATCCAGCGTTATTTTCTTGTTTGGCTTGTCGAGAGTGAAGTCTATCTCGACCACTTTGTTTAGTGAGTCTTTTGCCTGGACATTTGTTATAAAGTTTTCAGAGTCGCAGGTTAACTTGACGTAGCCGAGTGTACCTAAGCCAGAACGTGGTTGCCAGATTGGGGTTGTGGGGAAACCAGGTTCACCCTCCTTGATTGTCCAAGGGATGAACTTAGAGATTTCGTTGACAAGATGGTAGATCATCCTGTCATAGTACGGTGTGGTAAGCATGGTTTTGTTTCCTTTAATTTTATATTTTATTATAGTTGACTCGCAGAATATAAGTCAACTTTCCATATATTCAATTTACAAACTACCTTTCATCTTAATATATATATATATATATATTAAGTCAAGTAGAACTCTAATGTGAATAAAATAACTTACAATCTTTTTTATTTGAACACACACATAAATAATTTTCCACTCAACTGTACCAGAAAGAATGTTAGTTTGGTTCGACAGTTACTGAACGTAATGACTATTTATTTGAATATTTTCGATAACTACTGATAAGATATAATTTGCTTGAAAACTGCTGGATATTTTTATATTTTATTGGACAAGGTAATTTGTTTTGCTTTACTTAATGGAAACAATACTAAATCAAACCAATACAGGAGTAACAATGTACGGAAAAATCAAAGATGATCTGATTCAGGAACTGAAGGAAGTTCGTGAAGCAGGTCTCTACAAAGAAGAACGCTATATTCATGGACCTCAAGGCGCTGATATTTCAGTCGAATACCCGGAAAAAGCTCCGCAGGAAGGTGTGATCAATTTCTGCGCAAATAACTATCTGGGACTTTCCAGCCATCCCAAAGTGCTCGCAGCAGCAGCAAAGGGTCTTGAAAAAAGCGGTTACGGCATGTCTTCAGTGCGTTTTATATGCGGTACGCAAGACATTCACCGTGAGCTTGAACAGAAAATATCAAAGTTCCTCGGAACCGAAGATACAATCCTTTATTCATCCTGTTTCGATGCTAATGGCGGTCTGTTTGAAGTCTTTATGAAGCCGGAAGACGCCATCATCACCGACTCACTGAACCATGCTTCAATTATTGATGGCATGCGTTTAACCAAGGCAAAGAGATATATCTATCAAAACAACGATATGAACAGCCTGCGTGAGAAGTTAGTAGAAGCTAAGGCTGGCGGCGCTCGTTACATTATGGTTGGCACCGACGGCGCTTTCTCGATGGACGGAAATATTGCCCAGTTAGACAAGATATGTGATCTCGCTGATGAATTCGGCGCATTGGTCATGGTTGATGATTCTCACTGCACCGGCTTCCTTGGTAAGACAGGTCGCGGTACTCATGAATATCGCAACTGCATGGGTCGCGTTGACATCATCACCAGCACCCTTGGTAAAGCAATGGGTGGCGCTTCCGGTGGTTTCACATCCGGTCGTAAAGAAATGATTGAAATGCTGCGTCAGCGTTCACGCCCATATCTGTTCTCTAACAGTCTCCCACCGGTTATTGCATCTGCCGCTATCCAGGTGGTTGATATGCTGTCAGAGACAACAGAACTTCGTGATAAGCTTGAGTGGAACACAAAGTACTTCCGCGAGAATATGACCAGCTACGGTTTTGATATTAAACCCGGCGATCATCCTATCGTTCCGATTATGCTTTACAATGCGAAGCTGTCTCAGGATATAGCCCGTGATATGTACTATGAAGGAATATATGTTATCGGTTTCTTCTATCCTGTAGTCGGTAAAGGTTTGGCTCGAATTCGTGTTCAGCTTTCAGCAGGGCATGACAAAGAGCATTTGGATAAAGCTCTTGCAGCTTTCAAGAAGATCGGTCAGAAATATGATATTCTTGGAAAAACCAAAGAAGAGATAATCGCCAAATATGGTGAATGATCGTTCTGTTTCCCGCCAGGTTCCGAACCTGGCGGGGATATGTTAGACATTCTAAGACAGTCATTTAATAGTACTCCAAGAAACTTTAAAATGATCATACCGAACACGTCCTACTAAGACCCGACTCATTGTCAAATTAACATACCATGATCAATTGATTAATGACCAATCAACAGATCGCACTGAATCTGTAAACCCGATAACCAGAGAAACGCTTGGTTACTCATCTTTAAATACTGCTGAAGATCTACGGCAGGCAATAAGGAATGCAAGGGATGTGCAGAAAGACTGGGCTGCGCATACGATCTCAGAACGTGTGAAGTACTTGCAGATTACTCGTGATTACCTTGTGGAAAGAACAGACGAACTGGCAGAAATTATCGCTCGAAGCACTGGTAAAACACGCATAGACGCCTTAACTACTGAAGTACTTCCATCAGTATTAGCAATTTCGTATTACTGCAAGAAAGCTAAACAATTTCTGAGAGACAGCAAAATAGCGCCAGGACATATTGCTCTGTCATTTAAGCGCAGTAAGATCGTTTACGATCCTTACGGTGTTATAGGCATTATCTCTCCCTGGAACTATCCGTTTTCCATTGCCTTTTCCGAGGTTGTTATAGGTTTGCTGGCAGGGAATGCGGTAATCCTGAAAACAGCAACAGAAACACAACCGGTTGGACTGGCTTTGAAGGAATCTATCGAGGCTGCTGGTCTCCCACAGCATATCTTTAGTTATATCAATCTGCCGGGTTCGACCGCTGGCGAAGTATTCCTTGAAAAAGGTGGTGTAAACAAGTTATTCTTTACAGGTTCGGTGAACGTTGGTAAAAAGCTCATGGCTAAAGCTTCAAAAACACTGACTCCCGTCTGTCTGGAATTGGGAGGTAACGACGCCATGTTGGTTTGTGAAGATGCTGATTTATATCGGGCGGTAATGGGCGCTGTTTGGGCTGGTTTCAGTAATGCAGGTCAATCTTATGGGAGCGTAGAACGAATCTATGTTCATGAATCTGTTTATCAACCATTTATGATAATATTGAAAGAGAAGGTTGAAGCCCTCCGTGTTGGGTACGATCTTGATCATAATATAGATATTGGAGCTATGACTGTCGAGCGCCAGATAGAAACCGTAAAACAACACATAGAGGATGCACTATCCAAAGGCGCTAGGGTATTCGCACAGTCGGGAATATCTGACGATAAAGGTCTGCATAATTTACTTCCAGCAATGGTGTTGAGTGATGTTAATCACGAGATGCTGCTGATGCGAGATGAAACATTTGGACCAGTTATCGGTGTGATGAGAGTGAAAGATATGCATGAAGCAGTTATGCTTGCCAACGATTCCTTTCTTGGATTAACCGGATCCGTCTGGTCAAAGAACCGTAAAAGAGCTGAAAGAATAGCCAGGAAGATCGAAGCCGGTGTGGTAACGATCAACGATCACCTGATGAGTCACGGTCTGGCTGAGACCTCATGGGGTGGATTCAAGGAGTCTGGGATCGGACGAACACATAGCGAACTCGGTTTTAGAGAGATGACACAACCAAAGACCATTGTTCATGATATTCTACCAGGTATTCGAAAGGATTTTTGGTGGCATCCTTATGACAAAGGAGTCTATCTTGGATTAAGAGGTTTGATAGATATGTTTTTCTCAACAAAATTATATAGAAAATTACAAGGACTTTGGTACATGCTGAGGATATTGCCACGTATGTTCAAACGATAAGAAAATGTTTATTAAAATTCAGAGATTAAAAAAAACGCCGAGCAGGGATTCGGCGTTTTTTTATTGGAGGTAGATTTTTTGCGTGAATTCGAAAGTGCATTAACGAATACGCGGATAAAAGTGGTTTAAACCATAGACTATCCTATCAGTTGAGCAATGATTTGCGGAACCATATTTGCTTGTGACAACATGGATACACCGGTTTGCATCATAATCTGTGCTCTGGTGAAATCAGACATCTCCTTAGCAATATCAGCTCCTCGAATCATATCTTCAGCAGAAGATGCATTCTCTTGTCCAACCTGAAGGTTTTTAATCGTGTACTGTAGGCGATTGACATAAGAACCAAGTCTTGCGCGCTCAGTGTCTTTCGATTGGATAGCTTCGTCAATTGATACAATCGAGGCTTGTGCTGATGCAGTATTCAGGATATTATCCATATTAATACCCAAGGCTGACGTTGTCATCTCATTGAAGTTAACGTAGTAGTAATCTTCATTTGAAACGTTGTAAGTCCCTATGTGGAACTTAATACCATTGGGATTTGATACGGAGAAACTCCCGTCAAGAAGATTTGTACCAGCATAATTTGTGGAGTTAGCGATTCGCGTGATTTCACTCTTCAACTGTTGAAATTCGAGATCAAGCGCTTCGCGGTCTGAATCAATTAATGCACCGTTTGACGCCTGTAAAGCCAGCGCTCGCATCCTAATGAGGATTTCATCGATACTCGATAACGAGCCTTCCGCTGTGGCAAGTACATTAACATTGTAGTTTGCATTACGTTCTGCCTCAATCATACTGGTGATCTGAGCACGAAAACGCTCCGATACTGCAAGACCGGCTGGGTCGTCCCAGGCTTTATTGATCCTGAAACCGGTTGACAGTCTATTAACTGCGCGATCCATATCCAATTGGGTTCTGTATATAGCTCGCTGCGCTGTCATAGATAGTATGTTGTGTGCGATTCGGGTACTCATAAGAGTTCTCCTTTACTGTTACTGTCTAATTTTTCTAAACTTGTTTTTGCGCTGTGTTTTTCAAATCGAGCTTGTTCAAACATTTTCTGAAGTAGAAAGTCTGACATAGTCTCGGCTAACTCACTTAGATTCATTTCAGGATCAATTTCGGATTCCGTTTTGTTTCCGTTTTCATTTGCAAGTTGTCGTCTGGCTCCTTCGAGCGTGTATCCATCCTGATTTACCAGGCGGTTGATGTTTTCGATTACATCAACTTTTTCACGGTCATAACGTCGTTGATTACCAGTTGTTCGCAGAGGAATCAGAAAATCAAT
Source organism: bacterium (assembly GCA_021734165.1). Taxonomy (GTDB): domain Bacteria; phylum Electryoneota; class AABM5-125-24; order Hatepunaeales; family Hatepunaeaceae; genus JAIPJL01. Next base: position 16,445 of record JAIPJL010000039.1, on the reverse strand, counting down.
GAATTCCTTTTCCCAGAAACGGATGGTGGATTTTGGAACCCCTGTGAGTGCGTTTACCTGACTGATCGAATAAAGAATATCAGGTTGAACTTTTTTTGGCATACACATCCTCTCCTTTCGTGGTGGTATTAAAATTTTCTTCTACCTATTGTATCGGCATAATGATGTAACACTTTAACAATTTTAAAATAATAATTAGTTTTTCTTATTACTTTGTTAAACATTATTGCAAGTAAGTACAAAATATATCTATTTGTATATATTGTACTTAGAATGTAATAATCTCTAAAACGCAATTTTCTACCAAGTATTATTATGAGAAATTGTCTATTTTGAGTATTCTTTTTTACTCTTCTGCTTTAAGAATTTTTCATGAATAATCAAGTTTTATTCACTTGAAGTCTATATTTATCTATCTTAATGAACTTACATTGTTTAAAGGTTTGAAATGGTTTTTAATGGAACATTGGAATTTCGTTGGTGTGAAAAAGTTTTAGATTGGTGGAAGAAGGAATTGAAATTTACCAAATGTAGAAAAGTGTTGATTATTAAAAATCTAAAAGCGGTACAATAGAATCAAAAACCGGAGGATCATTTCTAATCCGCCGGTTTTAACAGTAACAGTGTGGGATATTTTCAGCCAACAAATCCTTCATTCATCTTTGTTGACATTGTAAAGGGAAAGAATCTAATTCCTGATAAGATTCTCTCCATGTTGTTGCTTTCCACTGTTCATGTGATCAAACAGTTTCTTTAGCAAGTAATCCGACATAGTTTGCGCTAATCCATCCATTTGATTTTGCGGTTTGCTATCCGGATTTGATTCGGTTTTTTCAACCATTTTTCTACGAGCGCCATCGATTGTATAACCTTCTTTGCTTACGAGCTGGTTTATGGACTCAATAGTAGCAACCATTTTTGTGTCATAACGCCGTTGGTTCCCTGCCGTTCTCAATGGCGCTAAAAAATCCTGGAATTCATTTTCCCAGAAACGGATGGTTGATTTTGGTACCCCTGTAAGTGCGTTTACCTGGCTTATTGAGTATAAGACATCCGGTATTTCCGAAGTCTTTGCCATGTTCCTTACCTCTATTAAAAATTACTTCTACCTTCCTATTATATTATCGTCAATTTAACTATTGACTTTAACTTTTATTAAGTAGATATTTCTAATATTTACTCATCACTTTAAATGTATTCAGAGAAAGTCGGCAAACTCATAAATATTGTAATAACATGTACATAAAATTTATTTATTAAAATATCTATCCTGTCTCTTTAAGTTTATTTATGACATTACTCTGAATAAGAAAGTGGATATGTAAAACGAAATTGTGAGTTTCTTATATAAATATTTAAAACACTCAAAGAAATCTGAATCTTTGATTTTCAATTTCCCTGAAGACTGAACTCAGTATGGTTTTATTTTGAACTTCAAACAAGAAGGTTTATATTAAAAAAAATACTTTTACAGGAAGACAATGAGTTTTAAAGTAGAAAGAATCGAAACCCTAATCAACAATATGGCGAGGCTCCGCATTGCCGTTATTGGTGACTTGATGCTTGATCGTTATCTGTGGGGAGATGTTGAAAGAATCTCACCGGAAGCGCCTGTACCAGTGATAAGGCTGCGTGGCGAATCGGCAAATCTCGGTGGCGCTGCGAATGTCGCTGCTAACGTCAGCGCGCTTGATGCAAAAGTTTTACTATTTGGATTAGTTGGAGATGATCCGGAAGGAAAATTGCTAAATGAACTAATTGATCAAGGGAAATTTGGTGATAACAGCGTTATTACTGTCCCAGACATACCAACAACTGTAAAAACCAGAATTATAGCCGGTAGTCAGCATGTTGTCAGAATTGACAGGGAATCAAATACACAACTGGATCCGTCTGTGATCAGAAAGATGATGGTTCGGTTCCGAGCTGTACTTGGAGGCATAGATGCTGTTATACTTGAAGATTATAATAAAGGTATGCTGAGTCCTGATCTGATAGGGACTGTCATTAATTCGTGCAGGGAAGCACATGTGCCGGTTGGCGTTGATCCTAAGAAAGATAATTTTTGGGCATACAAAGGTGCTACAGTATTTAAACCAAATCAACGGGAGCTTGAAACTGCTCTCGGACGGACAATCAGTAACGATAAAGAGCTTAGGAATGCCGGTTCAGAAGTTATGGAACGATTGGAGCTTGAATACCTTCTAATAACCAGAGGCAGAGAGGGAATGACTCTTTTCACAAAGGATAGGATAGAAGATATTCACACCCAGGCAAAGCTTGTGCATGATGTGTCCGGCGCCGGTGACACGGTAATTGCCACTTTAATGACTTCTTTAGCTGCCGGCGCAGATATTGATGAAGCTGCCGATCTTGCTAACTGCGCTGCTGGTATTGTAATAGCTGAAGTTGGAGCCGTACCGGTAAATGTTCGTAAGTTGAAGAAATCTTGTGTTGAATAAAACAAAGTCTTTAGTTGATAAAGGTGAGCATTCGGATCCGAATGTTAAAAGGAAAGTTATTAGAGCAGTTAAAACTCTAAAGGGAGAATTTGGAATCCCCGAATGGAAGACGAAACTGCCTCTTGACGAGCTTATTGTAACAATCCTTTCACAGAACACACATGATCGTAACAGGGACAAGGCATACAGCAGACTTAGGGATGTATTTCCAATCTGGGATGAGGTTCTTTCCGCAGACGTTAAGGCAATAGAAGACGCTATAAAACCGGCGGGACTTTCAGTACAAAAGTCTCAACGTATTAAAGCAATACTTGGTTGGATAAAAGAGACTTATGGTAAATTAACACTTGAACCATTGAAATATCAGTCTGATGATGAAGTGATTGAAGTTTTAACGTCACAAAAAGGGATAGGCGTAAAGACAGCCGCTGTGGTTCTTGCATTTTCAATGGATAGAGATCTTTGTCCGGTAGATACACATGTTCATAGAATCTCAAAACGTTTAGGCTGGGTAGGGCAGAAGTACTCAGCAGAAACAACCTTCTATGCTTTAAGACCCTTAATTCCGAAAAATGTTGCTCAAACTTTCCATCTTAATATTTTGAAATTTGGCAGAACTCGCTGCACTGCACGAAATCCGCAATGCGATGGATGTCCTTTGAGGAAAGATTGTTTGTGGATTGAAAATCCATTTTAATCAGGTACGGTGTTTTTCCGTCATGTGCGCACTCGTGACAGCGCTTAAAATGTAATAACGATTAAATAAGGAAAGTATCATGCGTATAGCAAGGTTTTCAGTTTCCGGTCACCCAACCATAGCTGTCTATGACGGTGGAGGTTACATTGATTTTGACGCTCTTCTCGAAGCAAGAGGCATGAAGTCCGAGTTGACAGGAAAAGATCCCGACAGACGAGTCATCCGGATGCTGCGACGCGGTACGCTTGATGAGGATTTCATTCGTGGGGAACTTGTCTGGATGAAAAGAAACGGCAAAAATTTTTCTCTTAACGTAGAAGGTTTAACACCACTACTGCCTCTAATGCCCGGTAAGATAATCTGCATTGCTAGGAACTGGGCAGCACACGCCAAAGAAGGTGGTCATGAGACGCCGGAGAATCCTGTGTATTTCGCTAAAACCGATAACACTGCAATCGGTTACGGCGAAACGATTCCTTTACCTCAAGGGTTGGGTAGGGTGGACCATGAGGGTGAACTTGGTGTTGTAATATTGAAGCAGGCAAAGAAAGTCAAAGCTGCTGATGCAGGTAAGTTTATATTTGGATATACGATTGTGAATGATGTTACTGCGCGCGCATTTCAGAAGGAGCTTGCAGCAACCGGAAGACCTTGGTATGCAGCGAAGTCAATGGACGGTTTTGCGCCTATTGGACCGGCAATTGTACTGCGTAACGAAGCAGAACCAATTGACGGTAAGCGTATCAAAGTGACGGTGAATAATGAAATCAGGCAGGATGGCACAGTTGATGATATGATATTTAAAGTACCGGAACTGATTGAAGCCATCACAAAACATGTTACGTTGAATCCTGGAGATATTATAGCAACCGGAACCCCTGCCGGAGTGGGTGAACTGCATGAGGGAGATGAAGTTGCAGTTGAAATCGATGGGATTGGAAGACTGGTTAATCCGGTGAAGATGGCATTTTATTAAACAGGAGTTTGGCAGTATTAATATTTAGTGAATCGCAGTCGTATTTGACTCAACGCGAAATGTCTGTCGCTCCCCTGTTAATCAGGCTTAAGACAAGTCCTACTACAAACGATTTACAGTATCATTAATAAACATCCAAATCTTTCCCTGAAACAACTTTCCCGTTGTATTTTGCCTTGATTTCCGAAAGCAGATGTTCTTCGGTTACTCCATGAAATAACTGGTGGTATAGTATCAGTAAGCCTGGTTTGACCTGATTAGCAATCTTAGCCAATTCATCTGATGAAGTATGCGCACTTGAATGATATTTCTGCCATTCCGGATGTCTATTATTAAATCCGCTTGATGAATAAACCTCGTGTATTAAAACATCACAACCACGATAGTTATCAATTAAACCATCGAATGGTTTTGTGTCACCGGAGATGGCAATAACTCTATCAGGTGTATTTAATTTATAACCGTAAGCTATCATTGAACAATGATTAACAGCGAATGCTTCAACCTTTACATTAATATCTTTATAAATTACTCCAGCTTCAATTTCATTTACTTCAACCTTATATCCTCTGTCGTTTGCAGGTTCAAATCCTTTTAATCGAGTGGTAATATCCTCATTATAAGCTGCTAAAATATGATCTGTCATATTGCGAGTACCGCGAGGCCCATATACTAATAGTGGTTCTTTGCGCTCTAATACCCATGGAGTCAGTATGAGATCGGGTATCCCAATTGTATGATCTGAGTGAAGATGTGTTAAAAATAAGTGATTAAGTTTACTTACTTCAAGAGCGGTTACACCAGACTGACAAGCAGCAGCAGCTCTGCGGACAACTCCAGCGCCGCAGTCAATGATGTACGTCGTATCATTGATGATAATGGCAACGGAAGAACCAAAACGCTGCGGATCCGCATTTGGCGTCCCAGTTCCAAGCAGGACAATTTGAGATTGTTTTTGAGGCATGATTTCTGTTGCTTATTTCATTGATTTTGGGATCAGCAAGCTGAGTCCTACGCATGTATTACTCATCATTTCCGGCAGTTCCAACGTCTCGCTTGGATCTCAAAGCCATAAACAGCATTATAAGAAATGGAATTAGAGCTAAAGTCAACATTATCCAACCTTGTGTTTTGTAAGGTGTATCACCCCATCTAAGAAAATGCAGACCAGAAATGATTAAATAACCTGTTAACCAGACTTCAAATAATACCCAAAGTCTCAGACCAAGCCAATATTTAATAGCTAAGTATCCAGCAAAAACGACAATACATGACTTTGTTAAGCTCCACAAAAACTCGGTTGACGTTAAGTTGCCGGTTGACGAAACGATGAACTCTATAGCCACGATAGACAATAATATCAATATCAGTAGTTTCGCCCATCTTTTTTGGAAAGCATTAGAAACTATTACATAGAAAATCATAATTAGTGATGAGATAACCAATCCACCGAATATCGACCAATAAAGCATGCTTAACCATGGTTGATAACTTGAGATACTATCAGAAATTGAAAGTGTGAAACTGTGTATGGGCAGTTTTAAAGTTATTTCAAGCCAATTTATTAACCAAAAAAGACCAAAACCTGCTCCAAGCAGTCCAAACGTAAGAATTAATCCATCAGCCCAGGCATTACGACTATTTTTTAATTGCCACGGTACGATATGGGACTCGCAACCACCTCTGGTAAGTGTTTGAGCGACAGTTACAACAATAGCAGTTAATGAAGAAAATAGAATGATCCTAATTATGGTAAACAATATCGAAGAAATTATAAAACTTGACATTGGATTACTTGTAGGGTAGCTTTTCCAGAATTGTGTTATCATATTGAACTCATTAATCAATGAAAGAATAAATACAATAATGCCAGCAGCTATACCAAATCTCCAATTTATGCACTTCAGGTTTAATTGTTTTCCGAATCCTTTAACCGCAATAATACCACCGCCAAGTAAAACTACAATTTGAAGTATAGCGATTATTGACCATCTAATGCCATGCTCTTTCTCGTGACGTTCCCATTCCTCTGGGATTTTAAATGCGCGTCTTCCGTTCTGAACTTCATTACCATATAAACGGATATTCCTCCTGTAATGTGCATCTCCGACTACGGGTTCTATCGTTTCCCAAATGAAATAATAATCAATGCGATTCGGCAGTTTGAAAGTATCAGTTTTTATTAATTGGTAGAGAGTATGGTTAGGTTCAACTTCATTGAACGATTTAACAGCTAAGGATTCGGCCTCTGCTTCAGGCAACTGAGCTCCGGTGGCGCTATCGGGCAATACATGTAAGATATAAAATTCGCCATCCCTTTGCTCAACTGAAACGGAGTAAAATTCGGGATTAAATTCACGTTTGTATCGAACATGCCAGACAAGAAATCCCGCGCCATCCGGGGCGAGGAGAATTTTTTCTGCTTCTTCGGGAGTACAGTATTTTTTTAGATATGATAGCTTTGATTGGTTGTTCGGATCCTGCGAACTATGCACTACACTGACTTTGAATGAATCAGGTGAAATCTCATATTTCTCCTTAAGAGCCCAATTAGCAATATCTATGGCTCGATTTCTATCAATATTTGGCTTAACTAAATCATTAAGTGTATTCGGTAACGGAAAAACAGCAAGAAGACATCCTAAGGCGCCAATGACAAGAACAATTCTGCGCTTTATAGCTGATAGAGGTTGGTATAAATGCAGTTGATCGACTTTCTCAATTTTACCAATCTCATCGGGTTCAGTATGTGTTGTATAATCTGTTATATGCTTATCTATGACTTTGTTTGTCATATCTTCAACATTCTCAAATGAACGTTTTCTAATATATTGAATACCTGCAATCAGGGCTGGAATCAGTAGTCCAGCACAGACAATAATTCCCGATGTCCAGAAATAAGCGTTGTCGGATCTAAATAAAAACAATCCTATAAAAACAGCATCAACAACGAAATGCCATGTCAGTGTAGCCCATATCCCGAAGCGAAGCATTATAACGCCTGCCAGGATGCCAATTATCCCGACTTCAAGACCACGTACAAAACCGGGGCTTTGTGGGTAGTTTGAATGGAGGAATCCCCACAGGAAAGCTTGCAGTATAACTGCAACAGTGGTTGATTTGAACAGTTTTTTAAAGAAGGAGATACCAAACAGCCGGAACATAAATTCTTCGGAAAGCGAAGCTGACATGGAAATTACAAGTGGAAACAGCCAGGGTAGGAAAGCAGATACTGAGTTTTCATATTTAACGTCCGCTGGTGACCAGAATCCCAGCTTACCACCGATAACATAGAAAAACACTACAAAACCGATATGAAAGGCAGCAAATATATAGCCCATTAGCGTTGCTTGCAGGAATTCTCGTGAACGGAAACCGCGACAACTGAAAAGTTTTGGTATGAACAGTTTATCCGGATTATCCTGCCTGTATAAACGCTCTCCAGCGCCAAACATGATTAGAAGGAAAATACCAGCTCCGAGTCCTGAGAGAATGGCGTTTAAAACCTGCTTGCTTAAAAATGCAGAATAAGAATCGGTAGTATCATAAGATGCAGTTATCAACGGTAATGAATTTAATACAGATATAGCAGTACCTACAGCAAGTGTGATACAAATTATAAGAGCAATTTTCCATGCTATTTGTCGATCTCTGATATGGATTACAAAATAGATAAACATCGCTACCGACATTAGAATATAGAGAAATGTAGCAATAGATTGAAATAAATTGTTTTGTGAGCGCATCTTTTGAAAATCACGTTCCCACGCTTGAGGAACATCAAGGTAACGACGAAATTTACCTACTTCAGCACCCTGTATTTCTACATCCATACGATATTTCGCATCATGCTCGCTGAAATCCTTTTGCTCCCAAGTAAAACTGTGGTCACGACGATTCTCATGATCATAGGAATCGTTTTCAACGAGTTTCCAATTTTTGAGATCTTCGCCCATAGGACCAGTAATAAATACTTCCGCTAATGTTATTGCTACATCTGAGTCTAAGGATGCTCCCTGATCTGATTCCAAAATCAATCTGTCAAAACCAATAACTTTTCCATCAGGTGAAACACGTACGGAGTATTCCAACTTTTCGAGAGGTTTGAAAAACCTGACGAACCAATACCAGACATCAATACTGTCCTGAGTTAAACTGACCGCCTGATCAACACCTAATTCTTTTTCCAGAAAGAGTTTTGCTCTATTATCGTAAGAAAAGACTACTGTTTTTTGATAATCAGAAACGTCAAAGTGACGTCCGATAAGGAAATCCTGAGCCGTATTTTGAACGGAAGCTCGTGACAGTGTGAAGTTAAGTGCAATTTGCGGAAAAGCATTACGGAAATTGACGATTCCATAGATAAGCATTATCACCGAAATTATGGCAGATGCGATGATGATGTTTCGATTTGAAGGTTGGGACGTCATGTTGTTTCCCGATAAAGAAACGAAATTTTATATGATATTTCCTACTATGTCAATGCAGGGAATCGAAGGATGTTCAGATTAAAGAAGTGTTTAGAATATTCTTGATCATTCCCCAACTTCTTTGGCTTCTCCTGCAGCGAAAACAGCGATGCGAGTGAAAGATGGACCTATCATTTGCACAACAAATGTTGTTGCTGTTATTGTATTGATAACCAAGCTGCCGAACGCAGCGCCTTCTGGACCATGAGCAGCGAAATCAGAGGATGCTGCAATAGCAAGACCAATTGCAACACCTGCTTGAGAAAAGAGAGCTAATCCGAGATATTTTCTTACAGAACTTGGCGCTCCGGATAGCAATGCACCGAGATAAGCACCTCCGAATTTACCAGCTGCTCGTGCGACTATATATACAACTCCGATCATGCCCATCACAGGCAATAGACTCACATCAAGCCGTGCACCAACTAATGCAAAGAAGAGAATGTAAATAGGAGGTGAAAAACCTGTAACGACACTATTTAATCTACCAATTTTACGCGGTAATAGATTTCCAACAACTAAGCCTGTAACCATGTTAGTCATAATCAAGGATAAATGCAACTGCTCAGCCAGACCACATCCAACAAGAACAATAGCAAGTGTTACCGATAGTCTTTCACTTGGTAGATTGAAATATTTCAACATACGACTGAACAGCAATCCGAGTAAAATACCAACAACAACACTACCACCAAGTTCTCTCAAGGGTTCAAGGATTGAACTAAGAATTCCATTTGAAATTTCAGGTTGATAAAGAACCTTAGCAAATGATGATGCTACGCCATAAATCAAAAGTGCGATTCCATCATCAATACCAACCACAGCAAGTAATGTAGTCGTAAAAATTCCTCGACAACGGTATTCTTCAAGAACATCAACAGTTGCAGCAGGAGCAGTTGCAGAAGCTAACGAACCGAATATCAAACCTTTGTAAAACTCTCCGGTCAAAGCCCATACTGCGAGAGCGACCAATAAAAACGCCATCGATGCTTCTAATATCGAAATAGTCAGAATGCTTTTACCAAGCTTACGCAACTGTCTGATGTTCAGTTGAGAGCCAATCGTAAAACCGATCAATCCCAAAGCGATGCCTGTAACACCGGTTATCGTCGCAGGATCAAGCCAGTTTAATACCGACTTACCGAGGATGACTCCCATCAGGATATAACCAACGACCTGAGGAACCTTTATCCGCCTAAGCAGCGCTGCCCCGACTTGACCAAGGAAAAGAGTCAAGCCAATCAGTAGAAGCAATTCCATATTATATATTTAGATTGTTCAAGGTGTCATTAACCAATCTGCTTAAGGTATCTCAATCAGATTTCTACCAATTCCTTTGAAATCATTCATTTCCTGCCTTAATTTTCCGTATCCTGGTTTGCCCATCAAAGCGTAGGTTGCTTGTTTGCCTGCTTCAACACCGGGTTGATCAAGTGGATTCACATTATAAAAACCACCGGCATACAGTGTTGCCGCTTCTAATAAATAAAGTAATGCTCCGATATTCACCGGATTTATTTCATCCATTTCAATTGTCATATTTGGTCTTCCAGCTTTAGTTAAGGCGTAAGCTGTAGCAAATCTTTCATAATTCAACAATGTCGATAATTCCGTATCTTGCAGATATGCTACAGTGTCATGTTTCAATTCTAAATCTGGAATAGTAATTTCACTTTTGAATGTTTTTGAACCGAGTATCAGGAATATCTTATCTGCAGGACCTTCAATATATAACTGAACCTGTGAATGCTGATCGGTAGCGCCAATCGCCTTGACTGGTGTTGGTCCAGTGAATACTTCCTTTCCATTGATCGAATAACGCTTGCCGAGTGATTCCGCCCAAAGCTGTCTGAACCAGTCTCCGATAGGATATAATCTGTTAGAATATGCGAAAACGACGTGTATTGGTCGATAGAGCTTTGTTTGTGCTAAATAAAAAATGGCTGCCAGCATTGCCGCCGGATTGTTCACAAATGTTTCCCTGAAACAGTACTCCTTCATCTCGCCGGCTCCTTTACAAAGCGAGCGAATATCGATTCCGGTCATTTTAGCAGGCAATAGCCCAACAGGTGTTAATACAGTAAATCTACCACCGACTCCAGGGTCAATATCGAAAGATTTGACGCCTTCTATTGTACAGAATTCACGCATGAATCCCTTGTGTGGATCGGTAGTTACAACAAGATGATCACGCCAGTTTTCACCAATACTGTGCTTGAGTAAATCTAAAATAACAAGAAATTGACCAACTGTCTCAGAAGTCCCACCAGATTTTGTTATAACATTAAAGAGCGTTTCGTTTGGATCGATTACATCAAAAACGGATGAAATCAAATCAGGATCGACATTGTCAGGACAAAAATAGCAACAACCGCTACGTTTGTCGTTCGGAAGCAGATTATGTTGAAGGTGATTAAGCGCTCCATGTAGCGCAGTAGGACCTAAAGCAGAACCTCCAATACCGAACAAAACGAAGTTTTTAAAACGATTCTTCTTATTAGAAGCATATTCTTCTATATCAGAGATTAATTCATTGTTAAATGGTAAATCCCAGAACGGCAGGTCTCCTTTAGCATTTCGTTCAAGAAGATCAGCTCTTGTACTTTGGAAAATATCGTTAAGTTTATCAAGCATGGAGTGCTTGATGCCATTACCTTTTCCAACGATATCCTCAAAAGTTGAAGTATAATCAAAAGTCAGACTCATAATTGCTCCTCAGGTTTTAATGGAATTCGTAAATCAAAAACTGAGATTGTTAAGTAGAGAAAATTGTTTAAGTTAATCTAATATTTAAATCTGTTTTTAAAAGGAAACAGACCAAATATTCCTCCGGTATGCCAGAATACAGTTGTTCCTTTCATCATTCCCTTAGCAGTCTCATACTTGATTGCAGTTGCAGCTTTGCCGGCATAAACTGGATCAACGATAACGCCTTCATTTCTCGCCATTTCAGAAATCACGTCAATAACTTCATTTCCCGCTTTAGCGTATCCCTCTCCGAGATAACCTTCAATTACTTTTATATCACTTTTACGGATTCGTATGTTCAGCTTATAAATATCGATCATTCCGTTGATTATTTCCATGATGCGGTTGACTGTTTCCTCGCGGTCGTAACCTACCGTAACGGATACAATATCCACATCCCAGTTCTCAATCAATGCTCCTGATAGAAGACCGGCATGAGTTCCACCTGATCCAGTTGCACAAATAATGCGGTTGGGTTTGACATTTTGTTCAAAACACTGTTGACGTAGTTCAGATAACGCCTGAACATAACCCCATGCTCCAACGGGATTTGAACCACCTTCTGGAATAATGTAGGCTTTACCTTTAGACACATTAACTTCTGAAGCAAGATTATTTAATTCTTGATCAAGGTTACTATTGTATCTATCCTCTGAAATGAAATGAATATCCGCACCAGAAAGCATATCAAACAAAAGATTACCATCAATTACGGCAGGTTTTTCACCTCTAAGCAGAAGTGTACATTTGAGTCCGATCCTAACCGAAGCAAGAGCAGTTGCGCGACAATGGTTGGATTGAACACCACCGCAAGTGATGATAGTATCTGCTTTTTTATCAATAGCATCAGCGAGCAGGTATTCCAGTTTGCGAACCTTGTTACCACTTAAACCTGTTCCGCTGAGATCATCACGCTTAATCCAGATATTACCGTTCCATAATTCAGAAATTCTGCTTAAACGGTAAAATGGAGTAGGTGTATTTGCCAGTTTTAAAGGCGAAATCAAATCTTAATTCTCTTATATTTTTATTATGGTGACTAACTAAGGTCAATCATAGAATAACATAAAAATATACTAATACACCATTACGAAAGCAACCTTTATAATGAATCAAAGTCTTGACTTGAACGCTTGTCGTCTCTATATTTAATTGTTTAAGATATTTTTAAGATTTCAATCAGGATTCATAAATGAAAAATACAAGTTTACCCAAGCCTGAAGCAGGTAAGGACAGCTTTCTTCTTAAGGTTGGATTAGCAGAAATGTTAAAGGGTGGCGTTATTATGGACGTCACCAATGCCGAGCAAGCCAAGATAGCAGAAGACGCCGGAGGCGTTGCGGTTATGGCTCTCGAACGTGTTCCTGCTGATATAAGAAAAGAAGGTGGTGTAGCGCGTATGGCTTCCATTCGCGTTATTGAAGAGATCATGAAAACGGTTTCAATTCCTGTGATGGCAAAAGTGCGTATCGGTCACTTTCTCGAAGCGCAGGTTTTACAGGAATTAGGCGTTGATTATATTGATGAATCGGAAGTTCTGACGCCTGCCGATGAAGCAAATCATGTCTATAAACACGATTTCAGAGTTCCTTTTGTATGCGGATGTACATGTTTAGACGAAGCATTAAGGCGAATCGGTGAAGGCGCTGCCATGATGAGAACAAAAGGCGAAGCAGGAACAGGCAACGTTGTTGAGGCTGTTCGTCATATGAGGAGAGTTCATTCTGAAATACGCAATCTGACTTTAATGCGCAAGGATGAGTTAATGGCTGAAGCGAAGCGCATGGGAGCGCCTTTTGAAATCGTAGTCAAAGTTGCGGAGACGGGAAAGCTGCCCGTACCGAATTTTGCGGCTGGTGGTATAGCAACACCTGCTGATGCCGCTCTTATGATGAGCCTTGGCGCTGAATCGGTCTTCGTTGGTTCAGGCATTTTCAAATCGGAGGATCCTGAAAGAAGAGCGCATGCGATAGTACGAGCTACGACTCATTATGAAGACGCTTCTGAAGTCCTTAATGCAAGTCGTGAACTGGGTGAAGCTATGCCTGGTCTGGAAATATCGCAAATACCTGACGAGCAATTGCTTCAGACAAGAGGCTGGTAGTGCATATAGGTGTACTGGCTGTTCAGGGATCGTTCAGTCTGCATGTCAGCATGTTTAAATCGATTGGCGTCGAGCCAGTTATGGTTCGACGTTCAACCGATTTGAAAAGGCTGGATGGTATTGTTATACCAGGTGGTGAGTCAACCGCTTTCCAGATCATTATGAATTGTGACGATCTTGGCGCAAATCTACTTAATGCTATCAGAGCGGGAATGCCTGCTTGGGGCACTTGCGCCGGCGCCATTATTCTCGGTAAGGGTCTGGGAAATCCTCAACCCCGCTGGGAACTTATTGACGTTGAAGTTGTTAGAAATGCATACGGCAGACAGGTTGATTCCTTTGTGACTTCCTTAAATATTAATGGATTCGATAAAGATTTTGACGGAGTATTTATAAGAGCGCCACTTTTTCAGAATGCCGGAAAGGATGTTAAAATTTTATCATTGTATAATAATACTCCGGTTATGGTGAAACAAGATAACATTTTATTAACTTCTTTTCATCCGGAGTTGACTTCTGACTTTCGTGTGCATAAATTGTTCTTAGATGAACTTGTAAGTAAGTAAATAGGAAAAAGAGTGATTCAACCCAGCAAAAGCTGTAACATCATTTTTGTAGAACGTATTATTTTAAGGGACGGTTTCGTAGCCGTTCCTTTTTTCACCTCATAAAAACTGATATTCTGGAGAGCTAAATGCTTACAAAACTCGAATTAAAAGAACTTGCTTCATTTATGTTGCAAGACACACTTTATGTGAGTCTTTATCTTGATGTTGATCCTAAAAATAATCTTAAGAAAGACGAATGGTATAAATATTTTAAAAAAGCTTCACGAGATGTGCTTAGTCGAATGACAGATGATGATAGATTACGTGTACAGCCAGATATAGATTTAATAGATAAATATTTAAAAAAGCAGTCAGAGACATTACAACGGGGTTTAGCGATATTCAGTAATCATACGATGGATTTCTGGAAAGTATATCATACGGCTTTACCCTTTACGAACCAGCTTGTAATCGAGCATGATCCATACATAAAGCCGGCAGCCGCGATGCTTGATTTATACCAGCGTTATTTAGTTTTACTGGTACGCGGTTCACGGGCAAGAGTACTTATCGCTGACCTTGGTCAGATTGAGGAGCTTTCAATTGTGATAAGCCCTCGTCCTGAACCTGATAAAGACAGAGATGGAAATTGGGGCGATTTTGGTAAGATCAGAGCAGAAAAGCAGAAGGAACAGGCACAGAAGCAGTTGTACAAAGAAATCAGAACTTTCATTGAAAAGATGCAGCGAGTTGAAGGGATAAAACGTATAATAATTGGTGGTACAGAGTCGCATCGTCGGACATTTGCTGAAACCTTACCTGATGCGCTGAAAAATAGAGTTGTAGGTGAATTTGCGGTTGAATACAATGCCTCACCCAAAGAGATTCTTAAGGTGTGTACACCTATAATGAAGGATGCAGAGTATCGTTTTGAGCGAAAAGCGCTTGATGAGTTGTTCAATCAGGGCGGTGGGGGAGATGGATCTGTAATTGGCTTATCGGATGTGTTAGACCAGCTTCAACAGGGCAATATAAGAAAGCTTTATGTAATGCAGAATATGGTAGTATCAGGGATGGTGTGCAACAACTGCGGCGCTCTGACGCCCGAACGCGAACGTAAATGTCCTTATTGCGATGGCGACATGAGAAAAGTTAATCACATGCTTGATCTCGCAATTCAAAAAGCTATTGATCAGGATGCTCGTATTGACATGCTTGAAGAAGCACCCCGTTTGGTTAAAGCAGGTGGAATTGGAGCATTGCTCAGATATTAATTCCCATGATTGTGTTTTATCGAAAAAGGCTACGCATGAAACCGTAGCCTTTATTTTTAAATTGGGTATGTGACAAAGAAATTATGATCTACCTGGAAATTACACTTCTCGCATTAGCATTAGCTGCGGATTCATTCACAGTTGGAAGTGTTGTGGGTTTAACGAATAACAGTCCAAGACAGATATTTCGTTTATCGTTTCATTTTGGTTTGTTTCAAGCATTGATGCCTTTAATAGGGTATTATTTCGGTAGTTTCTTTCTGCAACTGATCAAGGACTGGGATCATTGGATTATATTCGCAATTCTTTCACTGCTTGGTATCAAGATGATTGTTGGGGCGCTTGGAAAAGATAATCAGATTAATAAAATATTAGATTTTACAAAAGGTAAGAGTCTTATTGGGTTGTCTCTCGCTGTTAGTGTTGATGCGCTTGCTGCCGGTGTAAGTTTAGCGTTTTCTAATGCCTCAATCTTTTTATCTATACTAATTATAGGTGTTGTATCATCATTAGCGACGCTCATCGCTATGTTGCTGGCAAATATTGTGGCAGATAAGATCGGGAATCGTGGTGAAATTATCGCAGGGATTGTTTTAATTGGTTTAGGGATAAAAATATTGATTGAGCATACACTCTAATAGATACAAATCCCCCCGCGTTTGCGGGGGGATTTAATTTGAGACGCCAATGACAAACAAGAATCCGCCGAAGGCGGATAAATGTTTGTCCTACTGGTATTAACTTATTTCACAAGCATGACTTTCATCATAGAGCTTTGTCCACAAGCCTGCAAGCGCAGCATGTAAACACCACTTGGCATGTCTTTGCCATCAAACATGACGGTGTGAATACCGGAAACCTGCCTGCCGGATGACAACTCAGCTACACGACGTCCCGATACGTCATAAGCAGCAAGGTCAACAACGCCAGTCTCTAATAGGTTGTAAGAAACTCTAATCTGAGAGTTGAAGGGATTCGGATACGCTGAGACGATGCCAAAATCTTGTGGAAGCTCTGTTGTTCCGGTTAGTTTTGCAACACCCCAGCCATCTGCCTTCCAGCCGGATTTGTCACCATCAAGCCACTCAAGCTCCAATTGGCAGACATGAATGTCTGCCCCACCGACAATAGTAATCGCTTCACCATCGCTAAAACCACTTTCATTGC
>JAIPJL010000038.1 GCA_021734165.1 bacterium | reverse complement strand
GTAAAGATCATTGTAGTTGACGATAATGAGGATCTTGCTAATGCTATTCAGGATTATTACAACAACCATGATCAGGGTATAGAACCAATATCGACCAGTAATCCTTCAGATATACCTGCCATTCTTGAAAAAAATCCCGATGTAAAATTGATTTTAACGGATTACTACATGCCTGAAATCAATGGTATTGAGCTATTGAAATCAGTTCATCAGCGGTATCCTCACATACTTTTCATTTTGATGACCGGATATCATTCAGTGAAAATACAGGAAGAAGGTTTAATGGAGGGAGTGGTTACTTGTTTCAGAAAACCTTTTAGCATCAACAAATTAACACAAGTAATTCATGAGACTATGAACAAAGCAAATTCTGGTTTCGGAGGAGTTCTCGAATCCGTTCAACTCCCTGATATTGTCCAATTAATCAACACCAGCCAACGTTCTGTTGCATTGAAACTCAATACCGCGGACAAAGAAGGTTCAATATTCTTCGAGAATGGAGAAATAATTCATGCTGAAACGGAAGAGCTTAGTGGTGAGGAGGCTTTTTATGATATTTTTAACTGGGTTGGAGGTAGCTTTCATACCGTTCCATTGATAGTTGATGTTAAAAAAACTATAAAAAGTTCTACGACGACTTTGATAATCGAAGCTGCAAGGCGACAGGATGAAACGATTGCCTGGTCAGGAAATATTCCTGACGAAATGCTGAATAATGGACAGGAATTCGGTTCCGGATCAGATGGATTAGAAGATGAATCAGATTTTGATGATAGTAAATCAAGGATTAAAATGATGTTCGATGCAGAGAAAAAGGAAATCGCATCGAGAGAAAAAATAGCAATACAGAATTTGAACCATGATGATTTAAATTCTAAAGTTAATATTGATTCTGAGGAATATAATAATGCCGAATTTATGAATGATGAGATAAAATTCGATGGTTCTGAGTCAACCGAACCTGAGATAACGGAATCTGAACCAAAACAGGGAACAGGTGAAACCAGTTCAGGGGATATAGATTATTCCGAAATTGAATCAAAAGAGCCATTAAGTCAAGAGAAAGAAATATCAGATGGCGCTGTGTTTTCGGGTGAAGAACCTTCTAAGGTTGGAGATGTTACAGAGGATTTAACAGATTTTGAAGATATATCAGAAACAAAGAATGAATCACATTACAAACTTGCTGTTCCCTCTGATGAGATTTCAAAAGGTGAAGAGACTACTTCCGATAACGATATGACTGTGTTTGATACGGAAGGAGATACAGCTATATCTCAATCAGAAACTACTCAATCAGAAACTACTGAAACAGAAGATAATGAATTTTTTGACCCAGATCCAGAAATAGAATTAACACCTTTTGAACCAAGATATGCTAAAACTATTTATCCAGATAATACTATTGAAGGTTCTTTGGATGAAACAGGTTCAACAGATTTATCAACTGCTGATAATATGAAATCCTTTGAGGCAGAATCTGCGGATAAGGAAGCTTTAGAAGGTGATTTCAACGATAAGTCAAAGTCTATGATAGTTCATAGCTCATTAGCAGATGATCAGGGATATGTTGATTCGGAAAAAACTACAGACGATGTGGAGAAAACTGTAGAGAAAGAGGAGGTTGATGGTGATTTGACATTAGACGAACTTCCAACTTCGTCTGATTTTGAAATGAAGAAGGATTATAATGATGAATCATATATTAATGAAAACGAAGGTTTTAGCGAAAATGAGAAAGACAGGCGGATAGACATGCTGACAAGTGTTGAATTTCCAGATGATGCAATACCTGAAGCAACTGATGAAATAATTACCAAAGGAATGATTGAATCTGAAGATGATGAAGAGAAAGAAGCGCCAATTGAGAAGTCTTATGCATCAACAAATTTTAAACCGGATATTGACGAGAGCAAGTTTGAAATCGAGAATACACAGGCAGCTTATAAATATAAGGTGATTTTAAATGATAAAATGATAGGTGAAACTATCGAAAAAGCCGTCAATCACTTTATTGAATTTTGGCCAGAAGGTAAAAATGAAATAAAAGCATCATCATTGCCTCTTGATACATTACCGGAGTATATTCAGGCTCACTTCCAATTTCGATTTCAACAGGACTTGGTAAGGGTTGTACACACTGAGAACTTACCTTTTAACTTCGAAAACGAAGAAGTATCAATATCGGTACAAAATTTACTTTCTGCGCTTTTTAGAAATTGGGAATTTACACGGAGCAGTTATCTCGATATTCTTCGTTATGCAATAAGCTTCGAGCTTGCTCGTTCGATAGATCCTGCGCAAGCAATAACTGAGGTTCTGCATGAAATGAGTGATGGGATCGCCTCAAAAATAAAATCATTAATTAGGAGTATGATTAACTTTGGGATGATTGGTGATCAATATTTGGCTTTGATAGTTGATATCTCAAGGCAGGGTGATCGTGAGATAAACAGTCACACCTTAGAATATCTTTGTCGTTCGGTACTGTACAGGCTGGATGAAGAGCAGCGCTGGTTGATGTTCAAAGATGCCATAAACAGAATGCTTGAAATCGCGCGAGTTGAGAATGAACAACCTATTGATTATGTTCATTTTAATGTTGTGTTAAACATGCTTGAAGCACATGGATTAGCTCAGGTTTCCGATTATATAAACATGACGCGCGAAATGGGGAAAATGGAGCTAAGTGTTGAAGAAGCTGAAAGTTTCTTTGGAAAGTACAAAACTCGCAATCAGAATGTAGCTTTTGATTGAGTCATAAGTAAATAAGGAAATACGTTGGGTATTCTTTTGTATCTGAAAAGTTTTAAAAGTGATTGGAGACTTTAATGAAATTCAAGAATGAACTATGGTTGTTGTTAATAATACTTTTAACGGCAACCTTTTCTTTTGCCGGAGAACAAGATTGGCAATGCAAAACAGTAGCCGGAGTTGTTGTTGTCAAATTATCATCAAATTTTTCGATTAATTCTCCCGATGCTCGTCAGAGCTTTGGAATTTCGCATATTGATGATTATTTGAGAGGTATTGGTGTAAGTAAAATCGAGCGAAAATTTCCTCACTGTCTTTCACCAAAACCAGGCGAGACAGATTTAACTCGCATTTATAACGTTTATTTCACTCATGACTTACCTGTGAAGAAAGTCAGTGATGACCTGATGAAACTCGACGAAATTGAGTATGCGGAGCCCTGGTATTTAATCCCGCTTTACATGGACTATAATGACGCCAGGTATGATGAGCAATACTCCATTGAGAGAATTGAAGCAGATCGGGCACATGATATCACAACCGGGGATAGAACTGTTGCAGTTGCGATAATTGACTGTGGAATGGATATGGATCATGAAGATTTGGTGGAAAATCTTTGGATAAATCCCGGTGAAGATATTAATGATGATGGAGTTATTGATGATAATGATGAAAACGACCGGGACGATGATGATAACGGCTATGTCGATGATTTCTACGGTTGGGATTTTGATGACGACGATAATTATCCTGATGATCCGGGTAATGGAATGGCCGCCGGACATGGCACTCACTGCGCTGGTATAGCCTCTGCAGTAACAAACAACCGTATCGGTGTAGCAAGTGTGGGTTATAGTTGTGGTATCTTGCCTGTACGAGCTGGCGGGCGCCAGGGAGAGGAAGCTGAATACTTTGCAGAAGGCATTGAATACTCGGCTACAGTTGGCGCAAAGGTGCTAAGTTGCTCCTGGGGTCCTCCGATGGATATCCGAGTTATCAGGGACGCTTGTGATTATGCTTACGAGCACGATGCTTTAATAGTTGCAGCAGCAGGGAATCTCGATCCGATGAATCCGATGCTGAGACCTGAACAGGTTGTGTATCCTGCGGGATATGATAATGTAATTGCTGTAGCAGGCACAAACGAGGATGATGAAAAATGGGGTGACGCTGAGGAAGGTTCAAACTATGGTGATTGGGTAAATATTTCTTCACCTGGGCAAGATATCCTCAGCACAATGCTTAACGGAAGCTACGAAACACATAGCGGTACGTCGATGGCAACTCCTTTGGTAGCAGGTTGTGCGGTTCTTTTAAGGGCAGCTTTCCCGCAGTTATCAGTGGATGAAATAACCGACCTTCTCATGGAAGGCGCCGATGATATTGATGATATAAACCGTAATTTTGAGGGCAAACTTGGTGTCGGACGAGTAAATGTGTATAATTCGCTAATGCTTGGTCCATTGGTGTCAGTTGGTATCAGTGATCTGGAAATTGTCTCAGATGGTAACGACAATGGAAAGATGGATCCTGGCGAGACTGTCGAGATGATAATAACCATTTTCAACAACGCTGACAGCGATCCGATTGAGGATATCGTAGTTTCGCTTTCAAGCGATGACAGAAATATCTCATTTGAGAATAATGAATTTGAGATTGAAGTTTTAGAGGCTGATGAAAGTTTCACCAACAGCGATGAACCATTTGTACTGGTTATAGGTGATGATGCACAGCCTCACACAACCTGGCTGACAGTAACCGTTGTTTCCGATACAGCGGGATTTGAGGTTGAAAAAACTTTTGAGATGGTGATAGGTCATCCTGCGGTTATGGTAGTAGATGATGATGGTGGAACCGAGAGAGACGAGCTATTTTTCAATGCTCTCGATGCCTCCGAAATGGGCTGGGCAAGGTGGGATGTTGCTGAAAACGAAGCATCACCATCAGTTGAAGATCTAACTGATTACGAAATGGTAATCTGGCTTACCGGCATAGAAAATCCTCCCCTGGATACTACTGAAAGGCGGGAGTTAACCGAGTTACTAAGCAACGGCGCTAACGTTTTATTGACCGGTGATTACATCGGTGATGACGATGATAATGCCGATTTACTCTATGAATATTTTGGGGCTGTTCATCAGGCTGATGATATCGGGGCTGAAGCGGTGCAGGGTGGAGGTGGCAATTGTCCGTTAGACGAAGATCTGTTCATGTGGCTTGATAATGATCTTTACAATAGTGAGTCTCCGTCGTCCATGCTTGCCGATAAAGATGGAAGGGTATTCGCTATTTATTTGCGAAGCAACAGAATGATTGGCAATGCTGCGATTGGGCGCGTTGATGGAGGGACCGGATCAAGGACTGTTTATCTCGGTTATGCTCTTGAAACTGCACAAAGCGCTGATGATTCAGATGTTATCGGTCAGACGCTGACAGCGATATATAACTGGTTTACGGGTGAGCATGCAGTATTTCCGGACCTTACACCTGTTGTTGGTGAGTTTACTCTGGAACCAGCCTATCCAAATCCGTTCAATGGGACGATCTCTCTGGACTTTAGCATGCCGGTTGCTTCTGATTACAAGCTGGTCATACTCGATCTGACCGGACGTGAAGTAGATGTTATAAATCAGGGTGATGCTAAAGCCGGAAATTATAGTTCCTTATGGGACGCTTCTGCGTATGCTTCGGGAGTTTATTTTGCAAGATTAACTGTTCCCGGAAAAGTAAATATTGAAAGAAGGTTAGTTTTGGTGAAATGATGAAAATCCGTTAGGAGTAGCGAGTAAAGAGTATATTGATAATCAGGAAGTAAATTCTAAAACAATAGATTTTTATGACTGAATCCACAACAATCCAAACCGTTGTCAACAACTGGGCGTTAGGCGCTTTTTTCGGTTATCTGTTGTTGATTGCCTAAATGACTTCGTAAATGAATTACAGCTATTGAGTGAGAGTCAACAGACTGAGGAAATTACCATGATTAAAATGTTCTGCATTGTCTTAGCCTTTTCGTTTGTAATAATTCAAGTAATTAACGGATGTACCGCTGTCGGTCTGGGAACAGGCTTGATTCTGGACTCCAGAGCAGAACCGGTTAGACTTAATCCTTTACTTGATCTTGACTATATTGAGAAAGGAAAGCAAATTACCGTTATACTGAGAAGCGGTGAGGCATACAGCGGGAAATACGATGGTATGGGAGTTGTTGATCAGAATGAATATCGAGTTAATTATGCAGTGATTCTTCAGAATGTAAAAACAGAAATACAGCTTCCGGCAATCGGTGATACGGTTATTATTTATTTGAAACCGGTTAAAGACAAAATTAATATGAAGCGAGTATTCTGTGGATTTAGTTTCAAATCTACTACCAATGGCAGGAGAGCATACTTAAAGTATAAATATACACGCAGTAATGCTTTTGAAGAAATAGATATAAGAAGAATTCACTCTATTGTCAAGCTGGGTAAATACGAGATTTTTTCAGGTAAAGTAGAGAGCTTCATTGTTTCGGGAGGACTATCGAATGTTACGTCAATATCAATATATGAAAAGGGGAAACTTCGTAAAATATCTGTTAAAGACATCGATGTTATAACTCTGAAGCCTGAAAAGAAGATGACGAAGATCTTAAGCGCGGCGGGATTTGTCTGTGATTTGATTATTTTCATGATTATAAAAGCGCCAAATGAAGAAGGCGGCGGCGGTGGTGGAGGTGGTGGTTGATGTGGGTAATTTCCTCCGGATGGAGGGTAGATTTAATATATAGCTTTCCCGAAAGCATTAGGTGAAAACCCTGGGAGTTACTGCCAGGGTTCAATCCAGTAGTTGCAGGGAGTAACCTGGCAGATTACGTTTTGCATGATTCACTTGAAATATGCCAGGAACTCAAATAATGCAAGACTTTCGAGTAGTGGTATAAGTTATTATTATTATTCGGTTATAACTTCACTACTTGAGGGCCGATCGTGCCAAACAGCATTACATAGCCACCATAATCCATGTAATTCAGCTAAAAAACTTTTCACCTGCCAATAAAATACGACAGTAATATACCCGCTGCTGTTGCCGATCCGATAACACCTGCCACGTTGGGTCCCATTGCATGCATCAGAAGATAATTATCCCGGTCACAAGCTTGCCCGATTGCGTGTACTACTCTGGCGCTGTCCGGTACAGCGCTGACGCCTGATGCTCCTATCAGAGGATTGATTTTTTCTCCTTCTTTAAGGAATAGGTTCATTATTTTAGCAAAGACTAACCCTCCTGCTGTAGCGATACAGAAGCTGATAGCTCCCAGCACAAAGATCAGTATCGAATCTGGAGTAAGAAAAACATCAGCTTGAGTTGATGCGCCAACTGTCAACCCTAACAGGATCGTTACAATATCAATCAGTGATGTGCCCGCAGTTTTAGCAAGCCTTTCGGTTAAACCGCTTTCTTTCAGTAGGTTTCCGAAAAACAACATTCCCAATAGCGGTAAAGCGCCTGGAGCAATGAAACATGTTATCAATAATGCCACAATCGGGAAAATGATTTTTTCTTTACGGGGTACACTACGGCTCGGTTTCATGCGTATGAGACGCTCTTTCTCTGAAGTCAGCAGTTTCATAATCGGAGGCTGTATAACAGGCACTAACGCCATATATGAATATGCTGCAATAGCAATTGCTCCCATCAGATGCGGAGCTAACATTGATGCTGTAAAAATTGCAGTAGGACCATCAGCCCCACCAATAATACCAATAGCAGCGGCTTCTTTCGGATCGAAACCAAGCGCTAGCGCTCCCAACAAAGTGAGAAAAACCCCAACCTGAGCGGCTGCTCCGAGTAAAACCAGTTTCGGATTGGAGAGTAAAGCAGAGAAGTCAGTCATTGCGCCAATACCAAGGAAGATCAGGGGAGGATAGATACCCTGTTTGACGCCGAAATAGAGGTAGGATAATACGGAACCATCCTCATAAATCCCAAGCCTTAAACCGGCGTTGTGGACAAAGGGGATGTTTCCGCAGATTATACCAAAGCCGATTGGTATCAATAATAGCGGTTCATAATCCTTACGTATTGCAATGAATATGAAGAAGATACCAATGGCGATCATAATCAGGTTTTTCCAGATATCCGGCTGAGTGAAACCTGTATATGTCCAGAATGTATTTAAAATGTCCATAAAAGGAACTCTTTAATTCTTATTTTTAATCAACAAATAGTTTAAGCTACTCGAAAGGGAGAGTAAAATCACTCTATAACTACCAACTCTTGCCTTTCTAACACAGAATCACCTTCCTTGACAGCAATAGATTTAACTAAACCATCTATTGTTGCCTGTATGGCATTCTGCATTTTCATAGCCTCGATAACAACCAGATTTTGCCCGCTTTTAACGGTATCACCCTGTTTTACATTAATCTTCACAATAAGACCAGGCATTGGCGCTTTAATTACACCAGCGCCTTTTGATTCGGTTGGTTTGGCGGTGATTTTCGTTGCTTCACCCGGGATTGCTTCAGGTCTTTTAACTTTTGCGGTTGGTCGAGGTTTAAATCCTGTTGTACGCTGTTCAAGAAACGCCTGGTACTCCTGTCCGTTAACGGAGATTACCAGTTCGTTTTTGTTGCGACGGATCACTTTTGTCTCGAAGTTGTGTCCGAATATTTTAAAACGATATATCTTCATTTATTGCCTCTGGATTTCCAGATTATTATTTATCTAAGGGTGGATTCATCATCCACCAGTTACTGTAGGGTTTATTCATTGCCTGAAGCGTGAGCACAAGTGATTCTTCATCGTGAGCTTCTTCCTCATCGAGAATTATTGTCATCGCTAAAGCGGCAACTACTACAGCGGGGATTTCACCTGGTTTTGATGCACTTTCTGCTTCAACCCCATCAAGTATGACTCCCTTTTCGCTCATTTTTCTAAGATGCAGCCAGGTCAGAATACCCTTTAAACCCTTCATCGAAAAAAGGAGAATAACCAAGGCGCAGAATACAACTGACATTCCTACCAGCATCAAAGTTATTCCCTGTCCCTGGATTATGTTATTAAAAATCATGCGCAATCCTATTTTAAAGAGGAATACAACCGTGTTTACGCGGCAGGTTGCTGTCTCGCTTGCCAACGAGCGAAACGAATCCTCTGATGATGCGAAAACGACTGTTGCGCGGCTCTATTACATCATCAATATAGCCCATTTTAGCTGCATCATAAGGATTAGCAAACTTCTCGCGATATTCCTTCTCCTTAGCTGTGTAAAACTCCTTGAGTTTTTCAGGTTCCATATTTTTGGCTTCACGACCATAAAGAACTTTCACTGCTCCTTCGGGACCCATGACGGCAATCTCTGCAGAGGGCCAGGCGTAATTTAAGTCGCCGCGAAGGTGTTTAGAACCCATAACGTCATAAGCGCCGCCATAAGCTTTGCGTGTTATGATGGTTATCTTAGGAACGGTTGCTTCGGCGTACGCGTAGAGCAGTTTAGCGCCGTTAAGGATGATGCCTTCATATTCCTGCACTGTTCCGGGCATGAAACCGGGCACATCGACAAAGGTCAGGATAGGAATATTAAATGCGTCACAGAAACGAATGAAGGCAGCGGCTTTACGGCTGGCTTTGTTGTCCAGTACTCCAGCGAGATGAGACGGCTGGTTGGCAATAATACCTACGGCTCGTCCGTTGAAGCGTCCAAATCCGGTGATTATATTAGGAGCCCAACGCCTGCGTACTGCCAGGAAATCACCATGATCAACCACAAGTTCGATAATCTGTGACATATCATAGGGTAGATTTGGATCTGACGGAATTATATAATTAAGGTCATCTTCGATTCGACTAATCGGATCATCACAGCTTACAGGCGGAGTTTCTTCCATGTTATTTTGTGGAAGGAATGTCAATAATTTGCGAATCAGATCAAAAGCGTCATCTTCGTTTTCAGCCACGAAATGCGCCACACCGCTTTTGGTTGCATGAATAGTTGAACCGCCGAGTTGTTCATTTGTTACTTCTTCCTGAGTTACAGTCTTGACAACCTTTGGTCCGGTAACGAACATATAGCTGATGTCCTTAGCCATGATATTGAAATCGGTGATTGCCGGACTATAAACAGCGCCACCGGCGCATGGTCCCAGTATCGCAGAAATCTGTGGTATAACCCCCGAAGCGGATACATTTCTGAGGAAGATGTCTGCATAACCGGCGAGTCCCAGGACGCCTTCCTGAATACGGGCTCCGCCCGAATCGTTCATGCCGATAACCGGGATTCCAACCTTCAAAGCATAATCCATGATCTTACAGATCTTTTTAGCGAACATCTCACCAAGTGAGCCTCCAAAGACCGTGAAATCTTGTGAAAATATTGCAACTTGGCGTCCGTTTACAGTTGCATGACCGGTCACAACGCCATCCGAGAGGTATTCTTCCATATCACCGACACCGCGGTGAGTCATAAACATATCGAACTCTTCAAACGAGCCTTCATCGACGAGTCTGATAATTCGCTCACGGGCGGTATATTTACCCTTATCATGTTGCACTTCGATGCGCTTCTCACCGCCTCCCATCCGGGCGCGTTGACGCATATCTTTTAGGATTTTAAGTTTTGCTTCTATGTTTTCCATATAATTTCCTTTATTACCTTCAGGCTTAACTCGTCTGATATGTGATACTTGTCAGTATTGTTAAAGTGTGATTGCCTGAAGTATTATTCAAAATAATGTCTATTCAAGATATAATATACATTAGTGTAATGCAATGTTTTTAGGTAAAGAGTTCAAGACAAAAATGTGAATTCAAGGATTTCTAACAATACGATTTAAATGTATTTTCGTATTTGAACGGCTTTAAACATTATTATCCATAATCTTTTTCCTCCATGCAGAGCAGGGGGGAGCTGAAGGGGGGCATTAAGAAAACTTATGTTGCGGTCACTTTTCACTCCAGATCACTTGATTTTAATCAACTGGTCTTATAACTTTCATTTACAATAACAATGCGGGTATTTGACTTAATTCAAAATAATAACTAATAAAGGAGGAAAATTATGAGATATGGAAAACAGTGGAAAGTCTCTAAAAGTACACTTGAGACGCTTATCCTTAACGCGGATGAAAGTGACGATTGTTTTATTGAAGTCTGGAATCCAAATTCAAACGTAATTGAAGACACCAGTACCAAACTGTGGCTTAAACTCGCCAGTGGATGGTATGATGATTTTCCGGTTAATCCACCCGCCATTGATCCAACGGTTTAACGTGTTAAAATGGAGTTGCTGCTTTTTTACACAAATTAAAGGACTTATGAGTATAGGTTTTAGATCAGAAAACGATTTATCCCGAAGGGTAGTCCTTTACAATCGGATGTGGAGACATTCAGCCTTAAATTACAATTCCCTGGAAGATTTTGAGAGGCTAAATTTCAAAAAAGTTACTTAACTATGTGTACACTTTTTTGGGGTATGATTATCTTTGAATAGAAGATAGGAATTGCGGTGTTTCACACCGGAGTAACGAGGCTTGATTCATTAAGCGCGTAGGAACCAGTTCACCCGACCACGTATCCATCACTCTTCAGGAGACAATAAAATGTTAAAAGTGTTTACATCACTGCTGATCTTGTCAATTATTATTACTGGATGTGATATGAATGACAAGAATGATAGTGGTCTTTATCCATGTGAAGAAGCCAGAGCTTTCGCTGATCAGAACTATGATGAGAATATATACCGTTTTTATGAATTTGACCTTGCACGTATGCCTGCATGGGGCGATTCAGGCGCTTACAGCGGTGATCTTTATTCATGGACTGCTGAAAGCTGGGATACAAAGATTTCCTACCTACCAAGGCAAGGCTTCACTCATGAACTCCCGACTCAGGAGGCGAGAGAGGTCAACTCTGAAATTGATGAGCAATACTATATTATGATTGGACGATACATTCATCAATTTGGTGTGGGATGGGCAGATACTCCAGCCTGGGATCCTAACAATCCTGATAATGATGTTTATAAACCATATTTCGATGGAATATCACCCTTACGCGATGAATATATTGAAATGTGGTAAATCTTTGAAGAGAGGTATGTCAATTAAGCGAGGATTACTTGTAATGAAACACGGACAACAAGTAGTCCGTGCCGCCCATATGAGTAAACAATGATTGTATTCGAGACAAAAAGACTCCTAATCCGCAAAGCAACAACCTCCGACGAAGACGTCGCTATGTTTTACAGGCTGTGGAATCATCCACAAGTTATGACCAATGTTGGTTTCTCAAATGGACTGGGTATTTCAAAACAGGAAATTTTCGAGAAGTTTAGCAATCAGGATAAGACGGAATACAACTGCCGTTTAGTTGTGATCAGAAAGGAAAACGAGCGGCGAATTGGTGAGTGTATGCTGGGAACTCCCGACGAGAACTGTGTATCTAAAACCGATGTCAAACTGCTGCCCGAATACTGGAATAAAGGCTATGGAAAGGAGATCAAACGGGGACTGGTGGATTATCTCTTTACGAATCAACCAGACTGCCTTGCAGTAAAAGCTGATCCGAAGAAAAGCAATATTGCGTCTCAGAAAATGCAGGAATTTGTCGGCGCTGTCAGACTCGAAAAGGGGCAGCAATACCCGATCAGAAATATCGAAAAGTATTTCCCTCCTGAAGATCACTATTTATATTTGGTTTTCAGAAAGGATTGGAGGAAATTCAGATGAATAAAACCACTAAAATAGTCCTTTACTGGTCACCGCGGGTACTGTGCATCCTGTTTGCGGCTTTCATTAGCCTCTTTGCACTCGATGTATTCGAGGCGGGAAAGAGTGTAGCCGAAATTCTGATCGCACTGGCGATGCACATGATTCCAACAGCAATCATTGTGATCGTTTTAATCGTTTCCTGGAAGTGGGAGTGGGTAGGCGCTATTATATTTACCGCAATGGGAGCATTTTACATAATCGATGCGTGGGGCAAGTTTCCGATAGTCGCCTATTTCGCAATTTCCGGTCCGGCATTTCTAATAGGAATCTTGTTTTTGTTAAACTGGAAATATCGAGCGGAACTAAGAGAGGAATTAGATTAACAGACAAGAAATTGAGTGTCAAACGAGGACGTTTGACACCACCACGGAACTGCCATTGGAACACTGCTGCATGTCCTTGCATGACGGATAGACTGAGAAACGATAATCATTAAAAGGAGACCATCAATTGACGTCAATCGATGAAAAATTAACCGTTAATCCAGAAGTGATAATGCGCGATGATTTCGACGATTTCGCGATACTTTTCGATCCCGATACTGGCAAAGCCTTCGGTCTTAATCCTGTTGGAGAGACTATCTGGAATCTTCTTAACGACGAAATTACTGTGGATAACATCATCGCTAAATTAAAGGAAGAATGTATTGACGTCTCGAATGAGGTGGAATCGGAAGTCCAGGAGTTTATAAATAACCTTCTTAAAAACGGGCTGATCGGAAAAGGATGTAGTTTTGTCAGAGCTTGATTCCGATAACTGTTACAGGTTAGAATTATCCAATCATCAAGTCTGGAACATCGTTTCAGATGATGAAACCAGCGAAATAACAGACGAGTTCGCTTCAATTTTAATGCTTCATAAATCCAGTCCTGCTAAAGAAGCATATACCCTAACATTTTGCAGCGCTCAAACGAAGATCACCAATCTTGCGAATAACTGGATAGTTCGCTTCTCTGATAATATCAGCTATAGAGATAAAATTCTTAAAATGTGGAGTTCATTGCTGCCTGTTTATAAGCAAGCTATGTCATCAAATGGAATCCCGCTTCATGCGGCGTTAATAGAGCGAAACGGTGAAGGTATAATAATAGCTGCTCCAGGCGGCACTGGTAAAACCACCTGCTGCAAGCGGCTTCCCGAAGGCTGGAATGCGCTCTGTGATGATGAAACTTTACTTATTCCCGATACCAAAGAGAATGTATTCAACGCGCATCCATTCCCAACATGGAGCAATTTTCTACTTGATCGTTCACCGAAAAACTGGGATGTCGGCGCTTACATTCCGGTGAAGTCAATTTTCTTTCTGCATCAGGCTGATACGGATAGGATTGAACCTTTAGGTCAGGGTAATTCAACCGCTCTGATTCATCAATCGTCAGGTCAGATTTGCAGGAGAATATGGAATTGGTTAGATAAAAAGGAACAATGCCTCTGGAAATCATTGCTGTTCGATCTTGCCGGAAATCTTGCTTTGAAAATTCCCGCCTTTTCACTATTTACTTCTCTTAACGGTGAATTCTGGAAACTGATAGAATCGGTAAATGACAAACCTAAAGAAACCTGATAAACTGCTTGTAACAGTTTTGCGGTCATGCTTTGATGAAGGACAGGCTGCTGATCTGAGGCAATTAGACCTATCTGGCTGGCATGTAATTTTAAATAATGCAATAATTCAGAGTCTCACTCCTTTTATCTGGCGCAGTCTGAAATCGTTTGAAAATCCTATCGACCTTTCTGAAGAAATCAGAAGCAGATTCGTAAAAGCCTCTATGGAAGCATCCGGCAGAGGTGTGGTCATCCAAAACCAGCTTTATGAATTACTTAAGCTGTTGAACGAGTGTAACATTCCGGTTGTTGTATTGAAGGGCTGCCATCTCGCTGAAAATGTCTATCACGATTTTTCGGTTCGACCTATGCAGGACATTGATATATTGATTAAAAAGGATGATGCGGAAGCGGTTGAAAATGCGCTGGTAAATAATGATTACACTCCAATTAACTCCGTAAATGATGAGGACATTAAAGAAACTCACTATACCTATATGCCTGTAAAACAGGGCGTGCCTTTGGAGGTTCATACATTTCTGCATACTCATAAACTGGATAAAACACTTGATGCGGATAAAATTCGGTCAAGGGCAGAACCTGTTTTAATTGGCGGTAATAACGCTTATGCGCTTGCTCCGGAAGATCTGATAATATATCACTGTTTTCACATCTCATACCATTTATTTCTGAATCTCGGCTTAAGAGCGCTTTGTGATCTTGGGATGATTATCAGACATTACGAGAATAGAATCAACTGGCAATTAGTCATTGACAGAGCGCGCGAATGGCAGGTTGCGAACATCGTATTTCTCCCCTTAGATACGGCAAGACGACTTCTGAATGTGCAGGCTCCAGATGAAGTCTATCGAGAATTACGTCCCATGGATTTTAATCCCGGTATTGAGGAATGGGTATATGCTCAGTTATTCGGGGGTCTCGATATGAGGCGGATGAAATCCTCGAATCTTGCGGAGTTTTGGAACACGAGAAGTATTACAAAGAAGGTATCTATTTTAATAAAAGCCGTTTTCCCAGCGGATGAAATACTAAAGAATAAATATTACCGTGAATATAAAGGCAAATGGAAGTTCAGACTGTATTTGTTGAGGCTTAGAGATTTGATTAAACACCACAGTAAGACATTCTGGAGGCTGCTGATTCACGATAAAAGTCTGCTTGAGATTAGCGAACATGAAGCTCGACGCAACAAAGCTCAGTCTGCTTTGCAGGACTGGCTTAAAAACACTTAACGTCTTGTGAAAATAAGTAGGGCAAGCAGTTGTCAGGTTTTAGGTGGATTCCTGTTTGTAAACTGTTCGGAGCGCTCAAGTAAGCTTATGATGGATAATCCTTTGAAGATAAAAGCATCCTCTGACACATTATATTAACCAATGCACGTATTAATCACATGTTTAAATAACAGCTATTTGTATAAAAACGCAAGATAATATTAAAGATTATATTGCACTTAGAGTTTCAGATTAGTATCTTTGCAAAAACTACTCAACACACAAAAAGCCAAACAGAAAGGAGTATCCCATGCTCCGTAGTAACTGGTTTATCAAGATTGCCTTCCTATTGATCATCATCTTTGTAGTTCAGCTCACAATCGTCGGATGCGCTAAAAAAGCCAAAGAAGAAGCCACAGAACAGAAAACCACCACTGAAGAGTCCGCTCCGGCGATGGAAACAGAGAAGGAAATTCCAATAGAAGAGCTCCCTGCTGCGGTCACAGATGCATTCAAAGCAGCCTATCCCGGTATGGAAATAACGGAAGCTGAGATGAAAGTCATCGACGGTGTTACGTGCTATGAAATTGAGTTCATGCTTGACGATGTAGAAACTGATGTTATGTACAGCGCCGATGGTGTTTTATTGGCATCTGACGAGGATATGGAAGATGAAGATGAGGATGAGGAAGATATGGATGAGGAAGAAGAGGAGGAGGATGAAGATTAGGCGTATTAAAGATTCGTGATTTATGATTCCTAACAAGATTCTTTACTAAATGTGCTGCAGGATTTTCTTTTCCTGCAGCGCTTTTGTATCTGAAGCAATTTTATCTGGACAAGCCCGACATGCAAAATAGAAGTGAAAAGATAAAACGAATTTTCGTTATCCTGACCATAGTTTTGTTTGTTTATGGTTGTGCTGCTACCTGCAGCAAATTATCAGAGGAGAATGACATGAAATTACTCACAATCCGCTGGCAGCGTCTTGTAGATGATGAAAACCAGACCTGCGAACGGTGTACTTCAACTGAAACAGAACTTCAAAAGGCTTTTGTTATTCTCAAGAATTCATTGGAATTGATGGGAATAAAAGTTGTTTTAGAGAAGAATACTATCGATTCCGAAACGTTTACCGAAAATATTTCAGAATCAAATCGTATATGGATTGGCGAACGTCCACTGGAGGAGTGGCTGGGGGCAGAGGTTGGTGAGAGTGAATGTGGTTCCTGTTGTGATATAATCAACGATGTTGTAGAATGCAGAACGGTTACAGTCGGCTCTGAAACCTATGAAGAAATTCCAGCAGAGCTCATCGTCAAAGCAGGGCTCCTTGCAGCCGCACAATTGCTCGGAGCGTCTTCGGAAGAATCATGCTGTCCTTCGCCAGTCCCAACATCAGGGGAAAAATCCGGATGTTGTCCAGCTCCTACAGAAATTCCGGATAAATGAAAGCATTCGGGATTTTTTAAGACAGACTATACTCCGCAAGGTTGAAGTGATAACCGCTGACGCAAATGTCGGCACTTTCCACAAACAAGGTTGAAAAATAAGAATCCTTGTCCTACTGTGAATTATTTCTCCTCGCCTCCATCCACCCCGGCATTGGCTTGGGTTTGTATTTACCGAAAATAATCGGATACAGCCTTAACAGGATTACCCTCGCGAGATGTGATCTTGTTGCGAAGTTGGTTGACAGCCTATGCCACCATTTGTCCGGCAGCGACCAGGGACAGCTTCCAATACACATTCCGCAATCGCTTCCGATTTTGTTCCAGTAACTTATGCACTTGACTTCGTCGAGTTTCCAGCGCTCAAAGCCGCGTACACTAATTTTATCTCCCTTTGGTATGGAGCCTGACGGACATACTTCCGCGCAGATTTTACACATGTTACAGAAATCCTGAATGCCTATATCAACAGGCTTGTCACGTTCCAACGGCAGATCGGTTGTTACGGTCGAAAGACGCAGACAGTTGCCAAATTCCTTTGTAATCAGAAATCCGCATCTGCCAAGTTCACCAAGTCCGGCGTCAACAGCTATTGGAACCGGCAGCGCCTGGTAATTTCGGAAATGATGCGCCCTTGCAGGAAATCCAAGTGATCGGATATACTCCGCCAATACAACTGAAACAACTGCCGAGCGTAAATAAACAGCTCCTGTTTCGATCATCTCACTCGGATAGGGAGCGGTTCGGACAATCTCCGGATCTTCCCTGAAACCAAGACTGATAGCAAATCGATGGTCAAGTTTAATCTTCGATCCGAAAGGCTCTTCAGGATAGATCAATCTGCCGTGATGACTGTAAACAAAAGCTGGATTAAGCTTGGAGATACCAACCAAATCAGCGCCAAGCAGCTTTGCATAGGCTTTGATTTTGGTTGTAATTTGTGACTTTGGAAGTTCTATCTTAACAGAAGAAGGCTCCCCATCAACCATTTGAGGAGAGCCTATTTCCTTCATTATCATTGCTGCTGAACCAAACATTCTGTAATCAGCAGTGTGCATACCTGAACCTTCGCCCGGTAGAGAACGGATTTTGTTGTCTATCTCAAGCAGCTCAGGGTGATCCCGATAGTATTCCTCGAACTCAGGCGATCCGGGAACGAGGTTTTCTCTTGCAAATACCGTATTCCGCTCGTCAAATTGTTGATCGGAAGCGCTCAACGGGGTTTCTTAGCTTTTACCTTTTGTTTTGGTAATAATGCAGTATTCAGTACTTCATCAATCGATCTGACAAAACGAAATTCCATCTTTTCTTTGACAATATCGGGAATATCTTCAAGGTCAGCCTCGTTATCAGCAGGGCACAGCACCATTTTCATGTGACCACGGGCAGCGGCGACGGATTTTTCCCGTAAACCGCCAATAGGTAGAACATCTCCCTCAAGTGTGATCTCGCCCGTCATGGCTATGTCATGTCTTACCGGACGTCCGGTTATCAGCGAAGCTAAGGCTGTGGTTAATGTAACACCTGCTGAAGGTCCGTCCTTGGGAGTGGCGCCTTCGGGAATATGAACATGAATATCATTCTGCTTGAAATATTCGTTAGGTATTTCATATTCTGTAGCATGAGCTTTCATATATGATATAGCAATACTGGCAGATTCTTTCATCACATCACCAAGCCTGCCGGTAACCTGAACTTTACCATTACCGGGCATTGAGATGGCTTCTATACGCAGCATCACTCCACCAACTGCTGTCCAGGCAAGCCCGGTAGCCACACCCACCCGAGGTTTACGGTTGAATAAATCCGGAGATACTCTTGGCGCTCCGAGATAATCTTTAACGTTCTTAACTGAAATCTTGTACTTCTTCCTTGATCCACTGGCTACATCTACAGCGATCTTACGACAGACTTTGCCTATTGTCCTCTCAAGCGTTCTGACTCCCGCCTCTCTCGTGTAGTAAACAATAATTTGCTCAAGCGCTTTATCAGTAAAAGAAACCTTCCCGGCGGAGAGCCCGTTTTGTTCGATTTGACGCGGCACCAGATAACGACGCGCAATCTGAACTTTCTCGGGAGTAACATAGCCCGGCAGATTTATTATCTCCATTCTATCACGCAATGGTGGCGGAATGGTCTCAAGATAATTTGCTGTCACAATGAACATAACTTTTGAGAGATCAAAGTCCAGTTCAAGATAGTTGTCCTGAAAAGAATTGTTTTGTTCAGGATCGAGGACTTCTAGCATCGCTGACGCTGGATCGCCTCTGAAATCAGCTCCCAATTTATCAATCTCATCCAGCATAAAAAGCGGATTATTGGATTCTGCCCGCTTGATGTTTTGTATTATCCGACCTGGCAGAGCGCCAATATAAGTCCTACGGTGTCCGCGAATCTCGGCTTCATCGCGCAGACCACCCAGCGACATGCGCACAAATTTCCGTCCCATAGCTTCTGCAATTGACTTACCGATAGATGTTTTTCCCACACCTGGAGGACCAACGAAACAAACAATTGAACCCCTACTGTCCGGTTTAAGTTTTTTAACTGCAAGATACTCAAGTATGCGATCTTTAACATCCTGCAAACCGTAATGGTCGCGTTCAAGAATTATCTTAGCCTCACTTATCTTCAGTGTATCCTTAGTTGAAATGTTCCATGGCAGATCAAGCAACCAATCAATATAAGTCCTTACAACATTGTACTCTGCTGAGGCGGGATTCATACGGCTTAGCTTCTCAATTTCTTTTTCAGCAGTTTCTTTAACTTTCTCAGGAGCGTCGAGTTCTTTCAACCGCTCAGCTAATTCCTTGGTCTCGACGTTTTCCTGATCTTCACCGAGTTCTCGGCGAATAGCCTTCATCTGCTCGCGGAGAAAATATTCATGCTGATTTTTCTCGATAGATTCAGTAACCTCGCCCTGGATTTTTTCACCGAGTCTCACGAGATCAAGCTCTTTTCCGAGCATCAGCAGAATGGTAGTCAGGCGAGTTTCAAGCTCTAAGGCGGATAGTATCTCCTGGCGCTGATCAACCGTTATATTCAGGTTTGAGGCAATAAAATCAGCAAGAGCGCCCGGCTCAATGATATTAAGCATAGCTATTTTCAGTTCTGCAGGCAAGTTTTGCTGCTTGTCGATAACCTCGCCAAATTTATCCTTCAAAGTCCGTATTAATGCTTTAATACGAATATTATCATCAGCAGGATCTTTAAGGTTTTCGATGATCGCTTGTTGAATATCATCTTTTTCTGTTTCAATACTCTTAATTCTAACTCTATTTATCCCCTGGAGCAACATACGGATCGTTTCATCAGGCATGCGCCACATCTTGTAAACAAACGCAACACAACCGATATTATATGGATCGCCAAGACGAGCACCACCATTCGCGCCAGGTTTTTTTAAAGCTACCGTAATAAGCTTATTCTCGTCTTCAAGCGTTTTGTTAATGATATGTATTTGCTGTTTATCACTGACAGCTACAGGACTGATTATCCCCGGAAAAACCACAAGATCATCGGTCAGAAAAAGTGGTAGTCTATTTGGGATTTTAAGTATTTTGGGTTCTGTAATTTCTTCGCTCATAGTTACCTCAGCTTATCTCAATCATGACTTTGCCGGAAAACATCGTATCGATTTTAGGGAGATGGATCTCAAGGAAACCCTGAGAGTATCTCGCTCTGGTTTTTTCCGGATCAACAGGTTTTGGTATCTCTATCCTTCGCTCAAATAAACCATGATCTATTTCCATTTTATGAAAATGTCGTTTGGTTTCACCTGTTTTCTCGCGCCTGATGCCTCGAATTGTAAGAATTTTATCCTGCATCTTAAGTGAAACGTCTGCTGCAGTAATCCCAGCGATGTCCATGATTATGACAAATTCGCTTTCTGATTCATAAAGATCCGTTGCCGGGCGCCAGGTTCTATCAGAAGGAAGAAGCGACCAGCGACGGGTTTTAAAATAGTGGCTATAAACAAAATCAAATTCATCCGAGACATCATCGAAATCTCGCGCCTGGATGACGGGGAGAGGTTTTAACATGATATTCCTCTAACTTTGTGAGAGAGTTTTAACTTAATCATTAACTTGTTAATATAGTAAATCATCTTCGATTTCTCATATAAAAATGCCTTTTCTGAACCGTGAGAGCGAATTATTTCTATAACCATCCGATATAAAAAGGATATTCAATTATGCAGAAATAAGATTTAGGAATTGAAAAATTTGCATTTATAAAATTACTATACTATCTTTTAATATATGATTTTAGATTGATTTAAGTTTTTACTCGGTTAAGAGACCAACTAAAAAGGAGAAGGAAAAATGCGCAACACATTCCTCATACTCTCACTTTTCCTATTCACACTAACAAGCACCATCCACGCCCAACCGGAATCCCTCTGGTCGAGGACTTACTCAAGTTATGGTGATTGTTTCTCAGTGATTAATACTGCAGAAGGTGGTTATACCTTAGCTGGATATTCCGGAGGTGATATGGGGCTGGTCAAGACTAATGAAGACGGCGACTCCCTCTGGTCGCGAACGTTTGGAGGACAACCTTCTGATGGGTGCAAGTCAATAATACAGACAACGGATGGTGGCTATGCTTTAGCAGGATATACACAATCCTTTGGTGCCGGAGAAGCTGATATGTGGCTTGTTAAAACTAACGAAGATGGTGACTCCCTCTGGTCGAAGACATTTGGGGGAGAAGATTATGAGAGTTGTAATTCAATAATTCAGACAACAGATGGTGGCTATGCTTTAGCTGGATATACACGATCCTTTGGTGCTGGGGAACGTGATATGTGGCTTGTAAAGACCAATTCTGATGGCGATTCACTTTGGTCGCGTACTTTCGGGGGAGATACTACCGATGTATGTACTTCGATAATTCAGACGGCTGATGGAGGCTATGCTTTAGCAGGATATACTACATCCTTCGGTGCTGGAGAAGATGATATGTGGATGGTTAAGATCAATGCCGAAGGTGACTTGCTCTGGTCGCGGGCATTTGGCGGAGAAGATACGGATTTCTGCTGTTCAATAACTCAGACGACAGACGGAGACTTCGTTTTGGCTGGAAGGACATACACACGTATATACGGTCCAAGACAATCTGATTTCTTGCTGGTAAAAACAAGCGAAGATGGTGAATTACTCTGGGCACAAAACTTTGGAGGATACGGAAGTGAATGGTGTAGTTCAATGATTCAGACTGCTGATGGAGGTTATGCTTTAGCAGGTGGTATTGATGCAACGGGTACAGGAGTATGGCAATCTACAATATGGTTATTAAAGGCTAACGCAGATGGAGATTCCCTCTGGTCGAGAATTTTTGTTATAGGTTCAAATGTAAGTTGCAGGTCATTAATCCAAACAGAGGATAATTGTTACCTTTTAGCTGGTTCAAAACACGGCGGTGGACTGTCAAACTATAGAGTTTCCTGGCTCTTTAAAACATGTCCCGATCCGGTTTCCGTGCCGTCCGAGTCTTTCAACCCTCATCCTTGCGTATTCGCTCTGCAACCGGCTTATCCAAATCCTTTCAATTCATTCACAAACATCTGCTTTGAGCTTCCGGTTAACAGCGATGTATCCATTACAATCTTCGACCTGAACGGCAGATCGGTTGCGACGCTGCTTGATGATCAACTGAACGCCGGAAATCATAGTCTGACCTGGGATGCGAAGGATTACGCCAATGGTATGTACCTCTGCAAAATGGAGGCTGGAGGAGTTAGTTTTACAAGGAAATTATTGTTGATTAAGTGACAAGTAGCAAGTGACAAGTAGCAAGTGACAAGTATACGCTTATATTGTTTTCATAAACTCTTTAATCAACCCAATCACATCTCCGGCATTGCTGAGTTTCATAGCCTCAACACGCAGCTTAGAAGATTCTCGCATCCCGCGCGTGTACCGGCCGATGTGCTTTCGCATTTTGGGAACTGCGCTTTTTTCAGGGAAATAATCAAGCATCTGGCGGTAATGCTCCAATAGAATGTCTATCTTCTCAGTATCTGAAGGCTCAGATTCAGTGAATTCCGTATCACCTGAAGTCTTGAAAATCCAAGGTCTGCCAAATGCAGCCCGACCGATCATTACTCTGTCGCAGCCCGTTTGTTTCATCATCATTTCGGCGTCATGCGTCGATTTTATATCGCCATTACCTACTATGGGAGTACGTTTAACGGCAGTTTTAACTCGCCCAATCACATCCAAATCAACTGCTGACTTGAAACCATGCTTAACATAGCGTCCATGAATTGCGATTAGTGAAGCGCCTGCATCCTCTGCAATAGAAGCAGCTTCCGGCGCGGTTTCTTCTGACGGATAATATCCGCTTCTGAGTTTGACCGATACCGGCAGTCCTGAGCCTTTAATTGCAGCCTCGATAATCCTGCCGATCAGATCGGGTGATTTCATCAGGGAACCGCCGTTACCGCGTTTCGTCATACGTTTCACCGGGCAGCCGCAGTTGATGTCTATCATGTCCGGTTTGTATCGCTCGGCAATAATTGCAGAAGCATTGTGAAACTGCTGAGGATCATGACCGAACAACTGCACTGCAATAGGACGCTCGTCAGGATGAAAATCAGCTAATACCAGACTTCTCTCGCCCTGCCTGCGCACACCCTCAGCAGAAATACATTCGGTATAGAGAAGACCAGCTCCGTAACTTCTGCAAAGCCTGCGAAAAGGTGAACTGGTTATTCCTGCCATCGGAGCGAGTACAAATCCTTCAGGAAGTTTCCAATCACCTATCCTAATCTTAGGATATTGTTGATTTTTTAGATTTGTGATATTATCTTATGTGATTGTATGTTTTCGTGCTCAAATCAGGTTAAGTAAAACCTGCTTAAATATCGGGTTCATCATGTCTAAAGTTTGTGAAATCTGCGGTCGCGGTCCGAAAGCCAGTTTCAGTGTCAGCCATGCGCACAACCGCAATAAACGCCGCTGGGAAATCAATCTCCAGCATATACGCGTGGTAATCAACGGTAGTCCAAAACAGATTAAAGTTTGCACTCGCTGCATCCAGGCAGGGAAGATTGAGAAACCAAAATTTGTACTCAAAGAACGAAAGATAAAAGTACTGGATTCTTCACTCGCCCAGAAAAAAACTACTTTTGCCGAGGAGATTGAAGAGCAAACAAGCGGTGGATTCTTCTCTGATCAGTCTTTGGTTGATGTAATCTTCAAAAAGAAGAAGAAATTAGAAGATCAATTCAATGAAGATTCATTTGATGACACACTTGAAGAAGAAGGTGAAGAAGAACAGGTTTCTGCTGATCCACAAATTCAGATTGTTGAAACCGAGATCATCCCTGATAATAGTGTGGATATATACAGTGAGCGTTAAGCTTCGTTCGCTGTATTAAATAAATCTTGCACTTCGATAGTTGAATAGATGATACGGATTCAATCACTATTTAACAATCCTGCTTGAATGTATAACGCTGCCAGATGTATCTGACAGCGTTATTTTGTTTTTGCAGGGAAATGGAAATATACTTTAACCTTCTCAAAATTATAGGCTGCTGGAAGTGTGGCACAGTTAGCTCTCTTTAAAGAACGTAGTTCAGATCACCCGGATTTTCAATATACGCTGCCAGTAGATCAGTTGTTGCCTGAACATCGTCCTTATGAACTGTCTCAACTGTTGAATGCACATATCGGCAGGGGATTGACAGCGTAATTACTGCGGCGCCGCCTTTGACTTTCTGCAGAGCGCCTGCATCCGTACCGCCGCGAGGTAGAACATCCTTCTGATAAGGGATCTTCTTTTCCATAGCAATTTCTTCCATCCGGTTAAACAGTTTAGGATTTGCTATTGAAGCGCCGTTCATAATACTAAGCGATGTTCCTGCTCCAAGTTTTGAGATTTCGCTGGGTCCGTCTGCGCCGGGTACGTCATTGGCAAGCGTGACGTCCAATGCGATACCCACATCGGGCTCAATTCCTGAAGAAGCTGCAAAAGCGCCTCTTAAACCAACTTCCTCTTGTGTTGTGGCTACAACATAGAGATCCGCCGGGCAGGATTTTATATTTCTGACTGCCTCAAGCATGCAATAGACGCCGACGCGGTCATCAAATGTCTTTGAAGTGAAACAGTCTCCGAGTTTCTCAAACTTGCGGTACATAGTAATCGGATCACCGATCTTTACCAGTTCATCAACCTTTTCCTTCGGCAGACCGAGGTCAACGAAATAATCTTTGATCTCAAGAGGCTTTTTTGCCTCTTCCGGGGTCAGTATATGAATAGGTTTTGAACCGATAACGCCGCGAAGATCTTTCCTGCCGTGAACCGTAACCTGCTGCGCCATCAAAGTGCGGGGATCGAAGCCACCGGCAGGCTGCATGCGCAGGAATCCCTTATCGTCAATATAGCTGACCACAAAGCCGATTTCGTCCATGTGTGCGGCAAGCATAATCTTCTTACGTCCGTCTTTTGGCATTGGTCCTTTTGCCTTTTTCAAGCCAATGACATTACCAAGTGTATCTGTATAGACATTATCAACAAGTGGCGTCATTTCATCTATGATAAACTGACGTACTCTTTCCTCACGACCGGAAACTCCGGTCATTTCAACTAATTTTTTAAGCAGATTCATGAAGTTTTCCTTGTATGTTTGTTTGAATTTTGGCTTTTACTCATTTACATTCAAATAAGTTGTGCTTTATTAAATTTACCTGTCCAGACAATCTGAACGAGTCATGTTCTCAAATTTGTAGTCGGACTTGTTCAAGTCCGACAGCGTGGCTGCAACAAACCCGTCTAACTGATAACGAAGCAAGCTTTGTTACTCCGAATTATATTACTCATCCTCCGTCATTACGGGAATGCCCTTCAATCCGGTTTCATGTAGAATTTCGTCAGCCAGGATTTGCGCTTCTCTTCTGTCAGGTAGATACCCAACCATTACAACCGTCAGTTTCCTTCCATTACTGACTTTCTCAACCAGGTCAACCGTTCCATACTTTCTCACCCTGTCAGCAGTTGCTCGCGCGCCGGCATATTTGCTAAATGCGCCAATTTGAATACGCCAGGGGCATTCTCCATGCTTTAAATAATTACCATTCCTTGATTGTTGTCTCTTTGAAAAAGTTTCAAGCTCATATTTAAGTTCTGAAACATTAGAACCAGTCGAGAAATCAGGCTTTTTAGTTAAGCAAGCATGTCCCGGGTGGCGTTGTTTTAAAAATCCGTAATACCGTTCAGCTTGAGCTGTATTTCCTGTACTCCAATGATATTGCCAAAGCCTTTCCAGCGCCCATGCTTCAGACTCGGAACCCTGCCAAAGTGTTAATACGCGATCATAATAAAAACGCGCTCTTTCGGCGTCTGTTTCAAAAACGCCTCTGAAGAAAGAACCAACCGCTGTATTTTCAGGCAAATCAATCAATAAAGCTCGTATGGTATCAACATCCCCAGCCTCAAACCTCTCAAAAAGCCAACTCTCATCAATGCAAAATCCCACACTTGTTGAAAGCATTGTTATCAATACAATCAGTAGATATTTAAGACGAAAATTCATCAGAAATGTTCCTGATAATTTCTTAACTAATTGTATATTATTAAGTTTCCTCATTGGTTTCCGTAACACCTTGAGTTCTCTTATTGTCCTCTCTGTCACTCTTGTTTTTCAGTTCAAATTTACCTTTAGATTCATCATTCACTTCAGTTGACGTTAATTCATTATTATCATTTTCGGAAGGTGTTTCTGGTGAAGCAATTTCAACTACTTTATCGGTAACCGGAATGATTCTTTGCTCAATTACCGGTTTGGGACTCGATACATTTTTAATAGCAGAAGATGCTAATTCAGCAATTCTCATATACTTCTCATCCGGATCATCTAAATCTTCACTCTTGGAATTTATCTGTTCCACTTTTAAAAGTCTCTGATTCTCATCATCAGGTTTTTGTTTGTCTGCCTTTTCTTTGCATTTAAGTGATTTTATCAAATTGGGATCGCTTCCGAGCTTCCATAACTCGTCTTTATACCAGTTGATCTCCTCCTTAAGTTGCATAAGCTCTTTGTGACTCCATGCTCGTTCTTTTTTAAATTCCCTTAACTCCTTGCGGCTCAAGTGAAGCTCAAGAATATTACTTACATCATGATTTGCGGCGCCAAGAATTATACCCAGTGCAAAAAAGAAATAGAGAAGCAAATAGATTGGTATCTCTACCGATCTGGAGCCAAATATTGATACACCAATCGTATTGGTGGTTATCACTAACATAGAAATCAATGCTAATATTATGGCGCCTATTAAAGACCAACGAACAATCCACATGACTTATCCTAAGTTATTAACTAATCTGCTAAAAAGAATTGACGAGCGTCACATATCCTACTCAACTTCCATTTTTTCATTATTTGTTTGCGAAATTTGACCGGGATCTTGTCTTTTCAACTTGTCCACTTCA
This sequence comes from bacterium, assembly GCA_021734165.1. Lineage (GTDB taxonomy): Bacteria > Electryoneota > AABM5-125-24 > Hatepunaeales > Hatepunaeaceae > JAIPJL01. Next base: position 884 of record JAIPJL010000038.1, on the reverse strand, counting down.
AGCTCAAGCCGTGCGATCTCTTTTCGGCAGCGGTTTAATTCCATATATCTGACAAATTGGAAGTAACCTGATATTAAAAGGAATACCAGCATCCCCGCTGCAAAGGCAAAGTAGAAGATGAAATAAACGGGAAGTTGTCCGGAATGCCAATTAAACAGGCTGATCTCAACCAGGTCATCGTTCTGCAGCGCTAATCCAAGTATGACAAGGATTAGAATCGTTATTAAAGTCCAGCGTGCAATCCACATTTTTTTACCCTCACTAAGTTAATACTCTACCGAGCAATGTAAAACCACTCTTGTCTTCAACTAATACCTTCGCTTCATCACCAATCCGTAAATCGCCTTTCTCAACTGCTACAATATAACCCTCTCGAGTGCGTCCTGTCATCTGTTCCGGATGCTTTCTCGAAAAGCCTTCAAATAGAACATCAAGTTTGTTACCAATTAAAGATTTATAGATTATACTACGAGAAGACTTCAGTTGTTCATTCAATCTCATCAATCTTGCTGTTTTCTTATGTTTTTCAACACTATCCTGCCAATCAAATGCTGCCGTTCCTGAGCGGGGTGAATACATGAATACAAATCCTGATGAGTACCCAACTTTTTCAAACAACGAGAGTGTTTGGTTAAAATCATCCTCAGTTTCACCGGGAAAACCAACTATCACATCAGTTGAAAGGGCAATATCAGGCACATTTAATCGTAACTTCTTCACTAAATTGAGATAATGGGAACGTGAATAACCTCGCTTCATTCGTTTTAAAATTCTATCGGATCCTGATTGAACAGGCAAATGCAGATCAGGGCAGATCACACCTCCTGTTGCGAGAGCTTCAATTATTTCATCATCCAAATCTTTCGGATGAGAAGTCATAAACC